>JBJSXB010000235.1:0-6014 GCA_046086245.1 Planctomycetaceae bacterium | reverse complement strand
GCTGCGCCCGACGGGTGCGCGCGTCGCTGCGAAATCCCGGTGCCGCCGATGGAGACCAATGGATCGTCGTCTTCGACGGCCAGTCGCCGGCGCCGCCGCCATGGCTCGCCGAATCGGGCGCCACGCTGCTGGCCACCGGCCGCACGCTCGGTCCGGCCGCCGCACGCAACCTCGGCGCCGAAGCGGCCCACGGCGACGTCCTCCTGTTCGTCGATGCCGACGTCGAAGTGGCCACCGACGTGCTCCGGCGCGTCCGGCGGGCATTCGCCGCCGACCCCGATCTCTGCGCCGTGTTCGGGGCCTACGACGATGCGCCGGCGGCCCCCGGCCTCGTGAGCCGGTTCCGCAATCTTCTCCACCACCATACGCACGTCCGCCACGCCGGCCCCGCCGACACGTTCTGGGCCGGCTGCGGGGCGATGCGCACCAGCCGGTTCCTCGACCTCGGTGGATTCGACCCGGCCTACCGCGTGCCCTCGATCGAAGACATCGAACTGGGCTCGCGCGCGAGAGCCGCGGGGGGCAAGATCCTGCTCGACCCCGCCATCGCCTGCACCCACCACAAGCGGTGGACGCTGCGGTCGATGATCCACACCGACGTCTTCCGCCGCGCCGTGCCCTGGACGCGCCACATGCTCGCCTCCGGCACGGTGCCCAAGCGGCTCAACCTCGACACCCGCTCCCGCTTGAGCGGCGGGTGCGCCGTCGTCGCGGTGCTCGCCACGGCCGTGGCTCCGGTGCTCCCCTGGGCGCTCGTGCCGGCGGCCGCCTGCCTGATCGGCTTGCTCGTGCTCAATCGTGGCTTCTACTGGCTGTGCCGCTCCCGGGGCGGAGCGGGGTTCGCGGCCGGTTGCTTCCTGCTCCACTGGCTCTATTTTCTCTACGCCACCGCCACGTTCGCCGCGGTCACGTTCCTCCACCACGCCGGCGTCGGCCGACCGTCGCGCTCGTGCGGATCGGCGGCGGCCGGCGATAGTCCCCCGACCGTCCCCGGACCTCGGCACCCCGCGTGACGGCGGCGTCGCCACGAGCCGGCGACCCAAGGGAGCGGATCGCGCATGGACGACACGCACTGGATCGGCCGCGGGCGGGATCGACTGCGGACGCTGCTCACCGGGCACCGCCGCGTTCAGCAGACGCGGCGGATCGCCATGACCGCCGGGTGCCGCGATTCCGATCCGATCCCGAAGGTACCACGCGCCGGCGCGGTGGTCCGGCGCGACGGGCAGCGCGTGCAGGTGATGCACGAGGGATCGCTCGTCGTCGCCGACGGCTACTGCGGCCCGTGGATGACCGAGATCATCACCCGGCTCCGCGGACACCACGAACCGCAGGAAGAACTGGTGTTCCATCACCTGCTCGGGGCATGCCGGCCGGGCACGCTGTTGATCGAGGTCGGCGCCTACTGGGCGTACTACACGAATTGGTGGCTCGGGGCGGTGTCCGGCGCGCGTGCCGTGTGCGTCGAGCCGGACGAGCACAACATGGCGATCGGACGACGCAACCTCGCCCTCAATGGTCGAACGGCGACCTGGATCCAGGCGGCGGTCGGCGCGGCGGCCGACGCCATCCCCTTCCGGCTCGAATCCGACGGCACCACGACGACGCTCCCGTCCCATTCGCTCGAGAGCCTGCTCGACCTGCTCGGCCGGCCGGCGGTCGAGATGCTCCACGTCGATTGCCAAGGGGCGGAACTGCCGTTCCTCGCCTCGATCTCCCGGGCGGCGCGCGACGGCCTGGTGCGCTTCGTGGTCGTCTCCACGCACCACGTCTCGATCAGCGGTTCCGCCACCACGCATGGCGACTGCGTGCGCCTGCTCGAGGAGGCGGGGGCCACGATCCTCTGCGAGCACACCGTCGCCGAATCGTTCAGCGGTGACGGCTTGATCGCGGCGAGTTTCCTCGAGGCCGATGCCGCGATCGGCATCCCGGCGCTGAGCCGCAACACGCCGCGCCGATCGCTGTTCGGCGATGCGGGAGGCGGCCGCCGGCAGCTGACACTCGTCGACACCGACCATGGCACGATGGTCGTCGATCGCGCCGACGACGTCGTCGCCGGACACCTCTGCCGGCACGGCGCGTGGCACGAGCATGCCGTCCGCGACGTGGTCGAGTTCCTCCGCGTGCAGCGGCGGTTCCGGCCGGGGCTGTTCGTGGACGTCGGCGCGAACATCGGCGTGCACGTCCTGCAATCGCTCGCCGAGGGGCTGTTTCCCCGCGCCATCGGCGTCGAGATGGACGAGGCGAACCACCGTCTGCTCGTCGCCAACGCCGCCCTCAACGGCCATGCCGCACGGGTGCAGCTGTGGAACCTCGCCTGCTCCGACGGCGTCGGGGAGGTCATGTGCGAGCGTTCGCCCGACAATTACGGCGACCATCGCGTTCGCGTCGCCACGGCGAGCGGTGCGGCGGCGGACGATGCCTACGGCGAATCGCGCCGCGAGACGCGGTCGGTGCGCGCCACCACGCTCGACGCCCTCGAGGGGCTGTCGCACACGTCGTTCGACGACGGCACGCTCGTGTGGATCGACGTCCAGGGGCACGAGGGGCACGTCATGGCGGGAGCGCGGGCCATCCTCGCGCGCGATCGTCGGCCGGCGTTCGTCCTCGAGTTCTGGCCCTACGGCCTGGAGCGTGCGGGGGGCCGGGCGCGGCTGTTCCAGTTCCTCGCCGGCTGCCGGTCGATCCACGATATCGGCGTCCCGGGATGGCAGACGCTCCCGCCTGTCGATGGCGCGGCGCTCGAGGCCCGCTACGACCAGATCCTCGGCGCCGACGGGGCGGACCGCCTGCACCACACCGACTTGTTGTGCATCGTCTGACGCGCGGCTCCGACGCCCGCCGCGCGTGGCGGGCGCGCGGTCGGGGGATGGCGGCGGCGGGAGCACGCATGCGACACTGCCCGACCGTCGGCCCCTCCTCCGATCGTGTCCCGTCGTCCCACAGGATCAGCCCGGTTGCACGCCACCGCCTCACCGGCCCACGAACAGGGCAGGATCGTCAGCGAAAGCTTGCGGCTCGCCGCCGGTAGCTTCGCTACGCTGGTGCTCGGATGCGGGGTGTTCAGCTATCTCTCGCGCCGGCTCGGCGTCGAGGCCTACGGCGATTATTCGGTCGCCTTCGTCCTCGGTGTGTGGTGTACCGAGCTCCTCGGAATGGTCTCCGGCGGCGCGGTCGCCTACATGATCGCGGCGCACACCGACGGCGACCGATTCGCCACCACGGTCCTGCGGTGCACGCTGGTATCTGGGGCGCTGTTGGCGGGCGTGGTGATGGTCGAGGCGGATGCGATCGCCGCGTGGTTCGAGTCGCCGTCGCTCGGTGGGCCACTGCGCTGGATCGCCCCCGGGATCCCGCTGGCGGCGCTCGGCCACGTCCATCGGATGGCGGCGATCGGACGCGGGCGATACCGTTCCCTGGTGGCGATGCAGCTCGGGTCGCTCGCCTGCCGGCTGCTGTGCGCGGTCGGACTGGTCGAGGCGGGAGCCGGCGCGGCGGGCGCCGCGGCCGCGGTGTCGCTCTCCGATGGCGTGCTGTTTCTCGCCGCCCGCCGGCTCAGCGGAGTGGGTCTCCTGGGTCCGGCGATGCCGCTGCCGGAGGTGATCGCCCGCTCGCGGCTGGTGATCGGCAGCGGCCTGGTGTCGCGCGCGCTGTTCAGCATGGACCTGATCGCTGTCAAACTCCTCGCTCCCGGGCCGACCGCCGCCGGCCTCTATGCCGCCGCACAGAATCTCTGCCTCATTCCCTGGCTGGGGTTCGCCAACTCGGCGGGCCTCGTGGCGCAAGCGATCGCCGTCGATCATCGGGATCATGGCGGACGCTCGGTGGTGCCGCTCGCCACCGGCTATCTGCGCACCGCCCTGCTCGCGGCCGGTTTGACCATCGCCGTCATTCCCGTGACGCCGGCGATCGCGACGCTGCTCCTCGGGGACCGCTACGCCAACGCGGCGCCCGTCGCCGCGGTGCTGCTCGTGGCCAGCGCGCTGCGGATGATGGCCCTCGCCGGACGGGCGATCTCGGGCGGTCTCGGCGAGAGCACGGTGTACTCCCTCGGTCTGACCACGCTGGCGTTCGTCGGTGCGGCCGGATTCGTCTACCGCGCGCCGGAGATCGCCGCGCGGTTCGCCGACCGCGGCACCGAACCGATGGTCGCCTACGCGATCGTCACCGCGAGCCTGGGGCTGGCCACGGCGCTGGGCTGCCTGGCGGCCGGCACGGTGATGGCGCGGGTGGCGTTTCCGTGGATCGCACTGGTGCGGACGGCGCTGGCCACAGCCGCCGCGGCGGCGATCGGTTGGATCCTCCCGTGGACCGGCGTGGGGGTGTTTCCGCGCCTCGCGGCGGTGGCGACCGCGTTCGCCGCCGTGGCCACGCTGCTCGGCGACCGTTCGCTCATCGGCGGCGTCGGCGCGCTTTTGCGACACGTGTCCGTCGGGCGGCCGGCACCGACCAACTCCACCGCGCCGTAAACGGCCCCCCCGTCCCGGCGACGCGGCCAGCGTTCACACCCGCCGCACCCATCTCATGAGGGGTATTCAGGTTCGTCGATACCACGGCTTTCGCCGGTCGAAACCCCCTCTCTCGACCAGATCCAACGCGCCGCAACCTTGCGATGCCACGGCCGTTACAGTGTCAAGCCGTGTTCGGTTCCCGTCGCAGGCGTCGGACCTGCCGACCGGGTTCCGCCCCGAATCGCATGCCGATCAATCCCGCGTGGCATGCCGATGATCCACGCCGGGATGCCGCGCCCGGAATGCCGCACCCGGAATGCCGCACCGTACAGCGTGATCCAATCGAGAGGTGATTCCCGATGGCCACTGCTTCCGCAGCCGAAACCCGCCGTGCTCTCCGTGAACTGGCCGCCGAACGCCAGGGGTCGCGGAAGGGAGGGTGGGTCTTCTGGCTGGTGCTTCTGCTTTTGCTGCTTGGTTCGGTGATGGGGATCGCCGGCTGGTGGCTCGGCTGGTTCACCACGCCGAAGGAGGTGGCGGAGGTCCGCGCACTGGTCGATCAACAGGTGGCCGATTACGACAAGATGGCCCGCAACGAGGCGCCGTTCGGCGACGGCGCGAGCATGCGGCCGATGTTCGAGAAGATGCGCGATCTGCCGCGCGAGGTCCGTGAGCGGGAGCTGGGCCGGCTCTTCGAGGCGCGTGAGCGGGCGGAAACCAACTCGTTCTTCGCCATGCCACCGCAGCAACGACAGGCCGAACTCGAACGCCGCCTCAAGGCGGAAGAGGATCGCCGCAAGCAGTGGATGCAACGGCGGCAGCAGGACGGCAATCAGCAGCGTGGTCCTCCCGGCGGTCAGGCCTCGAACAATCGCGGCGGTCAACCCGGCGGCGGTCGCGGCGGCCCCGGTGGCGGGCCTCCGGGTGGTGGCGGGCCTCCAGGCGGCGGACGCCGCGGCGGTGGCGGCGAGGATGCGGCCAACGCCCGTTCTTTGTCCCGCCTCAACCGCACCAGTCCCGACGACCGCGCCCGGCGCACCGAATATCGCCGGATGATGGACGAGGCGCGATCGCGGCGCGGGGGTGGCGGCGGCGGACGCTGAGCGCGCCGCACGCTTCGCGAGCCCACGCGGCACCATCCAACGGACGGCCGATCCGGCTTTCGCGGTCGGTGGCGACCGGATGCCGTTTTCCCGATGGCGACGTTCCTCATGGCGACGATCGTTCGCCCCTGGCACGGTTTCGCCGCCTGCACTCCGGCATGGCGCATACTTGCATGTCCGTGGCAGCGGTCTTATCGTCCCTTGCCGTGACGGCGGATCGCTTCCGCCCCGGCTGACCGCTCCAAGCAGGCCCGCGACCGTTTTCCCCGTTTCCGAGGCACACCCGTTCCCATGGCGAAATCGAAGTCGAAGCGTTCCCTGTCGTCCGCCAAGCCAGCCGCCGAATCCGCCGCCGCGGCGTCGAGGCTCGCGCGGGCCGGTGAACTGTTCACCGCCGCGGAGAAGCGCGTCTTCGATTCGAGCCTCGGGCACCAGTTGACCAAAGCGACCCACGAGCAGG
>JBJSXB010000234.1:0-8433 GCA_046086245.1 Planctomycetaceae bacterium | reverse complement strand
CGGCGCTCGAGGCGCACGGGCTCGTGCTCGCCGCCGTCGGCACCGGAGCCGGCTGGGTGCGGCACCGCCTCCATCTGTGCCACGCCGATCCGGAGGTGCGGCGGGCGGCACTCGAGTTCATCGAGGGGATCGTCGACGTGGCCGGTGGCTGGGGCGCGCCGGCCGTGGTGGGATCGATGCAGGGCACAAGTGCGCCCGGCATGCCACCCGAGACGGCCCGCGATCGTCTCGGCGACGCGCTGGAGTCGCTCTCCGCGCGGGCGCGAGGCCACGGCAGGCCGTTGCTCTACGAACCGCTCAACCGCTACGAGACCGACCTCTTCAACCGCCAGGCCGACGCCGCGGCCTGGCTCTCCGACCGCGCGCTGGGCGACGTCCTCCTGCTCTGCGACCTGTTCCACATGAATATCGAGGAGGACGACGTCGCGGCGGCGCTGGTGGCCTGCGGGCCGCGTGTCGGACATGTCCACTTCGCCGACAGCAACCGCCGTGCCGTCGGATTCGGCCACACGGCGATGGAGCCGGTCGTTGAAGCGCTGGGGCGGATCGGCTACGACGGTTTCCTGTCGGCGGAGGTGTTGCCCCTGCCGACCCCCGCCGCGGCGGCGCGGCGGACGATCGAGAGCTTCCGCCGTCTCGCGCGGCGGTGAACACCCGACGGAATCCGCATGCTCGACACACCCCTTCTTCATCCGGACATCCTCCGGGCGCTCGCCCGCGCCGGCCACCATTCGAAGGTGCTGATCGCCGACGGCAATTATCCCGCCGACAACAAGCGCGGGCCGCGGGCGGAGCTGGTGTCGTTGCAGCTGTCGCCGGGCATTCCCACCGTGGCGCAGGTCCTCGCGGCGGTGCTGGCGACGGTCCGTGTCGACGAAGTGTTCACGATGGGGATCGACCGCAGCGATCCCTATGCCGCCGCGACGCCGGGCGATCCGCCGGTCTGGGAGGAGTACCGGCGGGTGATCGTGGCGGCGGGTGCGCCGTTGGTTCTCCGACCGATCGTGAAGTGGGACTTCTACGACGCGGTCGCCTCGCCCGACCACGTGCTCACGATCCAGACGGCCGAAACCCGCCCCTGGGCGAATCTGCTGCTGTCGCTCGGCTGCCGAACCTTCTGAGCCACCACGGTTCCCCTCCGTCCGCCACCCTCATGCAGACCCGCCCCCTCGGACGCACCGGCCTCGACGTCCCGATCCTCTCCTTCGGCGCCAGTTCGCTGGGGGGTGAGTTCCGCCGCGTCGGTCTCGACGAGGCGCTGGCGAGCGTTCGGGCGGCGCTCGACGGAGGGCTGTCGCTGATCGACACCAGCCCGTTCTACGGCCGCGGGATGAGCGAGGTGCTCCTCGGCATCGCGCTGGAGGGAGTCCCTCGCGACGACTATCTGCTATGCACGAAACTCGGCCGCTACGACCTCGGCCATTTCGATTTCTCGGCGCGGCGCGTCGCCGAGAGCGTCGATGTGTCGCTCCACCGCCTCCGCACCGACCACCTCGACATCGTGCTCTGCCACGACATCGAGTTCGTCCCGATGCAGCAGATCGTCGACGAGACACTGCCCGCCCTGCAGCGCGCCCGCGAGGCCGGAAAGGTGCGGTTCATCGGCTTCAGCGGCTACCCGCAGAAGATTTTCCGCTTCGTCTGCGACCGTGCCGACGTCGATTGCGTGCTCAGCTACAACCAGTACACGCTCCAGAACACCCGCTTCGCCTCGGAGACCCTTCCCTGGCTGGCCGCGCGGGGGATCGGCGCCATGAATGCCGGGCCGTTTTCGGCACGGCTGCTCACCGACGCGCCGTTGCCGGCGTGGCTCAAGGAGCCGGAGGGGGTGCGGGTGGCCGCCCGGGCGGCGGCCACGCTGTGCCGTTCCCGTGGCACGCCGATCGCGAAGCTCGCCCTCCAGTTCTCCCTCGCCAATCCTGCCATCGCCACCACCATCGCCGGCAGCGCCAGCCCCGCCAACGTCCGGGACTGGGCGCGGTGGGCGGCCGAGCCGCTCGACGAGGATCTGCTCCGCGACGTGCAGGCGCTGTTCGCCCCGGTGCGCGACGTCGGTCACGTGGAAGGGTTGCCGGAGAACAATTGATGCGGATCGACGGCCACCAGCACTTTTGGCGCTATCGGCCGGAGGAGTATCCGTGGATCGGGGCCGGCATGGAACGCCTCGCGCGCGACCACCTTCCCGCCGACCTCGAGCCGGTGGCGGCGGCGGCCGGGATCGAGGGCGCGGTGGCGGTGCAGGCGCGCCAGTCGCTGGTGGAGACGGAATGGCTCCTCGATCTTGCCGATACGACCGCGCTGGTGCGCGGGGTGGTCGGCTGGGTCGACCTGCGGTCCGAAACCGTCGCCGATGACCTCGCGCGGCTCGCGCGGCGGCCGGCCCTGGTCGGCATCCGCCATGTGGTCCAGGACGAGCCCGACCCGCGGTTCCTCCTCGGCGCGGCGTTCGTCCGCGGGATCGGCCAACTGGCGGCGCACGGGCTTGCCTACGACCTCCTCGTCTACCCGCACCAGCTCCCCGCCGCCGAGGAATTGGTGGCACATTTCCCCGGGCAGCGATTCGTGCTCGACCATCTCGGCAAGCCGCGGGTGAAAACCGGCACGGTGGCACCGTGGCGCGACGACGTCGCCCGCCTCGGCCGCCATCCCCACTGCTGGTGCAAGCTCTCCGGACTGGTCACCGAGGCGGCGTGGCAGGGGTGGTCACGCGCCCAGTTCACGCCGTACCTCGAGGTGGCGCTCGAAGTGTTTTCGCCGGCCCGGCTTTTGTTCGGAAGCGATTGGCCGGTGTGCACGCTTGCCGCACCGTATGCCGACGTCGTCGGCATCATCGAGGATTTTGTCGCCCAGCTCACCGCCACGGAGCGCTGTGCGATCATGGGGGACAATGCCGCGGCGTTCTATCGTCTTCCGGACACGACCACCCCGACGGAGCGACGGCGATGAACGCCTGGATCCTCGACGAGCCGGGGCGCTTGCGCCTGGCCGATGTCGCCGAGCCGCCGCCCCCGGGTGAAGGCGAGGCGGTGGTGTGCGTGCGCGCGGTGGGGATCTGCGGCACCGATGTCGGCGGATACCTGGGCAAGATGCCGTTCTTCAGCTATCCGCGCATCCCGGGGCACGAGCTGGGCGTCGAGGTCGTCGCGGTCGGCGTGGGGGTGACGAACGTGCGCCCCGGCGACCGCTGCTGCGTCGAGCCGTACATCAACTGCCAGCACTGTTTCTCCTGCCGCCGCGGCCTGACCAATTGCTGTGAGCACCACCGCACGCTCGGCGTCCATTGCGACGGCGGCTTGCGGCCGCTGTTCACCGTGCCGGCCCGCAAGCTCCACCCCGCCCCACGGCTCACGGCCGAGCAGTGCGCGCTGGTCGAGACGCTGGCGATCGGCTGCCATGCGATCGACCGTGCCCGCGCGGCGGCCGGCGAGACGGTACTTGTGATCGGGGCCGGGCCGATCGGGCTGTCGGCGGTGGAGTTCGCCAGGCTCGCCGGATGCCGGGTGATCGTCGTCGACGTCGCGCCGGCGCGAAGGGCCTTCGTCCGCGAGTGCCTCGGCATCCCCGACGTGCTTTCCGCCGCGAGCGCCGATGCGACCGCCGCCACGCTCCACGAACTCACCGCCGGCAGACTGTGCGAGGTGGTGATCGACGCCACGGGCAGCCCGGCGAGCATGGCCGCGGCGCTCGGTTTCTGCGCCTTCGGTGGCCGGCTGGTGTACGTCGGGATCACGCAGGAGCCGGTGTCGTTTCCCCACGCCCCGCTGCTCCACCGCCGCGAGTTATCGATCCTCGCCAGCCGCAACGCGCTGTCGGGCGACTTCACCCGGATCATCGGCCTGGTCGACGAGGGGCGGATCGACACCCGCCCCTGGATCACCCATCGCGTCCCGTTCGAGGACCTCGGCGCCGCCTTTCCCGCGCTCATCGAGCCGGGCTCGGGAATGGTCAAGGCGGTGGTGGCGATGCCCGGCTGAGCCGGACTCGGTCGCCTTCGCGGCCCGGCTTGCGGCCACCGTCGGCGCCGGGTCGAATACCCGCTCGTCGTTCCCACGGAGGATGCATCCATGGCCAAGAAAACCGTCGCCGACATCGATCCACGGGGCAAGGCCGTGCTTGTGCGCGTCGATTTCAACGTGCCCCAGGACGAGACCGGAGCGATCACCGACGACCGGCGGATCCGCATGGCGCTGCCGACGATCCGCTCGATCCTCGACCGCGGTGGCAGGGCGATCCTGATGAGTCATCTCGGCCGGCCCGCCGGCAAGGGGCCGGAGCCGGAGTACTCGTTGCAGCCGGTGGCGAAACGGCTCGGCGAACTCCTCGGCAGGCCGGTGGTCCTCGCTGCCGACACCGGCGGGCCGGACGCCCAGCTCAAGGCGAAGGCGCTGCGTGCCGGCGAGGTGCTGCTTTTGGAGAACGTCCGCTTCAACAAGGGGGAGAAGAAGGGGGACGACGACGCCTATGTCGCCGGCCTGGCCGGCCTGGCAGACGCCTACGTCAACGATGCCTTCGGCACCTGCCATCGCACCGAGGCGAGCATGCACGCGGTGCCGGTGGCGATGAAGGCGGCGGGCCGTCCGGCGGTGGTCGGGTTTCTCGTCGACAAGGAGGTCCGCTACCTCGCCGATGCGATCGCCCACCCGAAGCGCCCCTTCGTGGCGATCCTCGGCGGCAAGAAGGTGTCGGACAAGATCGCCGTGATCACCAACCTGCTTTCGATCTGCGATCACGTGCTCGTCGGCGGCGCGATGGCCTACACCTTCTCGCTGGCGCAGGGGGGACGCACCGGGACCTCGCTCGTGGAACGCGACAAGCTCGACCTCGCCCGCGGCTTGTTGGAACGGGGTGCCGGGAAGCTGGTGCTGCCGACCGACACGCACTGTGCCGACGCCTTCTCGGCGACCGCCGCCCAGCGGATCGTCCCTGCCGGCGAGATTCCCGACGGCTTCGAGGGCCTCGACATCGGTCCGCAGACCGCCGAGCGCTACGCGGCGATCATCGCCGGCGCCGGCACCGTCGTCTGGAACGGACCGATGGGGGTGTTCGAGATGCCTCCCTTCGACGCCGGCACGAAGGCGGTGGCCGACGCGGTGGCGACCGCCACGGCGCGCGGAGCGGTGACGATCATCGGCGGCGGCGACTCGGCGGCGGCGGTCGAGCAGCTCGGCTACGCCGATCGGGTGAGCCACGTCTCCACCGGCGGCGGGGCGTCGCTGGAGATGCTCGAGGGCAAGTCGTTCGCGACCGTGGCGGTGCTCGACGAGGCGGTCTGACCGTCGGGGCCGCGAGAGGTGAACCCCTCGGAGGGAAAAAACACGGAGGCCGTGGCGGCACTGGGCCGCCACGGCCTCACGGATTCGAACCGATGCGCTGTCTGCGAACGGGGAGAGCACTGCGAGACTGACGCGGATCGGGGTCGGCACGAGGCCGTACCCTTGCGAGGATCCTGGTCAACGCGATGAAGGGTTTGGCACCTCCGTCGGGACGCGATCTGTTCGCTGCCGGCGGCTGACGCCGTCGGTCGCGTGTCCGGGTTGTCGGCGAGCGCCTCCGCCCCGGACGGCATTGAACTTCGGCCGGCCGCGTGGCCCCGCTCCACGTCCCACCCGGTGGCGCGGTACAACCCCGACGACCGGCCCGCGGCGCGGCGCCGCGTGGGCCCCCGGTAGCGGAAACCCGTCGGAGCGACGACTCGATGCAACCCGCGACATCCATCAGGAATCGGTCACGAACCGCGGCGGCTTTCGGCGTGGGGGCCGCGCCGCCGTGCCGCCGCCGGCCGACCGTGATCGGCTTGGTGGCGGCACTCGCCGCGCTGCCGACGGCGATGGCCTGGTCGCAGACGAACGGTGCGGTCGACGCGGGGCTCGGTGCCGCCGCGGTGAAGCTCCGCGAGTTCGTCTGCCCACGGGGCTTTCCGACGCGTTCCTGCCATGCCAGCACGATCGAAGCGACGGTCGACGGGCTGGTGACCGCGTGGTTCGGCGGCAGCGATGAGGGGGAGCCCGACGTGCGGATTTGGGTGTCACGGCTCGGCGTGCACGGATGGAGCGCGCCGGATGCGGTCATCGACGGGGTACAACCCGACGGCACCCGGCACCCGTGCTGGAATCCAGTGCTCTTCCAATCGCGCGGTGGGCCGCTGTTTCTCTATGCGAAGGTGGGGCCTTCGCCGCGCGCCTGGTGGGGGGTGGTGCGCGAAAGCGGCGACGGCGGACGGACGTGGGGGCCGCTTTGCCGCCTCGGCGACGGCATCATCGGCCCGGTGAAGAACAAGCCCGTGACGCTCGGCGACGGCACGGTGCTCGCCGGCAGTTCGAGCGAGGATGACGGGTGGAAGGTGCATTTCGAGCGATCCACCGACGGTGGGCGCAGCTTCGCGCGCGGCCAACCGGTCAACGACGGCCGCGCGGTGATGGCGATCCAACCGAGCGTACTCGCGCTTGGCGGCGGACGGTTGCTCGCCCTGGGGCGCACCAAGAGCGGCCGGCTGTTCGAGATCGAATCGAAGGACGCCGGGGTCACCTGGGGGCCACTGACGCTCGGCAGTCTCCCCAATCCCGACGCGGGCACCGACGCCGTGACGCTCGCCGACGGACGGCATCTGCTGGTCTACAACCCAGTCGCCAAGGGTCGGACGCCGCTGGTGGTGGCCGAGAGCCGTGACGGCCGGTCGTGGCGCGATGTCGTGGCACTGGAGACGTTTCCCGGCGAGTATTCCTATCCGGCCATCATCCAGGCGGCCGACGGCCGCGTGCACGTCACCTACACCTTCCTCCGCGAGGCGATTGTCCGCGTGGTGATCGATCCGACGGCGTTCGGGAGCGACCCGCGTTGAAGGCGTCGCTGCGGCAGGTGACATCCGCGCCGCACGGCCACATCCTCACCAATGCGGCCGTCTGGTCCCCCGACGCGCGTTGGATCGTCTACGACGTCCGCAGCGATCCGGACGGCAGCCGTTTCGACGGGACGGTGATCGAGCGCGTCGACGTCGAGACGGGGCGCGTCGAGCGGCTGTACGCGGCGACCAGCGGGGCGTGCTGTGGCGTCGTCACCGCCAGCCCCGTCGACGATCGCGTGGTCTTCATCCATGGCCCCGAGCGCCCCACCCCCGACTGGTCGTACGGCCCGGCGCGGCGGCAGGGGGTGGTGGTGCGCGGTGCCGCACCGGGCCGGATGGACGCGCTCGACGCCCGCGACCTGATCCCGCCGTTCACCCCGGGCGCCCTCCGCGGTGGCACGCATGTCCACGTCTTTTCCCCCGACGGTGCCCTGGTGAGCTTCACCTACGAGGATGCCGTGCTTCCCGAACGGCCACCGCCGGGGTGCGAAGGGAACCTCCGGGCGGTCGGTGTCGCCGTCTGCGGCCGATCGGTGACGGTCCCGCGGACGCACGCGCGCAACCACGACGGCAGCGCGTGGAGCGTGCTGGTGACGACGCTCGCCGACGCGCCGCGACCGGGCAGCGACGAGATCTCGCGCGCCTACGAGGAAGCGTGGGTGGGAAGCCGCGGCTACCGACGCGCCGACGGCTCGTGGCAGCGCTATGCGCTGGCCTTTCAAGGACTCGTGCGGTCGGCGGGCGGGCAGCCCGTCGCCGAGGCGTTTCTCGTCGACCTGCCCGACGACCCGAACGCGTGGACCACGCCTGGTGCGGGGCCGCTGGCGGGAACGCCGACGACGCGTCCCGCGCCTCCCCGCGGCGTGGTCCAGCGCCGGCTGTCGTTCACCGCCGACCGGCGGCATCCGGGGATCCAGGGCGCGCGGCATTGGCTACGCTCGAGCCCCGATGGCGAACGGATCGGTCTGCTGATGAAGGACGACGCGGGGATCGACCAGCTGTGGACGGTCTCCCCGCGCGGCGAGTTGTCGCAGTTGAGCCGCTCCTCCGCGCCGATCGCCAGCGCCTTCACCTGGAGTCCTTCCGGCGACGCGATCGCCTGTATCGTCGATGGCAGCGTCTGCCTCGTGGATGCCGCCGACGGTCGGGTGCGCGGGCTCACCGCACCGTGGCGCGATGCCAGCGCACCGCGCCCCGAGGCCTGTGTCTTTTCCCCAGACGGCCGGCGCATCGCCTTCGTGCGCCCCGTCCCCACGCCGCTCCCCGGCGGTGGCAGCCGCGACTGTAATCAGATCTTCGTGGTCGATGTCGGTTAGCAGGCTGTGGACAAACAGCCTGCCGCACCTCAGGGATGAGGTGCCGGGAGTGCACCTCCCGTGAAAAGCGAAGCTTTTCGAGTGGCCAAAGGCCATGGATGGACTTTGGCCACGGGCTGCTAAGCGGGCATCCGTGCGTCCCGCGTTCAGTGGTCGACCGTGGGGTCGGGTTCGGGTAGCCAGTGCGTGAGGATCGCTCCGAGCAGGGCGTAGGCACCCGCCACGGCGGCGCCGACGACGGCGATCTTCGCCGGGTCGGGTGGCGTCGCCGCCGAG
>JBJSXB010000233.1:0-3139 GCA_046086245.1 Planctomycetaceae bacterium | reverse complement strand
CGCCGCCTTCGTCCCGCACCGCCAACCCGGAGGTCTCTGACCGCTGATCCATGACATTCCCTTCCCTAAAAGGCCGTGGAAAAAGTCGTCCGGAACTTTTTCCATGCAAAAAAACCTCCGGTTTTTTCGGCAGTTGCACTGCCGCGATCGCGTCCGTGCGATCGAGCAGGCTGTTTGTCCACAGCCTGCCAACACGTCGCGATTCCCTTCCCTCGACAACTCCGGCCATGGAGTCTCGACCGCTTCGATGCTTGCACTGCGGTCAAGTCGCATCGCGAAGTCGATGAGAAACAAGGACTTACAGCCCGCAGGGAGCGGCTGTCTCGCAAACGGGCAGCGGTGCCGTCGCCGTGGGCAGTGGGGGGTCTGCCTAAAAGGAAGGCAGCTTCCGGAAGTCTCAATCGGCCAACTGTCCACTCGGGAAAACGCGGAAAAAGCCCGTCGCGAACGTCGCTGCCGGCGGGTCAACGGGCCCGGCCGGCCACGTACGCGATGACGGCGTCCGCGACGTCGGTGTCGCAGACGGTCTGCAGGCCGCGCCAGCCGGGGACGCCGTTCACCTCCACGACCACCGCCCCTCCGCCGCGGTGCGGGAGGAGGTCGACCCCCGCCACGTCGGCCCCGAGCGTGGCCGCCGCCCGGCGGGCCAGATCGACCCAATCGGCAGGGGGGGTGAACGGCTCCGGACGGGCGCCGCGCGCCAGGTTCAGCCGCCAATCGTCCGTCGCCACCCGGCGCATCGAGAACACGCGTTGCCCCACCACCAGGATCCGGGCGTCCCAGCCCGCGTGGGGAATGAACTCCTGCAGGTAGGCGATGCCTCCCGCGGCGAGGCGCTCAGCCGCCGCGGCCAGGTGCGCCGGCGAGTCGAGGCGTTCGATGCCACGGCCCCGTGATCCGAACAGCGGCTTGGAGACGACGTCGCCGCCGAGCGCTTCCCAGGCGCCGCGCAGGGCGGCGGCATGTTGGACGACGATCGTCCTCGGGACCGGGATGCCGGCGGCGGCGAGGCGGGCCAGCGAGAGGTATTTGTCGATCGCCGCCTCCAGCGCCCGCGGCGGATTGACGACGCGGACTCCCGCAGCGGCGAGTCGGCCCAGCATGTCCATCCGCACGATCACCTCGTCGAGGCTCCCGGCGGGCATGGTGCGGACGATCACGGCATCGGCGTCGGCCAGCGCCGCCGGCCCGAACCGCTCGGGCGGCGCCACGGCGGCCAGCGCGTCCGCGCCGCCCAGCGCGGCCGTCATTGCCCGCCAGGGGACCACCGCGTGCTCGTGGCCGGCCGCCGCCGCCGCGCGCGACAGCCGTCGCAGATGCCAACCAGACGGGTCACCGAGCAGGCACAGTCGCATCGGTCGCGGGCCGTCGCAGATCGGCCCTCTCCCTCAGCCCTCGGCCTCGGCGAAGCACCGTGCCACGAGCGCCGGATCGACGGCGCCGAACGGGTGCCGACGCCCGCTGTCGACGTTCACGAACTCGACCGCCGCCGGTGCGAACAGCGCCGGATCGATCGCATAGAAATCACCACCCGCGGCGGCGAAGATCTCGCGAAACGGGGCGCCGTACGCGGGCGAGCCCCGGCTCACGATCCGCGGCCCGACCCGTTCCAACGTGCCGTCGTCCCCGCGCACCTCGAGAACGACCTGCCCACCGTAGAGGATGGCGTCGTTGGTCAGGCCGATCGCCGCCAGGTCGTCACCGGCGACCGGCGCCAGTGGGGCGCGGCCGCGTCCGCGCACGACGCGCGCGAGGTCGAACCCCTCCACGTGGAGGCGGTGGAGGGCGGTCTCCAGCGAGCGGGCGATCACTTGGAGCGTGCCGACCGGACTGGCGGTGCGGGCGACGAGCACGAACAGCCGGGAGGGGGCCACGCCGGCGTCGGCGGCGAGCCGCGCGCACACCGTCGGTGGCGGGAGCCGCGAACACTCGAGCACCGCCACCGCGACATCGTCGGATTCCCGCCGGCCGATGCCGTCGAACAGGGCCTCGCGTCCGCACAGCGCCCGAAACGGACCGCTGGCCATCGCGAAGAACGATCCCTCGGCCACCTTCCAGCCGGCGTACTGGGCCGCGAGGCAGGCTGTCACCGGGTCGTCGCTGCCCACGGCCACGGTGGGCCACGGGCTGCCCGGCCAGGGGGCGTCGACGCCGGGGGGTGATAGCCGCACGGTGCCACGGTCGGCCATCGCGGCACGGGCGACGAGCAGCCCCGCCTCGTGGCTTCCCGGCGCGGCGACTCCGCAGTCGACGACGGTGGACTCGCCGACGGTGTGGACGGCCACGCCGAGTCGGTCGGCGTCGGCGACGAGCAGTGCGGCGACGCGCCGGGCGTCGGCGTTGAGCGACATGGGCGGAGGAGAGCGAGGGCGGAGGGTACGATGTCCGACGTGCCCCGATCATGCTCGCCTGCGGCATCGCGGGCAATGGGCGGGGCGATCGGGGCCGGAGGCCCGGTCCGGGGGAGTTCGTGTGGCCAGCCTGACCGTCGAGAACTACGTCAAGACGATCTACCAGATCACGTCGTCGCAGGGCGGACGCCCGGCGACCACGGGGCAGATCGCGACGGCGCTGTCGGTTTCACCCGGCACGGTCACGAGCATGCTGAAGACGCTCGACGCCGCCCGCCTCGCCACGCACCGACCGTATGAAGGTGTCGCGCTGTCGCGTGCCGGCCGTGTGTTGGCGCTCCGCGTGATCCGCCGCCATCGTCTGCTCGAGCTGTTCCTGATGCGGGTCCTCGACATGACGTGGGACGAGGTCCACGACGAGGCCGAACACCTGGAGCATGCCGTCAGCGACCTGCTCGTCGATCGGATCGACGCCTGGCTGGGACTGCCCGAGGTCGATCCCCACGGCGATCCGATTCCGCGCGCCGACGGGGAATCGCTGTCGACGCCGGCCGGTGCGCCGGCACGGCCGCTGGCCGAATGCGACCCGGGGGCGTCGTTCCGGCTCGCCCGCGTCATCGACCAGTCGGCGGAGTTTCTCCGCTACCTGACCGACGCCGGGCTGGCGATCGGCACTGTCGTTCAGGTCGAAGACCAGGACGACGGCGGAGGACTGATGCGGATCCGCGTCGCCCGGCGGAGCGTGGCGTTGGCCCGCGACGCGGCCGCGAAGTTGTTCGTCGTCGCCG
>JBJSXB010000232.1:0-16522 GCA_046086245.1 Planctomycetaceae bacterium | reverse complement strand
ACGATCACGACGACCGGCGCGACGGGTCGGCCACCGACGACTGGGACGACGATTCCGCGGCGGACGAGTCGTTCGCCGACGAGTCGTTCGGCGACGATGCCGATGGCGACGACGCCGACGGCGATGCGGAGAGCGACGACCCGCTCTGATCACACCGCGCGAACGACCGCCGGCGCACGCCCCGGTGCCGCGGCGCACGCGTCATGGCGCCGTCGCGGCCGAGCCGGCGATGGGCCTCGAGGAGCCACGGCACGCAGTCGCACACCGCGTTGTCGGGGAGCGTGGCGAACCGTTTGTCATCGGGCGTACCAGCGGCGCGGCCGGTCGTCGGGACTGGTCGAACGCGATGCGGCAAATGCCCCGTGGGCATCGGCCGGCCGTCGCGGTGCAGGCGACCGGCGCGATGACGGCCAGCGCCGCGGCCCGCTACACTGCCGCGGGTGCCGGTCCGGAATCCCCCTCGCCTCCCCGCCCCCATGCTGTCCCCCGCCGAGCGCGACCTGGTCAGGCAGTCGCTCGGCGGGCTTTTCGCCGCCAGCCCGGGGACCGACGTCGAAACGCTCGTCGCCGCCGCAACGCCGCTGTCCGTCAACGAGGGGGATGTGCTGTGCGCCGCCGGCGATCCTCCCGGCGACAGGTTCGTGCTGCTCCGGGGCCGGTTCGCGATCTACGCCGACGAGGGGCCGGCGGGATGGCGGCGCATCGCCACCGTCGGCCGCCCGGGGGCCCCGCTCGGTGAGCCGCCGCCGGACGGCCACACGCGCGGCGTGACGGTGATCGCGCTGGAGGCGGCGGCCGTGGCCCGCGTGCCGGACAGCCGCGGGAACGCTCGCCATGCCGCCTCCGACGCCCGCGCGACGGCCGATCGGCCCGGGCCCGATGGGGGCTGGCGGCATTGGCGCGCGCTCGCCGGCGAACTGACCGGCACGGCGGAGGCCGCCCCGGCGGCGGTCCGGCGGCTACGCGGCGGCGAGGTGCTCTTCGAACCGGGGGATCCGTCGTCGCACGCCTACTTCGTCCTCTCCGGCGCGATCGGCCTGTGGGCACCCGGGAGCACGGCGCCGGCGGAAACGATCGGCCCCGGGCTGCTCGTCGGCGAGCGCGGCACGCTCGCCGGCCGGCCGCGCCGGCTGCGGGCCGCCGCGCTGCTTCCCGCGGAGTTGCTCGTCATCGACGCCGCCGCGCTGGCTGGATCGCAAAACGGCAGTGGACCGTGGGCGACGATGCTCGAGGGGCTGGCGACCGCCCACGACCTGCCGTCGCTCGGCACGGCATACCGCTATCTCGCCCACGTCGGCGACGAATCGTGCATCGTCACCGACTATTCGGGGCCGGGTCGCGTCCGCGTGCGGCATTTTCCGGCCACGCCGCGCACCGAGGCGGTCCGCGGCGGGGCGGCGGATGCCGCCCGTGACGTCGTCGTCAGCGCCGACGGTGCCGTGAGCCTGGTGCTCGGCGCGGGAGACCGGCTCGTCGGCCTCTCGGTGCGCGGGCCGTGGCCGCACCTGCCGGAAGTCATGGGGCTGCTGCTCCGCGGCGGCGCGGTGGCGGAATGGCAGCGACGCGCCCTGTCCGCCACCGGCGCGTGGCTCGCCGAGGATCCGGTGGCGCGCGCGCCGTCGGGGACCGAGGTGGTGTGCCATTGCACGAATGCCACCGCCTCCACGGTGCGCCGGGCGGCGGCGCGGGCCGCGACGGTGGACGACCTCGTGCGCGTCAGCGGTGCCGGCGGGGTGTGCGGCGGCTGCCGGGGCCGCCTGGCGGCGTTCGTCGGCGGCGGGGGCTTCGCGCTGTGCCGGGTGTCGATCACGCCGCTCGCGGTCGGGTCGGTGCGCGCCCGGCTGACGTCGATCGACGCCACGGCGATGCCCGACGCACGGATCGGCCAGCACGTGCGCGTCGAAGGACTGATCGACGGCCGCTGGGTGGGGCGCCCCTACACGCTCACCGCCGCCGGGCCCACCGGCTACGAGCTGGGTGTCAAGCTCGAAGAGGGGGGAGCGTTCTCGCCGTGGCTCGCCGCCGCCGGGCCCGACACGATCGTGCGCGTGCTCGCGCCGGCGGGCAGCTGCTGCCCCGCCGCCGACGATCCGCGGCCGCTGTTCTACGTGGTGGCGGGTATCGGGGTGACGCCGGCCGTGCGCGCGGTGCGGGCGCTGGCGGGCGAACGCCGCGTCGGCGTCGTGTTCGCGGCGCGGTCACGGGACACGGCGCCCTACCTCGACGAGCTGGAGGCGGCCGCGGCCGACCGACGGATCGGGCTCACGGCGCGGTTTTCCGCCACCGAGGGGCGCTTCACACCCGCCGCGGTGTGCGCGCTGGTCGCCGCGGCGGGATCCTGCGAGGTGATCGTCTGCGGCCCCGGCGACTTCAACGAGACGATGGCCGCGGCGCTGCGCCGGCTCCCCGGCGTGGCGGTGGCCTGCGAGAGTTTCGACCATCCGGCGCGCGGCGAGGGGAGCGTCGGCCGCCCCGGCGGCTGGCGGCGCAGGCCGTTCACCGCGGTGCCGCCCCCCGGTGGGCCGGTGACGTTCGACGCCGGGCTGCCACCGGAAGAGGAGGCGGAGCGGTTCCTCCGCCAATGGTTCGCCGAACAGCGGCCCGACGACGACCCGGCACCGCGGATCGCCGCGATGCGCGCGTCGTTCGCCGCCACCGGCACGTGGCACAAGACCACCGACGAGTTGGCATTCGCCGCACGCGTGGCGTGGCGGAACGCCGGGCGCTGCGTGGGGCGGCTCTACTGGCAGGGGCTCCACCTCCGCGACGGCCGCGATCTGCTCGACCCCGACGCGATCGCCGCCGCCTGTTTCGACCATCTGCGATTCGCCTTCAACGGCGGCGACATCCGGCCGGCGATCACCGTGTTCGCCCCCGACACGCCGGCGCGGCGCGGGCCGCGGATCTGGAATCCCCAGCTGCTGCGCTACGCGGGGGTGCGCTTGCGCTCGGGCCGCCAGGTCGGCGACCCGGCGCAGAACGAGCTCACCCGACGGATCGCCGCCCTGGGATGGGAGCCCCCGGGCACCGATTTCGATCTTTTGCCGCTGGTGATCGAGACGGCCGACCACGGCCCGCGGCTCTACGAACTCCCCGCCGACTGCCGGCCCGAAGTGGCTCTCGCGCACCCCGACCATCCCTGGCTCGCGCCGCGGGGTCTCAAGTGGTACGCGCTCCCCGCGGTGAGCGACATGGCGCTCGATGCCGGTGGCGTCACCTACCGCTTCGCCCCCTTCAACGGCTGGTATCTCGACGCCGAGATCGCGGCCCGCAACTTCACCGACACCGACCGCTACAACCTGCTTCCCGAGATCGCCGAACGGATGGGGCTCGACATCGGCAGCGACCGCACGCTGTGGCGCGACAAGGCATTGCTGGTGCTCGTCGAGGCGGTGCTCTGGTCGTTCGACCGGGCGGGCGTGCGGATCGCCGACCACCACGCGGTGGGGCACGAGTTCCTCGAGTTCTGCCGCAACGAGCAGACGGCGGGGCGAGAGCCGTTCGGCCGCTGGATGTGGCTGGTGCCGCCGGTGTCGGCGTCGACGTCGGTGCTGTACCGCGAACCGTTCAAGGACCTGTCGATCAAGCCCGCCTACCGCCACCAGCGCCCGGTGTGGGCAACGCCGGCGGAGGCCCGCGCCGAGACCGAACGGGGGATCCCGTGAGGCCGGCGACACGACCACACGACGCGAAGGGGGCCACGATGGCATGCCGGTCACTGTCGCAGCACGGACGCGGGGTACGAACGCCGGGCGCCGGACGCGGCGCGTGTGCGGCGCTGGTGTCGCTGACGGCGGTGTTGGTGGCGGCGATCGCGGGCGCCACGCCCCCCACCGTGCCGGGCATCGAACCGCCGCCGCCGGCGCGGGCTCCGCGGGTCGCCGCCGCGAGCGATGAGCCGGCCGCCGCCGCCGCCGCGATCGGGGTCCCGGAGGGCTTCACCATCGAGCTGTTCGCAGCGGAGCCGTCGCTCGCCAACCCTGTCGCCTTCTCGATCGATGCCGCCAGCGGCGCGGTCTACGTCTGCGAGGCCTTCCGTGCCCACAAGGGGGTCGGTGACAACGTGCGGATCAACGACGAAGCCTGGCTCGACGCCGACCTCGCCAGTCGCAGCGTCGACGACCGGTTCGCGTTCATGCTCCGCCTGCTCGGCGACCGCGCCGGCGAGTGGGTGGCGGAGACCGACCGCGTGCGGAAACTCGTCGATGCCGATCGGGACGGACGGGCCGACGGGGCCACCGTGTTCGCCGACGGCTTCAACCGGCTCGTCGACGGGCACGCCGCCGGGATCGTCGCCCGCGGGAACGACGTCTGGCTCGCCTGCATTCCCGCGCTCTACCGGCTCCGCGACGCCGACGGCGACGGCGTCGCCGACGTCCGCCGCGTGTTGCACGAGGGGTTCGGCGTGCGCGTCGCCATCCAGGGGCACGACCTCCACGGGCTGCTGATGGGCCCCGATGGCCGGCTCTGGTTCTCGATCGGTGACCGCGGGTACGCCGTCGTCGGCGGTGGCGCGGCGCTGCAAAACCCCGAGAGCGGCGCGGTGTTCCGCTGCGAGCCGGACGGCTCCGATCTCGAGGTCGTGCATACCGGTCTGCGCAACCCGCAGGAACTCGCCTTCGACGATCTCGGCAACCTGTTCACCGTCGACAACAACACCGATGGCGGCGACCGGACGCGGCTGGTGTGGATCGTGCCCGGCGGCGACTCGGGCTGGCGCGGCCCGGTGCAATACCTTCCCGACCGCGGCCCCTTCAACCGCGAGCAGTGGTGGCGGACGGCCTTCCCCGGCCAGGCGGCGTTCATCGTGCCTCCCCTGGCCCACATCGGCGCGGGGCCGGCGGGCTTCGCCGCCTGCTTTCCCACCGGCTTGCCGGAGCATTTCCACGGGCGCTTCCTCCTCGCCGATTTTCGCGGCGCGGCCGCCACCAGCGCGGTGCGCAGCTTCCGCATCGAGCCGGCCGGCAGCGCGTTCGAGGCGGTCGGCGAGGAGGAGACGTTCCGCCACGTGCTTGCCACCGACGTCGCCGTCGGGCCCGATGGCGCGATCTGGGTGAGCGACTGGGTCCACGGCTGGGACGGCCTCGGCAAGGGGCGCGTCTGGCGCTTCGTGCCCACGCCGTCTTCCGCCGCCGCCGCCGCGGCGCGGGCCCGCGAGGTGGACGGCCTCCGCGATCTGCTCGCCGGCGACTGGCAGGCGTTGGCCGACGGCCGACTCGTGACGCTCCTCGGCCATCCCGACCGCCGCGCGCGACTGGAAGCGCAGTGGGAACTCGCCCGGCGCGGGGCGATCGCCCCGCTCGCCGGCGCGCTGGCGGCAGGCGCGCTTTCGGCGCGGATCCACGCCGCCTGGGGGCTCGAGCAGATCGCCCGCCGGCTGCCCGACGATCATCCCGACCGCCTCCGCGTGGCCGGCGACCTCGCGGCGGCGGCCGCCGATCCGGCATGGCAGCTGCGGATGGTGGCGGCGCGGATGCTCGGCGAGATCGGCGCCGGGGGGACGGCGGTGCGGGCGGCGCCATTGCTCGCCGCGCGGTTGGACGACGAGCATCCACACGTGCGCGGCGCCGCGGCGCTCGCCCTGGGCCGCATCGCCGGGCGGACGCCCGGGCTTTCCGGACGTGACGCGCTGACGCGCCGCGTCGTCGCCGCGCTCGAGGCCGAAGGGGCGCGGCAGACCGATGCCGATCCCCACGCCCGTCATCCACTCGTGATGGCCCTGCTGGGCGTCGCCGCGCGCGACGCGCTGCCGGGCTTGCTCGGTCATCCCGATCGCACGGTGCGGCTGGCGGCGGTGCTGGCGCTGCGCCGCCACGCCGACCCGGCGATCGCGGCGGCGCTCGCCGACGCCGCGGTCCCGATCGCGGTCGAAGCGGCACGGGCGATCCACGACGTGCCGATCCGCGCCGCCCTCGCCCCCCTCGCCGCGCGGCTGCCCGCCGCACCGCGCGAGGGCTCCGACGGGGACGCCTTCCTGCGCCGCGCCCTGGCGGCCGCCGAGCGCACGGGCACGCCCGAGGCCGCCCGGCTCGTGGCCGACGCCGCCTGCACCGCGACCCTCCCCGCCGCGCGCCGTCTCGAGGCGCTCGACGTTCTCGCCACCTGGGGGCAGCCGCGGCCGCGCGACCGGGTGATCGGCGCGTGGCGACCGTTCACGCCGCGCGATCCGGCTCCGGCACGCGATGCGGTGGCGGCCGTGCTGCCGACGCTCCTCGCCGCCAGTGACGAGGCGGTGCGGACGCGCGGATTGGAAGTCGCGGCGACTCTCGGCATCGACGGCGTCGTCGGCCTGCTCGCCGACACGGCCGGCGACGAGGCGCGGCCGGCGGCGTCGCGCGCCCAGGCGCTCGACGCGCTGGGGCTCCTCGACGGCGGGGCCGCCGCCACCGTGGCCCGCCGGTTGGCCGGCGATCGCGTGGCGACCGTTCGGACCGCGTCGCGGCGGATCCGGGCGGCCGGCGGCGACGACCCGGCGTTGGTCGCGGAGCTGGCGACCGTCTGCGGGGCGCACGCCGAGTCGGATGACGAGCTCCACGAGCAGCAGGCGGCGATCGGCCTGCTCGGCCGGCTCGACAGCGCCGCGGCCCGCGAGGCGCTCGAGCCGCTGGCGGCCCGGGTCGCCGTCGGCGGCGATCCGCGCCTCCGGCTCGAGATCCTCGTCGCGGCGGCAGCGCAGGTGCCGGAGGGGGTGCGGAAGCGAATCGAGGATGCGGGGGACGACCTTCTCGAAGGGGGCGACCCGCGGCGCGGGGAGGAGCTGTTCTTCCATCGCGCGGCGGTCGAGTGCGTCCGCTGCCACCGCGTCGGCGCCGTCGGGGGCGAGGTGGGGCCCCGGCTCGACGGCATCGGCGCCCGGCGTGACCGGGCGTATCTCCTCGAGAGCATCCGCGCGCCCGACGCGCGGATCGCCGAGGGCTACAAGACGACCGTCGTCGTCACGGCTGACGGCCGCACCGAGGCCGGCATCCTCCGTGCGGAGACCGAAGCGGAACTGACGCTGCTGCGGGCCGACGGCAGCATCGTGAGGATCGCCACCGCCGACGTCGAGGCGCGCCGCGACGGCGCGTCGGCGATGCCGGCGGAGTTGGCGGAGCGGCTGTCCCGCGCCGAACTGCGCGATCTCGTCGCCTGGCTGGCGACGCTCTGCGACGAGCCGCCGGCGGCCGCGTTGCCCTCCGCCGGTGGCGGAGGAGAGGCCGCCGGGCGCCGCTGACGCGGTCGTTATACTCGCTGCTCCCGCGGCGTTCGCCGCCGCCCTCGCGCGCCGCCCGATGCACCACGACCGCACGATCGAGATCTACGACACCACGCTTCGCGACGGCGCCCAGGGTGAGGGGGTCCACTTTTCACTGGCCGACAAGCTGGCGATCACCCGCCGGCTCGCCGCCGCCGGCGTCGACTTCGTCGAGGGAGGCTATCCGCTCTCCAATCCGAAGGACGCCGAGTTCTTCGCCGCCATCCGGCCGGTCGCGCTCGGCCGCACGAGGGTGGTGGCTTTTGGCATGACGCGCCGTCGCGGCATGGCCGCCGCCGACGATCCGGGGATGCGGGCCCTGCTCGACGCGGGGACGGCCGTCGTGACGATCGTCGGCAAGACCTCGACGTTTCATGTCGCCGAGGTGCTCGGGGTGTCGCGGGAGGAGAATCTGGCGATGATCGCCGACACCGTCGGCCATCTCGTCGCCGCGGAGCGCGAGGTGTTCTACGACGCCGAGCACTTCTTCGACGGCTGGAAACTCGACGCCGCCTACGCCCTGGAGACGATCCGGGTCGCCGCCCGGGCCGGGGCGACGCGGATCGTCCTCTGCGACACCAACGGCGGCAGCCTTCCCGACGAGCTGGCCGGGATGGTGCGGGGCGCGATCGACGGACTGCGCGCCGTCGATCTCGACCAGGGGATCGGCATCCACTGCCACAACGACTGCGATCTCGCCACCGCCAACACGCTGGCCGCCGTGGCGGCCGGAGCCGTGCAGGTGCAGGGCACGATCAACGGTCTCGGGGAACGCTGCGGGAACGCCGACCTGATCGCGGTGGTCGCCAATCTCGCCCTCAAGACGCGCGGTCACCACGTGCTCGGCGGCGGTGGCACCGCCCATCTCACCGAACTGTCGCGCTTCGTCTACGAGACCGCCAACATGTCGTACCGGGCCGGCCAGCCTTTCGTCGGCGCCAGCGCCTTCGCGCACAAGGGGGGCATGCACGTTCACGCCGTGGCGAAGGCGACGTCGTCCTACGAGCACATCGCCCCGGAAGCGGTGGGCAACTCCCGGCGGATCCTCGTCAGCGAGCTCTCGGGCCGCTCCAACATCCAGGCGCTCGTCACGCGGCCCGACCTGCGGCAGGATCGCGCGCTGCTCGACCGCGTCCTCGCCGAGGTCTGTCGCCTGGAGAACGACGGTTGGCAGTTCGAAGCGGCCGGGGCGTCGTTCGATCTGCTCGTCGATCGCTGCGCGGGGGCGTTCCGTCCGGCGTTCGAGCCGCTGGCCTACAACGTCGCCGTCGAGAGCCGCGCCGCGGGTGACGGCGGCCGTGCCCTGCTCACCGAGGCGACGGTGAAGCTGCGCGTCGGCGACACCGTGCGCCACGAGGTGGCGGAGGGAGACGGCCCGGTGAACGCCCTCGACGCGGCGGTCCGCAAGGCGCTCGAGCCCCATCACCCCACGGTGCGGTCGATGCACCTGCTGGACTACAAGGTGCGCGTCATCAACGGTCAGGCGGGCACCGCCGCCAAGGTGCGCGTCTCGATCGAGAGTACCGACGGCCAGCATGTCTGGGGCACCGTCGGCGTGAGCGAGAACGTCATCGAGGCCAGCTGGCTGGCGCTCGCCGACGCCTTCCACCACCACATCCTCCGCCGCGGCCACGGCTGAACGGGACGCCGCGATCGCGCGGTCGTCAGAAGGTGGCACCGAGCTGGAGCATGACGGCGTCGGCGGGGTTGTATTCCGGCGTGCCGTTGGCGGAGATCGTCCGGGAGAACACGTACCCCAACTCGCCGATGCCGGCCATCGTGCGGCTGCGGAACACCTCCACGCCGAGCACCGCGCGGAGATCGCTCGAGGTGACGACGGCGGTCGAATCATCGGGCATCGTCACCGCCCAAGTGCCGCCGCCGAACTGGCAGGCGACGTAGGTCCAGGTCGAACCGCCGCCGGCATGGTCGGCGAGCTTCCGGGTCAGCCGGGACCGCGGCACCAGCACCTCCAGACGCGTGTCGGCACGCGGCGACCAGATCAGCCCGCCGACGGGCAGGACGCGCAGGTCGAGCTGCCGCACGACCGCCGCCCCCGCGACCAGTGAGAGGCGCTCGGCGACGCGGAGATCGACCACCCCCCAGCCGGTGAGTTGGAACGCGCGCGGGTTCCACGAGCGGTAGTCGCCGTAGACCCCGGGGGTGATGCCCAGCCCGATGCCGAGCCGTTCGGTGAGCGGCGTGCGCCAGACGACGTCGACCGACGAGTCGTACACCGTCGAAGGGAGCTCGAGCACGTCGGGCGGCTGCCAGAAATGGAAGCCGAAGGCGGGTGACACCATCAGCGCCGGCAGGTCGTCGAACCACACCGGCGCCAGCGACGTGGAGAGCGGCACGTCGACCATGCCGAACCCGTCGGCGGGACCGCGCGGGACCCACGTCGCCGCCGTCGCCCGGGCATACCAGAATCGCCGCGCCGTGCGCTGCTCCCCCCAGGCCGGACCGAGTGCGTCGACGTCGGGCCCCTGCCCCGGCGCGATCGGCGTCGCGGGCACGATCGCGCCCGCCGGGATCACCCCCTCGTCGGCGAACACGTCGATATCGATCGGCACACCGGCGGCGGGGCCGTCGTCGAGCGGCCGGGCGGCGATGTCGCTCGGCAACGCGCCGGGGGACGCGCCGGCGGCGGGCACGGCGATCGCCACGACCCAGGCCGCGATCGTGACGCTCCGCCAGCGTGCGACGTCGGGGCGGGTGTTCATCGGGGTGTCGCTCGAAAGCGCCGCGCGGATGCCGGGGCGGGCGGCGGAGAGTAGCGGGGCGGGTGGAACGCGGTCAATTGCGTCCCCGGCAGGCGCGGGAGGCGGGGCGGCGGCGGCGCCGTCGGCGGCTTGGGCGATCGCGCGGAGCCCGGGCGACCGGGTCGCCTGGCGCGGTGCCCGACGAATCCTCCCGACCGGCAGTCTCAATCCGCTGCCGCGGTCCACCCGATACGAAGCGTGGGTCGGGGCGCCGTCCGCACGTGGAGCCATTCGATGAACCATTCCTCGGTCCGGCTCGTCGCCGTGCTCGCCGCGGTCGCGGGAACCCCCGCGTCGGCGCAGGGCATCCTTTCCAAGGCGCGGTACGCGGCGCCGCCGCTGACGGCCGCGGCGCTCCCCGCTGCCGCGGTGGCGATGCCGTTGCCCGCCGCGACCGGTCCCGGAGCGGCGGCCGTCGGGGCGAGCGCGGCGGGATCCGCCGGCGCGGCCGGGACGGTGAGCGTGTCGGCCGATGGCGTCGTCACGATCACCATGCCGTTTCCCGAGGGTGGCGTGATCCCCTGTCCGCCCGATGCCGTCGCCGTCGTGCCCGGCCATCCCGGTGCGATCGATGGCGGTCTTCCGCCCGCCGGCGAATGGCACTCGCCGATGCCGCTCCTGCCCGCTCCGGCCGATGGCGCGGTCGATGGCAATGCGTTCGTCACGATCATGGTGCCCCCCGGTGTGGCCGAAGGGGGCGTCGCGGCGGCCGTCATGCCCGCCGCCCCACCCGGAGCGCGCGCGGTAACCGGCACCCCGACGGCGGCGGGCATGCTTCGCGCCGCCAACGCCCAGGCGCATGCCGCGGTCGCCTCCGGCAGCCAGCCCCCGTCGTTCGCCCAACAGATTCGCGACCAGGTCCGGCAGGCGACCGGCGGCCTCGGCCGGCCGACGGGAGGCGGTCGCGTGATCGGCCCGGCGACGGCGACGTTCGGGATCCCCGCCGACGCCCGACCGCTGGTGCCCTCGGCGCCGACCGGAGGTCCGCGCGGCCCCGGCCCCGCCGTCGGCCTGCCGCGTACCCGTCCGGCCGGGAGCGCGGGCCCCGCGCAGCCAAGGCAGGTGTCGAGCCTCACGCCCGCGGCCACGCCGTCGGTGACCAGCAGCGTGCCCGGCGCCGGAGCAGTCGGCGCGCCGGGAGCGCCATCGGCCGCGGCCCCCGCGCGGGCCACGCCGGCCATCCCCGCTGGCGTGAGCGGCGCCCGAGCGGTGCCGCCCGCCGTCACCGCGCCACGGTGGCGCGATCGGATCAGTTTCGCCTGGCCGACGACGCGTTGAACGGGCGTCGGCCGCGCCCCACAGGTCACCCTGCCGGGGTGGACAGTCCGGCGAGGGCCGCGGTCGCCCGGTAATCGCGCAGCCCCGCGGTCGCCCCCAGCGCGGTCACGCAGCAGGCCGCGGCAGCGGCGCCCAGCAGGCCGGCCTCGCGCGGGCCGAGGCCGCGCACCCGGCCGGCGAGCAATCCGGCGAGCAGCGCGTCTCCCGCGCCGGTGGTGTCGATCACCGCGCCCGGCGCCGGCAGGCAGGGAATCTCCAGCCAGGCGTCGGGCCGTGGGGAGAGCAGCGTGCCGTGGCGGCCGAGCTTCACGCCGACGATGCCGGCGGCGCCGTGGTCGCGGTAGCGGGCGACGATCTCCCGCGGGTCGTCACGACCGGTCTGATGCCGCGCTTCGTCGAGGCTCGGCACGTAGCAGTCGACCAACGGCAGCGCGGAGCTGACGGTGGCGAGCGTGCCGCCGTCGCCGGCCGTCTCGAGCGCGACGAGACAGCCGGCATCCTTCACGACGCGAAGCGCGTCGGCCAAGTCGCGTTCGAGCGCCGGCATGAGTCCGACGTAGCCCACCAGCGCCACCCGCGCGGAGCCGAACAGCCGGGCGTGGCGGCGGAAAAAACCGGCGTCGAGCGTCGTCGGCGCGCCGCCATGGTGGGCGAAGCTGCGCTCGCCGCCGGGGTCGACCAGCACCGCGGTCGTGCTCGTGGCCTGCCCGGAGACGGTCTCGACCGCGGTGGTGTCGAGGCCGGCCGCGGCGAGACGCTCGCGGATCAGCCGACCCCAGAGATCGTCGCCGACGAGCGTCGCCGCGGCGACGCGGAGCCCGAGGCGCGCCATGCCGATGCCGGTGTTGGCGACGATGCCCCCGGTCGTCACCTCGATCGGATCGACGTGGAACAGCCGGCCCGCCCCCGGCGGCTCGGTGAGCGGCACGGGGCGGACGAGGATGTCGGCGACGCAGGTGCCGCAGACGATCGCGTCGAGGGGGTGGTGGTCGGCCATCGGGTCGGGTCTGCCGGAGTCGCCGGTCAGTCGCGGAACACGAACCACACCGCCGCCAGGATGCAGCCGGCGGCCCACAGGTAATTCAGCTTGAGCGGCTGCTTCATGTACAGCACCGCGAACGGCACGAAGACGGTCAGCGCGATCACCTCCTGGAGGATCTTCAGCTGGCCGAGGTCGAGCTTCGTGTGGCCGATGCGGTTGGCGGGCACCTGGAGCAAGTACTCCGCCAGCGCCACGCCCCAGCTGACCAGCGCCGCCACGAACCAGGGCCGATCGGAGAGGTTCTTGAGGTGCGCGTACCACGCGAACGTCATGAAGACGTTGGAGAGCACCAGCAACAGGGTCGTCTGAAGGATGACGGGCATCGGTGTCTCCATCGGCCGGTCAGGCCAGCACGTCTTCGATCACGTGGCCGTGCACGTCGGTGAGCCGCCGTTCGACGCCGTTGTTGTAGAAGGTGAGCCGCGTGTGATCGAGCCCGAGGAGATGGAGGATCGTGGCGTGGAGGTCGGGGATCGTCTGCACGCGTTCCACCGCTTTGTGGCCGAACTCGTCGGTCGCGCCGTGATGCCAGGCCCGTTTCACTCCCGCACCCGCCAACCAGACGGTGAACCCGGCGGGGTTGTGGTCGCGGCCGCTGGCACCCTTCTGGAACGTCGGCATTCTCCCGAACTCGGTCACGAACGCCACCACGGTGTCGTCGAGGAGCCCGCGCGTTTCGAGATCGGCCACGAGCGCGGCGGCCGGCTGGTCGAGGATCGGTCCGTGGATCGAGTATTGCTCGACGAGGGTCTTGTGCCCGTCCCAGTTGCCGACCCCCTCGCCCATCGCATACGCGCCGTTGAACAACTGCACGAAGCGCACCCCCCGCTCGAGCAGCCGTCGTGCGAGCAGGCAATTGCGGGCGAAGCGCGCCTTGAGCGGATTGGCGGTGTCGAGGGCGCCGTAGCGGGCGAGCGTCGCCACCGACTCGTCGGCGAGATCGGCCACGCCGGCGGCGGCCATCTGCATACGGGCCGCCAGTTCGTACGACGCGATCCGCGCCGCGAGATCGCCGTCATCCGGGTGGCTGGCGAGACGCTCGGCGTCGAGCCGGCGGATGAAGTCGCGCGTCGCCGCGTCAGCCGCGGCGGTGATCGCCGCTGGCCGCCCGAGGTGCGGGATCGGCTTGTCGGCGTTGAAGGGGCTCCCCTGGAACACCGCCGGGAGGAACGCCGACGCCCACTGGCGCGGCCCGACCTGCGGCCCGCCGCGCGGGTCGGGGATCGCGACGAACGCCGGCAGATCGCGGCACTCGCTCCCCAGCGCGTAGCTGACCCACGCCCCCATGCTCGGAAAGCCGTCGAGCGTGAACCCGGTCGCCATCTGGTTCTCGGCCGGACCGTGCGTGTTGCTCTTGGCGGTCATCGAGTGGATGAAGCACATCCGGTCGGCGAGCGCCCCCAGGCAGGGCAGGAGGTCGCTGGTCATCGTCCCGCTCTCGCCGCGCGGCCGGAACTCCCACTGCGGACGGACGAGGTTGCCCTGCTCCCCCTGGAACGTCACCAGCGTGCCTCCCGCCACCGGCAGCGGGGTGTCGTGGCGGCGGACGAGTTCCGGCTTCCAGTCGAACGTGTCGACGTGCGACAGGGCGCCGGAGCAGAAGATCACCAGGACCCGTGACGCCCGCGGCGGAAAGTGTGGCGCGCGCGGCGCGAGTGGCCGAGCCGCGTCGATCCGCGGGCGGATCGGCTCGGCGGCGAGCAGCTGGTCGTCGGCGAGCAGGCTCGCCAGCGCGATGCCCGCCAGGCCGGTGGCGGCGCCATCGAGAAAGCGGCGCCGGTCGAGAAGCGTCCGCCCGGCGGGAGAAGGTGCAAAACGCATGCGACCGGGGTGGGAACGGTGGTCGGCCGGGGCCGATCGAAAAGGTGTGCCGTATAAAGATTGCCGTCGCCGCCCGGCCGGTCAGGCGATCGCCAGCGTCGCCAGCCAATACAACAACCCCGAGAGGCAGATCACCGCCGGCAGCGTGAGGATCCACGCCAGGGCGATCTTGCGCACGGTGTCACCCTGCAGTCCGGCGCGATCGGCCCACATCGTGCCGGCGACGCCGCTGGACAGCACGTGGGTCGTACTCACCGGCATGTGGAACCGGTCGGCCATGCCGATCGTCGTCGCGGCGACCAGTTCGGCCACCGCTCCCTGCGCGTAGGAGAGGTGCGACTTGCCGATCTTCTCACCAACGGTGACGACGATCCGCTCCCACCCCACCATCGTACCGAGCCCGAGGCACAGCGCCACTCCGAGAACGACCCACGAAGGCACGTATTCCACCGGCCGGGCCAGATCGCGCGTGATCGCCTTGAGGTCGTCGCGGCGCTCCTTCGGCAGCAGATGGCCGAACTCGCGGACCAGCGTCCGCACCGAGGTGCCGAGCTCCACCAGGCCCGTGCGCACCCGCCACCGCGCGTCGGGGGGCAGGTCCGACACGCTCCGCGCGGTGCCGATCGTGCCGGCCAGCGCGGCGATCACCGGCAGCGGATCGAGCGTCGCGAGCACGGCGTCGCCCCCTTCGAGCGGATGGAGGATGTCGTGGACCCGAGCCGACTCCACCGACGCTTCCTCCGCGAGGGCCGTCGCGCGCGACAAGCGCTCGACCCGGGCGTTGGCGACGTGCAGTTCCTTCAAGGCGTTCATCAGCGCCGCCATCTCCGGTCGGGCGAGCTCCCCCTCGAGGCGGCGCGCCGCCGCCAGCGCGCCGGCGAGGTCCCCGTCGCGCCCGGCCGGGTCGAGCGCGTACGTCGCCGGGAGGATGCCGATGAGGATCAGCATCACCAGCCCCATTCCCTTCTGGCCGTCGTTCGATCCGTGCGCGAAGCTCACGCCGGTGCAGGTGCCGATGAGCAGCGCCCGCACCCACCAGGGGGGTGGCTGGTCGCCGCGCGGCGGCTTGAACAACGCCGGGGAGCGGATCAGCGACCGGCAGAGCCACAAGAGCACTGCGGCGGCGAGGAAGCCGACCAGCGGCGACACGAGCAGCGCGGTGATGACCTCGGTCACCTTGTGCCAGTTGACCCCCTTCAGCGGCGAGCCGCGCTCCAGCCACGCGTTCATCATACCCACCCCCATGATCGAACCGATGAGGGCGTGGGAGCTCGACGCGGGCAGACCCTTGTACCAGGTGGCAAAGTTCCAGGTGATCGCCGACACCAGCAGCGCCATCACCATCGCCAGCCCGCGCCCGGAACGGATGTCGACCAGGAGATCGACCGGGAGGAGGTGGACGATGCTGAACGCGACGCCAATGCCGCCGGCGTAGACACCGATGAAATTGCAGATCCCCGACCAGACGACCGCGGCGGTGGGCCGCAGGCTCTTGGTGTAGATCACCGTCGCCACGGCGTTGGCGGTGTCGTGGAAACCGTTGATGCACTCGAACGCGAAGGCGATCCCCAGCGCGGCGACGAGGAGCAGCAACGGCCCGGTGGCGAGCGACCCCGCCGCCTCGATGAATTCCATCTCGCGCTCCCCGCGGGGCGTCGGACCTCGAATCGTGCCGCGAGCAGCGTAGCAGCCGTCTCACGGCGACGCACGGGGCGCGGCTGGCGGGCGGCGGCGGTGTTCGCGATACTGTCGTGATGAGGAGGGCGATGGCCTATGGATGACTGCCCGGTGCGTCCGGCGGGAGAGTTGGCGGGAGCGGCCTGCGTGCCGTGCGAGGGTGGTGTGCCGCGATACTCCGAGGAGGCGGCAGCCCGGCAGATCGCCCTGCTCCCCGGCTGGCACCTGACCCACGGTTCGACGCGCGTCCGCCGCGACTGGAAAGCGCGCTCCTTCGTCGACGCGATGGCGTTTCTCCATCGCGTCGCCGAACTCGCCGAGGCGGAACGCCACCATCCCGACCTCCATCTCGAGGGCTATCGCAAGGTGTGGATCGAGATCCACACCCATGCCATCGGCGGCCTGTCGGAGAACGACTTCATCCTCGCCGCCAAGATCGACGCCCTCGGTGGGCCCGAAGCCCCGCGCCCGCGCGGCGAAGGCAATGCGTGATGGGCCGTGCCACCGCACCGGCCGGCCGGTCGGCATCCCCCGCGGTGCCCGGCGCTCGTTCGCCCGACGGCACGCTCACTCCATCGCCACCAGTTCGCCGGCGTTGAGGATGCCGCGGCAGACGGCGGTCAGCCCGTGGGCCGCCAGCAGCGACAGCGCCGCCTCGGCCTCGGTCGGGCTGGGCGCTCTGCCGAAGGCGACGTGAAACGCCCGTTC
>JBJSXB010000231.1:0-4570 GCA_046086245.1 Planctomycetaceae bacterium | reverse complement strand
CACCGGCCAACGCGGCAACCAGATCGTCATGAAGCGCGGCATGCGATGCGCTCCTGATCCGCCCGCCGTGCTTCGGCCAGTCGTGCTTCGGCCCGCTCGCGGAACCGCTCGTGCGCCTCCCATTCGTTCACGGCGATCGGTTCGCTCACGGTAGCCGGTTCGGCCGCCCCCTGATCGGCAATACGGCCCGTACACATGTCGAGGACCACGTCGACCGTCCGCTCCGTCAACGTCTCTTCACCGCACCATGGCCCACCGACGAGTGACAGCCGGAGCCGACGGGTGGCGAGATCGGCCCGCGAACAATCTCCCCGCGGCACCACGACGGGCCTCACCTGCACGCGTGCCTCGGCCCAGGTCGGATCACGGCGGGTGTGCGACGGTCTGACCAACAGGCCCACCGCTCCCGTCGAACGAGCCGCCAATTGCCAGCGGCGCAGGGCGGTGGCATGGACGCGCCCCGGCCAGCCGATCACCGCCGCCACACCGGGGCAACGGAGCGCCTGGTCGATCGCCCACACCTCGTCGTCATCCCTCGAGGGACGGACGACGTACAGCCCTCCCGATCGACCATCGGTTGCAACGGCGCCACCAACGTCAACACGACGCCCGAGCCAGGGCAGTACGGCCGGCGGATGAAACCAGCCGCGCCGATCGACGACGATGATCGCCCCTCCGTCCGACCGCTCCGCCATCGTGCAGGCGACCGCGCACGCCAACGCCGTCGAACCACCAGCCGGTAGTTCCGCCAGCGCGTTGCCGTGAGCATCCGACGCATCGATCCATTCGATCAGGCTGCCACGGGGCACGCCGCCGGCGGGCAGCAGCGCGTCGATCGCACCGAACCCCGTCGTCAGTACCTCGCACCGTGCGACGGTTTCCAGTGTCACTGCTTTCAGTGTCACTGCTTTCAGTGCCACTGCTTTCAGTGCCACTGCCTCGATGGGAACCGCCTCCAACTCATTCGTCCGCGCCATCTCCGTTCGCGACCGGGGCGGGCCGGCACATGCCGTGCCGGCACATGGACCCGGTCTCGTGAAGACCCCCTGTTCGGCCATGCTCGTCATCGCCCCACTCCGATAAATGTACATGCGTACAGTATGTGATCGGAAGCCGGAGGTCAACCATCCGCACCGGCGTTCCTCACCGCGGCCGTACACTGCCTCAGCCGCCCAAACTGCACCCGCCGGAGCGATGCCGATGCCCCCCATCCCCCCCCGCCGTCCACCGTGGCGAGCCCGCCTCCACCGGGCTGCGGCATCCGCGAGCCTGATCGCGTCGGCCTGTCTGCCCATCGCAGCCAGCCATTCGGTCGCCGAGGAACCACCCCCGGGCATCGCCGCCGAAGAGAGCGCCCGGGTGCGGGCGCTGCTCGACACCACCGACCGTCACTACCGTCAGATCGAGCCGTCGCTCGCGCGCCTCCTGGCCGACCACGGCGGCCAGTTCGCCGGCCTCGACGGCACCGAACGCGCGACACGCCTCGCTCGGCTGGCGACGTTCATCGATCGGATCCGCGACGGCCGCGCCGACGACGTCGTGATCGGACCGCGGCGCCGGGTCATCGGTCTGCTCGACCCCGATCCGCGCCTCGATCCGCGCGAGATCACGGCACTGTCCGAGGCTTACGGCGCCGATGCCGTCGTGCTCAAGGCGGCCGGCGACGACACGATCGCCACGGTCGCCGACCGATTCCTCGACGCCGTCAATGCCGCGGCGGCGGGCCAGCAGCCGACCACGATCGTCGTCCTCGGCCACGGGCTGCCGGAGGAGATCCAGAGCTACGCGATCCCGGTCGATCGCCTGGCACGCAGCCTGATCGCGGGCTCGGCGCGTTGGGTGAACGAGTCGAACACCATGGACCTCGGCCACCTGGTGGTGATCTGCGACGACTGTTTCAGCGCTGACTTCCTCACCAACCTCGGCCATGCCCTCGAGGGATATGCCGCGAAGACGGGTCAGTCGCTGGCGGTGCTTCCCACCTGCATCGCCGGCACGTCGTACGGCCGGGTCGGCCGCGCCGACGTGGCGGCCACGTTCGTGCCCCACTTCTGGAAGGACGTGATCGAGCTCTACTACGTCCGGCGCCCGTGGCCCGAGGCGGTGACGCTCGGCGATTTCTTCGAGAACGTCGACAACATGATGTACGGCTACGGTCGCGTCCCGCGCGTGGAGGACGGTCGCGTGGTCGGCTACCGGACCGTCGATCCCGACGCCATCCAGGACCCGGTGGTGTTCGTCTCGCTCACCGATGCCGAACTGGCCGAACTGCGGCAGCTCCTCGATCTCCCGGCCGACGCCCCTTTGCCGCGGTTGCTCGACATCGGCTGACCGCCGCACCGACGCCTACCATGATCGTTCGCCGCCCTGTCTGCTTCGACGCCGACCCCCATGACTGCTGCGTCGGTCGCGTGGCCCCGTGCGATCATCGCCTCCCGCGGGTAAGAGCCGCCCGATGAACCCGTTCGCCTACCTCCGCGACAATCTGGCCAAGCTCCGTTGGTGGATCGGCAGCCCGGCCGTCACCCGGTTTCACCTCAATCGCGCGCTGTGGGAGGCGGGCTGCCCGTGGACCCGGCTCCGCCCCGAACCGCTGGCGCGGATCGTTCCGGGCATCGACGAGTTCCCCGACGCCATCGCGGTGATCCGTCCCTTCCATGGCCGCCGCGGCACGTCGCTCGAACCGGACGAACTCCTCGCGGTGCTGTCGATCGCCCGTTTCACCAACGCGCGACGCGTCCTCGAGGTCGGCACGTTCGATGGCCACACCGCGCTCAACCTCGCCGGCAACCTGGCCGCCGACGGCCGGGTCGTGACCATCGACCTGCCGCCGGAGGGGAGCCCGCGCGGGCCGGCCGGCACGGCGCTGCCGACGGAGTTCGGGGCGCGGGCGTACGACGGTCATCCGGCGGCGGCGCGGATCCGCCAGGTACTCGCCGACAGCGCCACGCTCGACTGGCGGGCGCTCGGCGGCCCGTTCGATCTGGCGATCATCGACGGCGACCACTCGAGCCGGATGGTGGCGGGCGACACCCGCGGCGTCCTCTCGGTGCTCTCCCCGGGTGGGATCGTTCTCTGGCACGACTATGAATGGCGGAGCGTCGCCCGGGTGATCGACCGCGCGGTGGCGGCGGGGGAGCGGATCGCCTGGATCGCCGGCACCCGCTTTGCCGTGGGCATCTTCCCCGATCCGGCGCGGAGCGCGGCACGCTTCGACGGTTGAACACGCTCCCCCGCGCGACAGCGGATCAGGTGCGCGCCGTCTCGACGACTGCCGCCAGCCGCTCCGGCGGTCATGATCGCACCGACACCGTCGGCCGCGCGGCCGCTCGCGGGCCACCCGGATCGATCGTCCCGCTCGTCGTTCGTGCGCGAGACATGCGGCGCCACCGCCCTCCGGCTCATTCCCCCTGCGGCCCGATCACCGCGCGGAGCCACGCCCGGGCCCGGGCACGTTCGGGGATGTCGCGGAGCACCCACGCGGGTGAGTGGTTGGCAAACGGGATCGGCACCAGCGTGAACGCCCCCGGCGGCGCCGCGGCCAGGATCCCCGCGTCGTCCAAAAACCGGGCCGTCTGCACTACGGCGAGCGCGGGCGAGATCTACACCGGCCGCCCCGCGAGACGGCGAAGCCGCTCGCACGCCGCAGGTCCGTCGGAGCCGGAATAGGGCCAGGGTCGCACGCCGTCGAAATGGCTGTGGCAGAAGAACGCCCGCCAGATCGGCGCGATCGCGTCGTCCTGCAGACCGAGATAGCCGCAGGCGATCGCCCCCCGCGAGAAGCCGCACAGCACGAGGCGCTCCCGATCGCCCCCATGACGCGCACAGACGTCGTCGATCGCCGCCCGGCAGTAGGAGAGCGTCTCGGCGACGTCGCCCCACCAGGCGCGGCTCACGCTCCGGGTGCCGTCGGCCGCCAGCGCCACGCAGGGCAGGCACAGCCAGATCGCCCCGGCGCCCCCGGACAGCCCATGGCCGAGCAGGCAGCCTTCCGGTGTGCCGTCTGACACGTCGCCAAGCGCGTTTTCATAGGGGCCGTTGCCGGGATACTCGACGAGCACCGGATAGCGGGCCCCCGGCCGCCAATCGCGCGGCAGGGCGAGCGTGTGGCGGACGGCCGACCCTTCCCATCCGGGGGCGACGGCAAACACCCGCTTCCCCGGCGCCGGCTCCCCCGCCACCGCCTGCGGAACGACCAGGTCGCAGGCGACGTCGGCGAGGGCTGGAGGCTCGGGAGGGTCGGCCCACGCCGGAATCGCGACGACAAGCGCGGCCGCAAGCACGACACGAGCGCGCCGTGCGCACACGCCGGCCCACGCGGCTGCCGCTCGATCGAGGCCCATCGCGCCCTTCGTCCCGCGACCGCCGCCGGTCAGGCCTTGTAGATGTCGCGGTCGACGTCGGGCGCGATGCCCTCCGGCGTCTCGTCACTGCCGATGTCGAACCACTCAGGGCGGAACTCGATCCGCGCCTGCGTGCTCGGGTTCGCCAGGGCGATGTTGCTCACCAGCGCGATCACCGCGTCGGCGATCGCCACCTCCGGCTTGCAGCGCGGCTGATTGGCCGGGTC
>JBJSXB010000230.1:0-3581 GCA_046086245.1 Planctomycetaceae bacterium | reverse complement strand
GAGCGACGCCACCACGAGATCCGCGTCGGCATCCGCGGCGACGACGTCGACGTCGGCCACGGCGCGCAGGATCCGCTCGATCTGGGAGGCGCTGTCCCCCCCCGTCCGCACCGCGACGCGCACCCGGCGCGCGACGGGCCTTACCACCGGAAGGCGATCGTCGAACGGAAACCGGTCGCTGGACAACTCCAACACGAGTGCGGGGGCGGCGTCCGGCCAGGCCCCCTCGAGCGTGCGCGTCTCGCCGGCGTCGAGCCGGATCGTGCGCTCCGCCGCGGCGGTGGGAGGGAGGTCGGTGGCACGGAGGACGCGCAGCGACCGCTCCTGGGGCGTCGCGCCCGGATTGGTGACGACCGTCCGCCAGCGGGTGCCGTCGGCGGCATCGACGACGTCGCCGACGGCGAAGCCGACGTTGTCGATCGGCGTCCCGACCGCGAGGACGCCGACGGTGTCGGCGACGGGCACGTCACGGTCGGTGACGAACACGACGGTGCCGCGCCCTCCCGGGTCGAGGTTGGCCGCGGTGGCGAGCGTCCCGTTCGGGTCGTGCGTGCCGAGGACCGGACGCCACCCGTCGAGCGCCGCCAGCAGTCCGTCGAGGCGGTCGCCGGCATACAACGGCGCCTGTCGCGGCCCGGTGACGAGCAGATGCCAGTCGGTGCGGTACGCGGCGCCCGCCACACGCCGCAACGCCACTCCCAGCACCCGCCGCGCTTCCTCCCGGAACGCCCCCATCGATGCCGATCCGTCCAGCACCACGGCGACGGTCTGCCGGGCACGGCGTGCGACGAGGCGCGGCTCGGCCAGCAACCAGGCGATCGTGACGGCGGCGAGCATCTGCAGCGCCAGCGGCACCGAACGCCGGAGCCGCTCGAAGCGCAGGCCGCCCTCCGGCGGCGGTCCGGCGTGCTCGAGCAGGAACATCGTGCTCGTGCGGATCCGGCGCGAACGCTGCCGTAGCGCGTGGATCAACAGGAGCGCCGGCACCGCCGCGAGCGCCGCGAGACCCCAGGGGTTGGCGAGAAACAGGCTCATGCGCGTCGTCGGTTCACGATCGGGGGCGGCTTTCAGACCAGTTCGATCACGCCCCGGGCGAGGGGCTCACCGCGGACCGCCGTGAGGAAATCCCCCTCGGCGTCGATCCGCGCCAGACCGATGCCCCGGCGCAGGGCGGCCTCGTGCCACAGGGCGAAATGCCGGCGGTAGGCCTCGCTGTAGCGCGTGCGGATCGCGTCGTCGACGGCCTGCCGGCGGAGGGTGCCGCTCTCACAGTCCTCGAACTCGACGGCATCGGGCCAGTCGGGATCACGCTCCGCCCGGCAGGCCGGGGCGACGACCAGGGCGCGGCCCCCGCTGGCGGCGAGATGGACGGCCACCGCCGCCGGCGGCGACGCGTCGAGCAGGTCGCTGACCAGCACCCGCAGCGATCCGGGACGCAGCGGCAGCCGGGGCATCTGCTCGAGAAGCCGCTCGGGTGCCGTGGTCGCCGCGGTGGCCGGCCAGTCGTGGGCCAGCGCCGCGGCGACGGGATGCTCGCGGGGCGGCTCACCGGCACGGAGGGCGAGGAGGAGGATCCGCACCGTACCCCCCTGGCGGAGAGCGCTTTCGAGGCAGAAGTAGATCGTCTCCCAGGAGCGCTGCGCCTTGGCGTCGTCGACGAACATCGACCGGCTTGCGTCGACGACGAGATCGACCCGAGGCGAGACCTCCTCGCGGTAGAGTTTCATCGTGTGCGTGCCGGTCCGCGCCGAGGCGAGCCAGTTGATGTGGCGCGGATCGTCACCCGGCACGTACTGCCGCTGATCCTGGAAGTCGATGGAGCTGCCGGTGCCACGGCCGGCCACGATGCCGGCGGTGCCGCTCCAGCGGCCGCGGGCGAGGGGCAGCCGCGCGATGGCGCTGGCCTGCTGCATCCGCAGATGGATCGCGGCGAGGTTCATGGGCCGGGTGGGGGCGCCATGCCCGGCGGGCTGGGAATCACGGCGGCGGTCCCGGACCGCGCCGCACCGCACGCCCGCAGCGCCGACCACAAATCGGTCATCGCGCGCCCCCAGGCGATCGCCATCGGAGCCCAGACGATCGCCGTCGAGAGCAGCGGGAGCAGGGCGGTCATCGGCTGCGACCAGAAGCTCGGGTCGAAATGGATCAGGGCCGGGGCGGGGAGCGCCGCGACGATGCCCTCGAGGACGCGCGTGGCGAGGCTCGCGCGTTGCCAGGCGGGGCGCTGTTGGAGGAGGATCAGTGGCACGATCGTGATCATCGTCACCAGCGCGTAGACCAACGCCCGCATCGGCCCCGCCTTCACGAATCGTGTGAACGGCACCGGAAACAGCACGGCGGCGGCGCCGACGAGCGAATACCATTGCAGCGTGCCGGCTTCGGCCGGGGGTGTGCCGCCGACGACCCGCACGAACGCCGGCAGCATCGTGACCCAGGCCGCGGCGAACAGGATCGCCAGTGGCAGCGCGGTGGCCCAGCCGGGGGTGAGCAGCGTCGCCAGCGCGCGGCCGATCGCGCCCCGGCGTGCGAACGGCTCGTAGATGACACGCAAGTGGACCGGATCGGTGAGCAACTCCGCCACCATGATCCAGGTCGCCACGACGCTCTGCAGCGCGACCAGCGCCGCCACCGCCCCGACGCTTCCCCACGGGGGAACCCGCCCGGCGGCCACGTAGGTCGCCTGCAGCGCGATCGCCGCCACGGCGAGCCCCACCATGGCCGTCGCGAGCAGACGCTTGCGGAGGGCATGGTTTTCCGCCCGCGGGGCGATGCCCGCGGCGGCGTACTCCAGGAGCACGAGGACCACCATCCCTCCGAACAAGACCTCGACCGCCAGGAGGGTGCCGCTGGCGGTGAGGCCCAACATGCCGAAGACCATGCCCGCGCCGCCGACCGTGTACGTCACCGTGAGGCCCATCCCGACGCCGAGCGCCGCGCGGATCCACTGCGGTTGGTTCGACGCGGCGACCGCCGCGGCCGTGACGACCGCCCCGACGACGACGAGCCCCGCGACGAACAGGAGATCGTCGATGACCGCGTACCCGCCGAGGAAATACTGGAGCACGACGTAGGGGAGGACGGCGACCGTGATCAAGCCGATCTGGGCGACGATCGCCAGCCATTTGCCGAACACGATCTGCGTGCTCGTCAGCCGGGTGAGGCGGAGGAGGTCGAAGGTCTGGCCCGCCTCCTCGCTCTTCACCGCCTGAAGACCCCGCAGCGGCAACACGAATACGCAAGCGATGCCGAGCAGCAGCCAGAAGACGCCGCGATAGAAGCCGCCCGCGCGGGTGTCGTCGGCGGTGACGCTTCCCACCCAGAACACGAACAGCACCACCATGGCGATCTGCAGGGCGACGAACGTCCAGGCAAACGCACCCGATTGGATCCCCTGCCGCAATTCCTTGACGAGCATCGGCGACAGCCAGGAGGGAAAGTCGTCCCCCCGCCAGCGTCTGCCGCCCGTGGCCGCCGCTACGTTCATCGCCATCGCCCACTCCCGCCGGCCTGCCTCAGCCGAGTTGCTTCACCATGTCCACGAACGCCTCCTCGAGCCGCCGCTGCTCGCGGCGGAACTCGAC
>JBJSXB010000229.1:0-17057 GCA_046086245.1 Planctomycetaceae bacterium | reverse complement strand
ACGCTCGAACCGGGCAAGCTCGCCGACATGGTGATCCTCGCCGAGAACCCACTCGAGGTGCCCAGCGACGCGATCGGCGACATCACCGTGCTCGAGACGATCAAAGAAGGGAAGACGATCTGGCGCCGGGGGGAATGACGGGCGCGCATGGCGGCAGCGCTTGGCGCCGCCGTGATGCGTCCATGGCGGCGGATGGCGGTCAATCGTTGCCGCCCGCGGCGGAGCGGCCGGCGTCGCCGAGGATCGACTCGACCTCGGTCCGAGCGGCCGCGCGCTCGGCGTCGTCGAGCCGGCCGTCGCCGTCGGCATCGAACCGCCCGAGGAGGATCTTCCGCAGCGCCTCGCGGGTGATCGGGCGCGGCTCGGCCGCGGCGGGCCCGTCGGCCTGCCCGAGCCAGCGCCGCGCCACCTCGTCGCCGAGGGCGGCCCGCTCGGCGTCGTCGAGCCGGCCGTCGCCATCGACGTCGAATCGCCGCACCGCGGCGCCGAGGATCGTCGATTTCACCAGCGGCCCATTGCGATCGACCTGCGTCATCAACTCGTCGAACGCCCGGGCACGCTCCGCGTCGTCGAGGCGCCCGTCGCTGTCGGCATCGAACCGGGCGAGGAGGAGGGCGCGCGCCTGCCCCTCGAGCTCTCCCCCTTTCTTCTTCAGCGTGTCGAGCGCGGCGGCACGCTCGGCGTCGTCGATGCGGCCGTCGCCGTTGCGATCGAGGCGTTTGGTCGCCTCGGCACGGAGGCGTTCTCCGGCCCGGTCGAGCAGCCCTCCGAGCCCGCGCCGCGGCGGCTCGGCGGGCGGGGTCCGGGGGGGGGCCTGGGCGGGCTCGCGGCCCGCCGGCGGTCCCGGTTCTTGCCGGGCCATCGCCCCGGTGGCCGCACCACCCACCGTGAACGCCACGCCCAGCGCCGCCACGGTGACGATCCTGCCGACGGGCCGACCCGACACGCGATCCGTCATCCGCCCACCTCCCTCCGGTCGCTCGAGGACGGGCATCACCCCGGCAGGACGCCCGCACCGCTTCCCAGTTTATCCGGCCGGGGCCCCGACCCACGAACGGCCCGGTGACGACCACTCCGCCCGGCCGGGAAGCGGTATTCTCCGCGACGCCTTCGACCCCCGGGCGGACATCCACGCGGAGCGCCACGATGACCGGCACCTCCCCCGCGCCGACGAGCCCCGACGACGCCGCGCTGCCCGACCTCGAGCGGGTCCCACCCGGCGACCGCGACCGTGTCTGGCTGGAGCGCGTCTACCGCGGCGACGACGCCCCACAGGCGACCTTTCGCGCCATCCTCATGGGCGGCCTAATCGGCGGAGTGATGAGCCTCTCCAACCTCTATGTCGGCCTCAAGACCGGATGGGCCATCGGCGTCGGCATCACCTCCTGCATCCTCTCCTACGCGATCTGGCAGACGCTGCTTGCCCTCCGCGTGGTGCGCACGCCGATGACGATCCTCGAAAACAACTGCATGCAGTCGACGGCGATGAGCGCCGGCATGTCGACCGGCGGCACGATGGTCAGCGCGATCGCCGCCCATCTGATCCTCACCGGGCACCACATCCCCTGGCCGGTGCTCGCGGCGTGGACGGCGTGCCTGGCGCTGTTGGGGATCGCCGTGGCCGTCCCGGCGAAGCGGCAACTGATCAACCGCGAACAACTCCGCTTCCCGTCGGGCGTCGCCGCCGCCGAGACCCTCCGCAGCCTGTATGCGTCGGGCGGGGAGGCACTCGCCAAGGCGCGCGGTCTGTTCGTCGCGCTGGCGATCGGCGCGGTGATCAAGTGGCTCGTCGAGGGTCATGCCGGCCTGGTGGCCACGCTCGGCTGGCCCGCCTGGCTCGGTGTGGTCGCGATTCCCGCCACCTGGGCAGTGCCGTTGGTGATCGGCGGCGGACCGGCCGCACGGTTCGGCCTCGAGCTGCCGATCGACCCGATGATGATGGCCGCCGGCGCGCTGGTCGGCGTCCGCACCGCCGCGTCGATGGCGCTCGGCGGCGTGATCCTCTACGGCTTGCTGGGCCCGTGGCTGGAGAGCCGCGGCGTGTTCACCGAGATGGCCGCCATGGGGGCGCTCGACGGGCCGGCGGTGTCACCCGGGGCGATCCGCAAGTGGGGTCTGTGGACCGGGTCGGCGCTGATGGTCGCGGCGGGACTCACGGCGCTCCTGCTCCAGTGGCGCAGCCTGCTGGGGGCGCTGGGCAGCCTTCGGGGAAGCCTCGCGGCGGCCGGGGATCGCCGCGCCGACCCGCTCGCGCGTGTCGAGGTGCCGTTCTCCTGGTTCGTCATCGGCACGGCGGTGAGCGGCGCCGGCTGCGTGGCGATCATGCGGCTGGTGTGGAACGTGCCGGTGGGCTACGGGATCCTCTCGGTCGGTTTCGCCTTCGTCCTCTCGTTGGTGGCCTGCCGTGCCACCGGCGAGACCGACACCAACCCGATCGGCGCGATGGGTAAGGTGACGCAGCTGTTCTACGGGTGGGCGCTGCCGCAGAGCATCGAGCCCAATCTCATGACCGCCGGCGTCACCGCGGGCGCGGTCGGTGCCGCGGCCGACCTGCTCACCGATCTCAAGAGCGGCTACCTGCTCGGTGCCAACCCGCGCCGCCAGACGCTCGCGCAGGCGGCGGGGATCCTCTTCGGCACCGCGGTCGTGGTCCCGGCGTGGTATCTGCTCGTGCCCGATCCCTCGGTGATCTCCGGAGAACGGGCGACGTTCACCGCGCCGGCGGCCGCCGTGTGGGCGAGCGTCGCGCAGGTGCTGGCGCGCGGCCTCGACAGCCTGCACGACAGCTGCCGCGCGGGCATCGCCGTCGGTGCTGCGGCGGGTGTCGTGCTCACGCTGCTCGAGCGCGCCGTGCCGCGGCGGATGGCGGCGTGGCTGCCCAGTCCCACGGGCCTCGGCCTGGCGTTCGTGATCACGTTCCACGACAGCATCGCGTTCCTCGTCGGCGCGATCGTGGCTGCCGCGTGGGCCCGCCTGCGGCCGGCGGCGGCCGAGCGCTACACGGTTCCGGTGGCCAGCGGGATCATCGCCGGTGAGAGCCTCACCGGCGTGCTGATCGCGTTTCTCCAGGTGTTCGACGTGATCGCGCCGTCGTGACGACCGGCGCGTGACCGCGACTCACTCCGGACACCCCCGGATCGGAAACGCGTAGAGGTTCGCCACCTCGTCGGCCGTCCGGCCCTTCAGCCGGACGCGCCCGGCGAGCGATTCCGGTTCGTCGACGGCGTCGGCGGCGAGGCGGGCCACTTTGAGTTCGAGCACGGCCCGCGTGCCGGCGGCGTCGGCACGGGCATGGCCGAGGGGGTGGAGCACCAGGCCGCTGTCGAGTCTGCCGAGCCGCGGATGCACGATCTCGACGCTCGTCGGGATGCCGTCGGGGTAGCGTTCGTCGTAGGCCGGGCCACCGTGCTCGATCGCGATCCGCTCGATCAGCCGCGCCACCGCCGGATCGGCGATGGCACCGTCGGAGTAGTCGTCGGGCAGGAGCATCAGATGCTCCCAACCGGGCGCTGCCACCCTCGCGGCGGACGCCTTGAGGAGGCTGCGGGCGAGGATGTAGGGGAGCGAGTGATCGGCCGACTGGCGCGTCGTCGGCGTCCGCTTCGCCGGGTCGGCGATGATCGAGAACGCCGGCTCGTAGATCCGCACCACGACCCGCTCGATGCCCGCGACGTCGGCGGCGAGACGCGGTTCGCGGGCGAACAGGTCGACGAGCGCCTGCAGGCAGCCGGCCGACTGGTGCTCGTAGAGACCGAGCTTGAAATGCATCGCGTGGATCGCGAACGCCGATCCCGACCAGCCGAGTTCGAGATCGAACGGGCTGGTGCCCTCGGGGCTGGGCTCGAAGCGGCGGTAGAGCGCCAGCGGGTTGCGGAACACGTCCTGCGGACCGCGGAATCCCGCCAGCGCCCGCCGCGCGGCCATCACGGCGGTCTCCGCCGCCAGCGCCGCCGACGATCCCTTGCTGTCGGACAGTTGGTGGCCGGCGCGGATGGCTCGGAACGGGACGTAGTGGGCCACCACCAGGCCGATCGCCGACTCGATCGCCATCTCGTCGCCGCCGAGCGCCGCCGTGAACACCGCGGCGGCGGCGACGGCGCCGTGATGGACATGGTCGATCGCGTAGCGGCGCAGCGCGAACACCTCGGCGAGACGGCCACGGATCTCGTCGATGAGTAGCATCAGACGCACGGTGGCGTCGCCGTCGAGCCGCGCTTCGCTCGCCGCCGCCAGCGCCACCGGATACCAGTCGTTGTGGCCGAACTCCCCCGCCGCGCGGCCACTGGCGGCGTCGTGGCCGAAGTTCGTGCCGTTGGCATCCCACTCGCGCACGGCGGCGGCATTGGCGGCGACCGCCCGCGGCGCGTCGCAGCGCGTGCTCGCCCCCAGGCACACGCTGCCGACGGTGCCCCGGCAGGGCGGGCTCGCCAACGCCTCGCGCCGGAGGATGGTGGGGGCGGCCGCTCCCCGGGCCAGCGCCGACACGCCGCAGGCGACGCTGTCGAGATGGAACCGTTCGACGAGGTCGAGCGAGGCGTGGTCGGGCTCGGCCGCCGCGATGAACTCGCGGCAGTAGCGGGCGAGGCCGCGGGCCTGGTTGCTGTCGCGCGGGAGGAAGCGGGTGGCGGCCATCGCGGCGTTTCCTGGGGGAGCGGACGGCCGACAGTTCTACCCCACGGAGGCCGGCGCGCGGCGGCCGCCGACGACGCGGTCGGCTCCGGAGGGTGGCGGATACACTATCGTCATGGAACCGACGCGGCTGGGACCCTACACCATCACCTCGCGGCTCGGGCGGGGCGGCATGGGGGCGGTGTACGAGGCGGTCGATCCCGCCACCGGAAAGGCGGTGGCGGTCAAGGTCCTCGCCAGCCATCTCGCCGACGACACGGCCTTGCGGCGGCGTTTCCATGCCGAGATCGACACGCTGAAGAATCTGCGGCATCCCGGCATCGTCCAGCTGCTCGCGTTCGGCGAGGAGGAAGGCCAGCCCTACTTCGCGATGGAATTGGTGCGCGGCAAGAGCCTCGAGCACCAGCTCCGCGAAGGCCGGCGGTTCACCTGGCGGGAGACCGTGACCGCGGCGCTGGCGGTCACCCGGGCCCTCAAGGTGGCCCATGACCACGGCATCGTCCACCGCGATCTGAAGCCGGCCAACCTGCTCGTGCCCGATTCGGCGGGGAGCCTCGACGGGATCAAGCTCGCCGACTTCGGGATCGCGAAACTGTTCGCCAGCGGGACCCACACGTCGCACGGGTCGATCATCGGGACCGCCGAATACATGTCGCCCGAGCAGGCTTCCGGGCGCCCCGTCGACCAGCGCACCGATCTCTACGCCCTCGGCCTGGTGATGTACGCGATGCTCACCGGCCGGCCGCCGTTCCGTGGCGACCAGCCGACGGTGGTGATCCACCGTCAGCGCACGGAAAAACCGCGACGGGTCGGCACCGTGGTGGGCGACGTCCCACCGCTGCTCGAGGAGTTGATCGACCGGTTGCTCGCCAAGGATCCCGCGGCCCGGCCGGCCAGCGCGCTGGCGCTGGGGCGGCTGCTCGCCGCGATCGAGGTGGTGGTGCCTGAACCGGGAGCGGCCGCCGCCGCGGCTCCCCCGGGTGGCTCCGGCGACGGCGACACGCGCAACGAGCAGCTCGTCCTCGGCAAGCCGACCCTCGAACTACCCGGCGGCCCCGCCGACGCCGACAGCCACACGACGATCCTCCACCATGAGTCGATCGCGGGGGGCGCCGCCCGGCCCGCAGCCGCCGCCGGCCCCGCGGCGACCGTCCGGGTCCGCCGTGACGCGACCCTTCCCAAGCCGGGTGAACCGACCGCCGGGCGGACGCCGGGAGAACCCGCGCCGGAGCCGCTCGAGGCGACGCCGGTGCACCGCAACCGCTTCACCACGGTCGAGGATCTCGAACGGGTGGCGCGGCGGCAGCAGCGGCGCGTCGACATCGCCCAGGCGCTGTGGCGCTGGACCGCTGCGCTCGCGCTGTCCGGCGGCACGCTGTACGGCTTCTGGTTGCTGTTCCGCCCCGCCACCGCCGACCAGATCCACGCCCGGATCGTGCGCGTCGTCACCGATCCCGAAGCCGACATGCGCGACGCGAGGCGCGACATCGAGGCCTTCGTCAGTCGGTTTCCCGACGACCCGCGCTTCGCCGAGGTCGACTCGAAGCGTTTGACGTTGCTGCTCGACGCGCTCGAGAAGCGGCTCAAACTCGATCTCGAAGGGGATCCGCCGCGACTCAAGCGCGAGTACAAGGCCGCCGTCGAGAAGGCCGATGCCGACCGTGCCGCTTGTGCGACGGCGCTCGATGCGATCCTCACCGTCCACGCCGACATGCTCCGCGAGGCCGACGCCTTGCCGTCGACGCAACTCACCGACGACATGCAATGGCTCCTGCTGGCCCGACGCACCCTCCGGACGATCAAGCCCGACGTGCTCCGCGACAAGGAGCAGGACCTGGCCACGATCCGCGAGAAAATCGCCGAGGCGACCCGGCTCGGCGGGCAGGCCGCCCAATCGGCAGCGGCCGTGCGGCCGTCGCTCGAGCGACGGCGTCGCGAGGTGCTCGAGGGGGTGATCCGTATCTATGGCGACCGCGAACACGCGCGCCCGCTCGTGGCCGAGGCACGGCGCCTGCTCGCCATGCCGCCAACCGATGCGCCCCCCGACGCGCCCGCCGCCCGCTGACGGTTCGTCACCCCCGCCCGCCCGTTCATCCTGTCGTGTGTTTGCCGACGTGTCAGCTCACGCCGGTGCCTGCCGAGGACTTGCCGACCGATGCCCACCTCTTCCGCGACACCACCGGGCCCGCGGCACCCGTTGCCGCGCAGTCACGCCGCCTTCGCCCGCGCCAAACGCCTCATCCCCGGCGGGGTCAATTCCCCCGCCCGTGCCTTCGGCGGCGTCGGCGGCGAGCCGCTCTTCTTCGCGCGGGCCGACGGCCAGTGGCTGACCGATATCGACGGCCGCCGCTACCTCGACTACATCGGCTCGTGGGGGCCGATGATCCTCGGACATCGCCACCCGCGGGTCGTGGCGGCGATCGCCGACGCGCTCGAGCGCGGCACCAGCTTCGGCGCGCCGACGGAGGGGGAGAGCCGGCTCGCGCAACTGATCGTCGCGTGCGTGCCGAGTGTCGAGAAGGTGCGGTTGGTGAGCAGCGGCACCGAAGCGGCGATGAGCGCCGTCCGGCTCGCGCGCGGCGCGACCGGCCGCGATGTGATCGTCAAGTTCGCCGGCAACTACCATGGGCACGCCGACAGCCTCCTGGTGGCGGCGGGATCGTCGGCCGCCACGCTCGGCGTGCCCGACTCGCCGGGTGTCACGGCCGGCACCGCGCGCGACACGGTGGTGCTCGAATACAACGACCCGCAGGCACTCGACGACCTGTTCGCCGCGCGCGGCGACACGATCGCGGCGCTGCTGCTCGAGCCGGTCGTGGGCAACATGGGGCTGGTGGTGCCGACACCGGAGTTCCTCGCCACCGCGCGGCGCCTCACGGCGGCCCACGGGACGGTGCTCGTGTTCGACGAGGTGATGACCGGATTCCGGCTCTCCCTCGGCGGCGCACAACAGCTCCTCGGCGTCACCCCCGACCTCACGGTGCTCGGCAAGATCGTCGGTGGCGGACTGCCGCTGGCCGCCTACGGCGGCCGTGCCGACCTGATGGACCACGTGCTGCCGGCGGGAAAGGTGTTCCAGGCGGGTACGCTCGCGGGCAACCCGCTGGCGGTCGCCGCCGGAACGGCCACGATCGAGGAGCTGCGCGACCACCCGCCGTACGACCGCCTCGAGCGCCACGGCGAGTTCCTCGAACAGGGGCTGCGCGACGCGGCCGCGAAGGCCGGCCTACCGGTCTGGATCGCACGGCGGGGCAGCATGCTCACGATGTTCTTCCAGCAAGGCCCCGAGGCGGTGCCCGTGACCGGCTGGCGGACGGCCAGCCGTAGCGACACGGCCACCTACGCCCGCTACTTCTGGAACATGATCGACCGTGGCATCTACCTTCCCTGCAGCCAGTACGAGGCGCTGTTCTTTTCCGCCGCACACTCCGACGCCGACATCGTGGCGACGGTCACGGCCGCCGCGGAGGCACTCGCGCACCTCCGCTGACAGCGCTCGGGGCACCGCCGTGTGGCGGACGTCGCCGCGGCGGTGACGTCACTGGAGGTGGAAATCGATCACCAACGGCAGGTGGTCGCTCGCCACGCGGCTCAGCGGGGTGCGCACGATCCGCGCGTGGCGGACCGTGATCGATCCCCGCGCGAACGCCTTGTCGAGGGCCCCGAGGGCGAGCCACGCCGGAAAACTGCGGAACCGGCTCGTGGGGGCGGTGATCTGCCGGAAGCCGTGCACGGCGAGCCCCGTCGCCAGACGGTTGCGCCAGTCGTTGAAGTCGCCGACGAACAGCGTCGGCAACTCGGCCGCCGAGCGGAACAGGGGATGATCGAGGAGATGATCCACCTGCCAGGCGCGCTCGCGCTCCGCGAGCCCGAGGTGCGTATGGACGAGGTGCAGCGGCCCCTCCGGCGAATCGATCACCACCAGCTGCGCGCCACGTGGCTTCCTGGTCCCGTGCCGGAGCGAGATCCGGTGGCGACCGGCGACCGGCCAGCGCGACAGGACGAGGTTGCCGTACGCGCCCCCGCCGACGTGGACCGTCGCCTGGAACACCGCATGGCCATGGAGCGCGGCGGCCAGCAACCGCGGCTGATCGTCGTGGCGGCTGCGGCGCACGAGCCGATCGACCTCCTGGAGACAGACCAGGTCGGGATTCTCCCCCTCGATCACGCCGAGAATGCGGTCGAGGGAGTAGCGCCGGTCGCGACCGCCGATCCCCTTGTGGATGTTCCACGACAACAGGCGCATGTCAGCCGCCGCGGCGCCGCATGTATTCCCGTTTGACGCGTGCCGCACAGCTCCGGCCGTCGGCCGCCAGACGGGCACATTCCGCCGCCGGCGCGGAGGCCTGCTCGACCACCGTGCGGACGCGGGTCGGCGTCCCCTCGGCGACGTCGGCGTCGACGTCGTCGCAGGTCAGCCCGTGGCAGGCGCACAACGGCCCCGTCGGATCCTTCGGCCAGAAGAAACCGCGCGCGTCGCCCATCGGGATCGATCGCTCGAAGAGATCGAAATAGGCCACCGCGCAGGAATCGGTGACGCAGCAGAACAGCGGTTCGCCGAGCGTCCGCGCCGCCCCGGCGGCGACGTGGGAGGCGACCGTCTCGGCCGATACCTCGGCGCCATCGGCGCCGCACCCGGGGCAGCGCGGCGCCTGGGCATCGGGCTCGCGACAAAAGGCTTTGTTCATCGACGTAGTCTACCCCGCCTTGCGGTGGAGTCGCGACGCGGGTGCGGCGTGCCGCCGCCGGCCGGCCACGGTAGGCTGTGACCCATGCACGCCCACGACGACATCCGCGTCGGCACCCTGGTGCCGGCCCACGAGCGCACCGCCGAGGTGATCGGCCAGCTGCTGCCGCACGGCTTCGAGACGTTCCAGATCGCGTTCGGGAGGAGCATCGGCGACGTCGACCTGGCCGGGCTCGCGGAACGCGTCCGCCGCGTCGTCGAGGCCTGGCCGGTCGGGCCCCACGACGTGCCGCGGCGCGTGAGCTGCATCGGCGTCTACGGCAATCCGCTCACCAGCCCCGAGACGGTCGGCGACTGGGAGCGGCTCGTCGACACGGCCCATCGCTTCGGCTGCGACCTCGTCACCGGCTTCGCCGGCCGGATCACCGGCCGGCCGGTGCCGGAGAGCTACGGGCCGTTCGCCCGCGTCTTCGGCGCGCTGGCCAAACGCGCCGAGGACCGCGGCGTGCGGCTCGCGTTCGAGAATTGCGACAAACGCGGCAATTGGGAGACGGGGGATTGGAACATCGCGCACGCCCCGCAGGCCTGGGAGGCGCTGTTCGAGGCGGTCCCCAGCCCGGCGCTCGGGCTGGAGTGGGAACCGTGTCACCAGCTGGTGAGCCTCGTCGATCCGCTGCCGCAACTGCGTCGGTGGGCGCACCGCATCTGGCACGTGCACGGCAAGGACGCCACGATCCACTGGGACGTGATCCGGACGCATGGCATCCGCGGCGGGGTGCCCTACGCCTTCCACCGCACGCCCGGATTCGGTGACACGAATTGGACCGACGTCATCGGGACGCTGCGGATGGCGGGGTGGCGCGGCAGCATCGACATCGAGGGGTTCCACGATCCCGTCTACCGCGACGCGCTGGAAACCACCGGACAGATCGCGGCGCTCCACCACCTGCGCCGCTGCCGCGGCGGCGACTTCGTGCCGAACGTGTTTTGACCCGACGGCCGCGGCGCGGTCACGCGGCCAGCGCGGCGGCGATCCGCTCGATGATCGTGACGAGGATCTCCCGGTCGCTCTCCGGGCGACGCGGGCTGCCGGGAAACGGCTCGGCGGCGGCGAGGATGCCGCGGAGGTGAAGCGCCTGGGCCATCGAGTGCTTGTAGGCGGGCACGGGCGGTCGGAAGGCGAAGTCGCCGAGGCTCTGCAGGGCGTCGTCAAGCTCGTCGAAACGGCAGTCGCCCACGGCCCACCAGCCGTCGCGGACGGCGAAGGCTTCGGGCCAGGCGGTGGACAGCCCGAGGAGCCAGTCGCTCCCGTAACGCACCATGTCGATCGCCAGGTCGTTGCCGGTGAAGACGCGGAAGTCGGGGCGCTCGCGATCGCGGAGCGCCAGCCGCTGCCATTCCAGACGCCGCGACAGCGACGAGTGCTTCGCACCGATGCAGTTGGGGATCGCCATCATGTCGCGGTAGGCCGGGAGCGCGAGGATCCGTCCACAGGGCGCGAAGACGGTCGCCAGCTCGAAGCCGATGAAGGCGGGCAGCCGCCCGGCCAGCGACGCGATCCGCGCGACGACGGCGGCATCGGTCCCGTCGTTGAGACCGAAGGAGGGAAACAGCACCGGCAGCGCCCCGGCGGCGAGCACCGGCTCCGCCTCGGCGAGATGAAAGTGCTCGCGGAAGGGATCGCCGGGACGATCGACGACGCAGCAGCCGGCCACGAGATCCCCCGGCTGCGGCGGCCCGAGCACCTCGCGGGCGACCGCGAGCGCGCGGCGCCGCGCGGCGCCGTCGAGGAGGTGGACGTACCCGGTGTCCATGTTGACCGCCGGCACGATGCCGGCCGCCGCGGTCCGCGCGACGTGCGCCGCGAAGGCGTCCCAATCGACGGTGCCGGCGGCGGTGCAGGGAAGCAGCACGGCGGAGATGCCGTGGATCGACCGCCGCGGGCGCTCGGGCGCTCGCGGATCGGTCGGGAGCGGAGGCGGTGGGCCGGTGAACGTCATCGGATGAAAGGCGTGGCGACGGGCGGCACGGGCCGGGGGCGACCGCGAGGGGTATCATGCCGTGATCCCCGAGGATCCACCATGGCGTTCCCGCGCATCGCCCGGTTCCGTACCGTCGAGTCGTTGCGCGTTCACTGTGCCGCGATCGGCGCGCCGATCCCGTTCGACGATCGCCCCCTGTCGGCGGCCGAGGGTTCGCCGTTGGCCTCGACGGTGACGATCGGCGGCCGCGTCGTCGGCAACCGGTGGTGCATCCATCCGATGGAGGGCTGGGATGCGACCGCCGACGGCCGCCCCAGCGAGGTGCTGCTGCGTCGCTGGGGGCACTTCGGTGCCAGCGGCGCGAAACTGGTGTGGGGCGGAGAGGCGGTGGCGGTGGTGCCCGAAGGCCGTGCCAACCCCCACCAACTGTGCGCACCCGCCTGCGGCGCCGACGGGTTCCGCATGCTGCTCGACACGCTCCGCGACGCCCATCGTCGCGCCCACGGCCGCGACGACGATCTGCTGGTCGCCTTGCAGCTCACGCATTCGGGCCGCTTCTCCCGCCCCGGGGCCGGGCCGCGCCGGCCCGTGATCGCCTTCCACCACCCGCTCCTCGACGACCGACACGGCGTCGCCACCGACCTGCCGACGATCGACGACGACGCCGTCGAACGCCTGATCGACGCCTCCGTCGCCGCCGCCCGCGACGCGGCGAGCGCCGGCTTCGAGATGATCGACGTCAAGGCCTGCCACGGCTATCTCGTGCACGAGTTCCTCGCGGCGCGGCGGCGTCCGGGGCGGTTCGGCGGCGATCTCGCCGGTCGGGCCCGCGTGCTGTTGGAATTGGTGGGACGGATCCGCGCCGCCTGCCCGCAGCTGCTCGTCGGGGTGCGCCTGTCGTTGTTCGACACCGTGCCCTGGCGCCGCGTCGGCGACCGCGGCGAGCCCTGTCCGGCCGGTGACGCGCCCTATGACGCCGGCTTCGGTGTCGCTGCCGACGACCCCACGCGGATCGACCTCGCCGAACCGATCGCGCTTTTGGGGATGCTCCAGCGTGCCGGCGTCGTCGCGGTGAACCTCTCGGCGGGCAATCCCTACGCCACCCCCCACCTGCTGCGCCCCGCCGCCTTTCCCCCGTCCGACGGCTATCCGCCACCCGAAGACCCGCTGCTCGGCGTCTGGCGGCAGATCGAAGCGGCGAGGCGGGCCCGGGAGGCGGCGCCCGGGCTGGTGTTCGTCGGGTCGGGCTACAGCTACCTGCAGGACTACCTTCCCCACGCCGCCCAGGCGGTCGTGCGCGGCGGTGGCATCGATCTGGTGGGATTGGGGCGGATGGTGCTGTCGTATCCCGAGTTGCCGGCCGACCTGCTCGCCGGCCAGGCCCCCGATCGCCCCCGGCTGTGTCGGACGTTCAGCGATTGCACGACCGCGCCGCGCCACGGGCTGCGCAGCGGCTGTTATCCACTCGATCCGTTCTACAAGCGGCTCACCCCCGATCGCGATCGGCTCGCGGCGGTCAAGACGGCCGGCGACGGTTGACGGCGTCCCGGCCACGCCGACGCGGAAGAAGGGCGGACGATGACCGAGATGCCGTGGCGCGTGTGGCAGCTGTGGTTGGCGGCGTGGCCCCACGTGCTCGCGGCGACGATCCTGCTGGTCTCCCTGGTGGCGTCGGCCCACGCCATCCTCACCAAGCGTGACACGCGGAGCACGATCGGCTGGGTGGGGCTGATCTGGTTCTCCCCGATCGTCGGTCCGATCGCCTATGCGCTGCTGGGGGTCAATCGCATCCGCTCCCGCGCGCTTCAGCTGCGCGTCGGCCGTCAGGCGGTATCCCACCGGCTCGCCGCCGCCGCCGCCACCCCGGAACGGCTCGACGCCGCCGTCGGGCCCGCCGGCACGGGGTTGCGGCCGCTGGTGCGCGTCGTCGACGACGTCACCGGCACCCGGCTGCTCGACGGCAATCGGGTCGAACCGCTCGACGGCGGCGATGCCGCCTACCCGCGCATGCTCGCGGCGATCGACGGCGCCGTGCGGAGCGTCGCGATCGCGTCCTACATCTTCGACAACGACCCGACGGGGCGATTGTTCGCGGCGGCGCTGGGCCGGGCCGTGGCCCGCGGCGTGGCGGTGCGGGTGCTCGTCGACGGGATCGGCGCCCACTACACGCGGCCGCCGATCCTCGAGGCCCTGGCCGCGGTCCGGGTGCCGGCACGCGAGTTCCTGCCGACGAGCGTGCCGGTGTTCCTCTCGTATGCCAACCTGCGCAACCACCGCAAGATCATGGTGGTCGACGGCACGATCGGCTACACCGGCGGGCTCAATATCCGCGATGGCTGCTGGCTCGCACACGCCCCGGCACATCCGGTGCGCGACATGCATTTCGAACTCCGCGGACCGGTGGTCACGCAGTTGCTCGAGGTGTTCATCGAGGACTGGGCGTTCGCCACCGACGAGCGCCTCGACAGCGCCGACGCCTGGCGGCCCGACACCACGCCGGCGGGTTCGACGCTCGCGCGCGGGATCCGCTTCGGACCCGACGACGACGAACTCGGCCGCATCAAGCTGGTGATCGCCGGCGCCCTCGCCAGCGCCCGCCACAGCGTGCGCGTGATGACCCCCTATTTTCTCCCCGACGACTCGATCTGCCGCGGGCTCGACGTGGCGGCGCTGCGCGGGGTGACGGTGGACATCGTCCTTCCGGCGGAGAACAACCTGGCGCTCGTCCAGTGGGCGAGCACGGCGCTGCTGTGGCAAGTGCTCGGCCGCGGATGCCGGGTGTGGCTGTCCCCGCCGCCGTTCGACCACACGAAGCTGATGGTGGTGGACGCCGCCTGGGCGATGTTCGGCAGCGGCAACTGGGACGAACGCAGCATGCGCCTCAACTTCGAGTTCAACGTCGAGGTTCACGACCGCGACCTCGCCGGCCGGCTCGACGCGCACGTCGCGGACGCCGTCGCCCGCAGCCGGCGCGTGACCCTCGACGAGGTGGACGCCCGCAGTCTTCCGGTGCGTCTCCGCGACGGCGTCGCGCGGCTGTTCTCTCCCTACCTCTGACCACGACCTCTGACCACGGCCCCCCGGTGGCGGCCTGCCGGCCGCGGCCGGCAGGGTGGCGTGTTGAAGGGCGGGGGTGGGTGGCCTACAGTCTGCTCGATCCGGCCGCCGCGTTCGGCGGGCGCGAGGGGAATCGGCATGCCGCCCATCGATACCGCCACGATCGACCGCCTCCGCGCCATCGGCCGCGAGTTCCACGGCCGGGGGTGGTCGCTGGGCACGAGCAGCAACTACAGCGTCGTCGTCGGACGCGCGCCGCTGGAACTGCTGATCACCGTCAGCGGCAAGGACAAGTCGGCGCTCGCGCCGGAGGACTTCGTGCGCGTCGACGCCGCCGGCCGTCCCTGCGACGGGTCGGGGCGGAAGTCGTCGGCCGAGACGCTGCTCCATTGCACGATCGCCGAACTGCTGCCCGGCGTCGGCGCGATCCTCCATACGCATTCGGTGGCGGCCACGCTCCTCTCCGGGGCGGACGAGGCCAGCGGGGCGGTACGGATCGCGGGCTACGAGATGCTCAAGGGGCTCGACGGGATCACGACCCACGACACGGCGGTCGAGATTCCGGTGCTGCCCAACAGCCAAGACATGACCGCCGTCGCCGTCGGATTGCGTCCGCTGCTCGACGGCGCGGCGGGGCGGCCGCGGCCGCATGGGTTTCTGCTGGCTCGTCACGGCCTCTACACATGGGGCGCGTCGCTCGAGGAAGCCCGCCGGCACGTCGAGATCCTGGAGTTCCTCTTCGACGTGACGCTGCGGGCCCGCGACGTGGCGCCGACGGCTCCCCCCGCGCGACGGGCGGCCGCCATGGCCGCCCAGGCGCAGCAGTGATCCCCGAACCACCCCCCGTGCCTCTCCCCGACTTTCCAAGGATCATCCGATGGCGATCGTGACCGTCCCCGCCCTTTCCCGCCGCATCGTCGACCGCAACGAGGTCGACGCGTTCCTCGCGGACGCGGGCATCGACCACCAGGTGTGGCCGCTCGAGGACCGCGTCGATCCGGCCGCGCCGGCGGAGGCGATCCTCGCCGCCTACGCTCCGGAAATCGACGAACTGAAACGGCGCGGCGGCTTCGTGACCGCCGACGTGATCGACGTGCGGCCGGAGACGCCGGGGCTCGAGACGATGCTCGCCAAGTTCTCCAAGGAGCACACCCACACCGAGGACGAGGTCCGTTTCATCCTCCAGGGCAGCGGCATCTTCCACATCAACCCGGTCGCGCGGCCGGTGTTCGCCATCGAGGTCCACGCGGGCGACCTGATCAGCGTGCCGCGCGACACGCGTCATTGGTTCGATCTCTGCGGCGACCGGCGGATCCGGGCGATCCGCCTCTTCCAGGACACCTCCAGGTGGACGCCCCACTACGCCGCCGACGGCGTCCACGGCGGCTACCAACCGCTCTGCCTCGGGCCGACGCTGGTCGCCGGCGAAGGACCGCACTCGTGATCGTGTTCGACGGCCGCGGCATCGTGCTCGACGTCGAGGGGACGACGTCGTCGATCGCGTTCGTGTACGAGGTGCTCTTCGCGTTCGCGCGCGAGCACGTCGGCGGTTTCCTGGCGACCCGATCCGCCGACGAGCCGACCCGGTTGCTGGCCGCCGACCTCCGCGCGGAAGCCGGCGACGGCGCCGATCCCGGGCCCGACTGGCCGACCGCCACGGCGGCCGCGGCCCGCCACCTGATGGCGCGGGACTCGAAATGCACGCCGCTGAAGATGCTCCAGGGGATGATCTGGCGGCGCGGCTTCGAGTCGGGGGAGTTGGTCGCGCACGTGTTCGACGACGTGCCGGAGGCCCTCGAGCGCTGGGCGACGTCCGGCCTCGACGTGCGGATCTATTCGTCGGGGTCGGTGGAGGCGCAGCGGCTGTTCTTCGGGCATACCGCCCACGGCGACCTCACACCGTGGCTGCGCGGCCACTACGACACCACCACCGGGCCGAAACGCGAGCCGGAGAGTTATCGGCGGATCGCCGCCGACATGGGACTGGAACCGCGGCAGATTCTCTTCGTCAGCGACGTCGGTGCCGAACTCGACGCCGCCCGCGCCGCCGGGATGGCGACGGCGCTGGCCGAGCGGCCCGGCAACCGCCTCGGCGACGGCGTCTACGCGCACGATACGATCACGAGTTTCGCCGACATCGTGGCATGAGACGCGCGTCCGGCTGCCGGCGTCACCGTTCCGTTCCCGAGCACGTCGCATGACGCCCCCCCACGACGACACCTTCGCCTTCGCCGCCGCCGGCTCGACGGCGCCGCGGCTCGACGACGCCCTGGGCGCCGCGACCGCGGCGGCGATGGACGGCGTCGGCGGGCATGCCGATCTCGCGGTGGTGTTCGTGTCGGCGGCCCACGGCGACGCCATCCGTCCCGCCATGGACGGGCTCGCCGAGATCCTCCCCGTGCCCGCCCTCGTCGGCGCGACCGCGGAGGGCATCCTCGTCGGCGCCGCGGAATACGAGACCGGACCCGCGGTGGCGGTCTGGCTGGCGCGGTTGCCGGGGGCGACGGTCGTGCCGTTCGCCCTCTCCCACGAGCGCACCCCGGACGGTGGCACGTTCGTCGGCTGGCCGGAGGCGCTCCTCGCCCCGTGGCCCGACGGTGCGGGGGTGATCCTCGTCGCCGACCCGTTCTCCTTCCCCGTCGAGGCGTTCGTCGATCGCCTCGCCGACGACCGGCCGCGCGTGCCGGTCGTCGGCGGCATGG
>JBJSXB010000228.1:0-4154 GCA_046086245.1 Planctomycetaceae bacterium | reverse complement strand
ACCGCCCGGCTCACCGTCGGCACGTTGGCGACGATGCGGTCGAAATCCTCGCGCAACAGCCCGTAGGCGATGCCCATCCGGCCGCCGGCGTCGCGGCTCGAGCCTTCGGAGGGCTTGATGCTGCGGACGATGATGCTCGTGGCACCGAGGTCCTTGATCTGCTGCTGCGCCTGCCAACTCACCCCCTCCCCCATCGCCACCAGCCAGATGACGGCGGTGACGCCGATGAGGATGCCGAGCACCGCCAGCGCGGAGCGCAGTTTGTGCAGCATCAGGCTGCGGAAGCCGAGCGTGAGTTGCTGGAGGACGTTCACGCGTGCGCCCCGACGAACAAGGGTTCCGGTCTCTTCGCTCGCCCGGCGATCGGCCGGGGGCGCGCGGCTTTCATCCCGCGGCCGGCGGACCGCCGGCGCCGCGACCACCGCCCGGGGCTCCCTGGCCGTCGGCCCCCGCCGGCGGCCGGCCACCCCGACCCGATCCACCGCCGCGGGGTCCGGCGCTCCCCGGGCCACCCTCGCCGGGCCCGCCACCCGCGGCCGGCCCCGCGCCCGCCGGCGGACCGCCGGCAGCCGTGCCGTCCGCGCCCGGACCGCCGGGAAAACCCTCGCGCCGCTTTCCCGGTGTTCCCTCGGGGCGGCCGGGCCCCTGGCCCGCGGGGGTTTCCGCTTCGCCGAGCGCGGCGCGCGGATTGAGGATCACCACGTCACCCGGTTGGAGACCGGAGGCGATCTGGACGAGCTTGTCGTTGCCCTGGCCGATCGTCACCTCGCGGCGAACCGCCCCTTCGCCCGAGCGGAGGGCGCAGAAATACTTCCCCCCCTGCTCGAAGACGGCCGCCACCGGCACGGCGATCACGTCGTCGAGATCGGCGACGATGATCTCCACCTCGGCGGTCAGGCCAGGCCGCAGCACGCCGCTCTCGCCATCGATCTTCACCTGGACCACGTACTTTTTCACCGTCGACATCCAGTTGCTCTGCGGGCGGTTGGCGACGGTCGCCACCGTGCCGTCGAACGCGCGGCCCTGGACGCGGATCCGCGCCTTCATGCCCGGCTTGATGCGATCGACCTTCGACTCATGCACCTCGACGTCGGCGCGCATCCGCGACAGATTCGGGAGGCGGAGGATCGTCGTCCCCTCGGTGACCTTGGCCCCGTTCTTGATCTCGCTCTGGGCGTCGCGCGTCCGCTCGTTGGCGTAGATCACCAGCCCGTCCTTGGGAGCCCGCAGCACGCACTTCTCCAACTGGCCGGAGAGTCGTTCGAGCTTCGCCTTTTCCAGTTCGAGCGCCGCCTGCTCGCTGTCGCGCTTGGCCTCCATGGCGTCGCGCCGGCTCGCCAGTTCGGTGATCATCTTCGGCTTCGCGAACCGTTCGAGGACGTCGAGGGCGATCTCGGCCGTGCCGAGGTCGAGCTTGGCACGCTCGAGGGCCGACTTCTGGGCGTCGAGTTGCTGCGGCGCGATGTAGCCCTTGCGGAACATCTTCTCGCCGTGGGCGAGCCCGTTCTCCGCCGCCTGGAGCCGTTCCTTGGCGGCGGTGACGTCGCTCTCTGCCTTCCGCAGATCCTTCTTGAGCGTGCCCTCGGTGTATTCCTCGACGGCGATCTTCGCCGCGGCGTAGTCCTTCTCCGCCTGGATGCACGCCGCCCGTGCCTTCTCGTAGGCGATCTTCTGCGCGGTGACGCTCTCGGAGAGGGCGGAGCTGTCGAGCTTCACCAGTTCCATTCCCTCGGTGACCTGGGCGCCGTCGTCGATCAACCAGACGATCGTGGCGCCGCCGGCCACGCCGCAGACGATGTCGACGTTCTCGTCACTCACGAGGCTGCCGTCCTCGGTGACGGCGATCCGCATCGTGCCCTTGTCGACGGTGTGGGTGAGCAGTCCGTCGTCGTCCGACCCCAGGCCTCCCCCGACACGCTCCAGCGCCCACGGGGCGGCGGCCGCCAGGCCGCCGAGGGTGGCGAAGGCGAAGAGCAACCGCCAGGGCAACCGCCTCCGCTTCCGCGCCGGCGCCGCAGCCTGGGTTTGGTCGCCGAGGATCCCGGCGATCGCCGAAACGTCGGCGGCGGGAGAGGCGCCACGGGCCGGAACGCGGGGTTCGGTGATGGTGGACATGCATGACTCCGGTCGGGATGCGGGGCTCGCCGCATTGTAAGGCCGCACGGCCGCGACCGAACCCTTCGGGACCGAGCGGTCACTTGCCCGCGGGCGAAGGTGCTTTGAATCCCGGGATTCGGGGGATGAGGGTGGTCCAGCCGCCGGCGGACGACTCCGGGGCGGCGGGGGGGGAGGGCTGCGGCACCGGCACCAGCAGCGGCTCGGCGGCACCGGCGGAATCCGCGCCGTCGTTCGCCGGCCCGGGCAGCGGGATCGGCGCGACGGGGGCGTTCCCCGGCGCTGCGTTCGCCGGGTCGGCGTTGCCCGGGGCGGGATTCTTCCCGTCGGCGGCGGCCGGGCGCGGCGGCGGCGCCTTCACCTCCTCGAGGTGATCGAGCCACTCCTGAGGCACCGGCGGTGGCAGCGGCATCTCGTCGTCGGCCGCGCGTTCGACGCAGTCGAGCGAGCTTTCGATCCACAGCCCGTCGTCGGTGAGCTGCATCACGCCGAGTTGCTGCGCGAGCGACGCGCGCGTGGCGTAGTAGTTGATCCAGATGCTCGTCAGCGCGTCCTGCGAACTACGGAGGTCGTTGAACGCGAAGATCAGATTGAGCGTGGCGGTGGGGCCGAGTTGCCCGGCGGTGGGATCGATCGGCGGGCTGGTGCCGTCAGGCCCCGGCATCGGCGGTGGCGGGGCGGGCTGCGCGAGATTGAGCCGCGTCTGATCGACGCGCCGGATGGCGATGATCACCGCGCGGCGCTGCGTCTCGAGATTCTGCTTGTCGAGATCGAGCTGCCGGAGCGCCTGGCGGATCGCCAACTTGATCCGGTCCTCGTACTGGATCTGCTGGCGCCGCACCTGCTGGTAGTCGAGGATCGCCTGGCGGAAGTTGTTGCGCTCCGTAAGGCGGGTGAACGGGGCGTCGAACTGCAGCCCCGCGGAGATCGCCCCGGTCGGGGCCCGGAACTTGGCCGGGTTGTTGCCGACGGTGTTGATGCCGCCGTCGACCACCACGTCGAGGCCGGAGAGCAGGGCCATGGCGTTGAACTGGATGAGCCGCCACTGATCCACCAGGGCGGCGCGGTTGTTCATCCAGTCGAGCCGGTTGGCGCGGGCGATCTCGAACGCCTCGTCGGGGTCGATCGGGTCGAAATCGATGGTGATCGCTTCGACGCGGGCCCGCGCCTGGATCAGCGACATCTCGTCGACGGCGCTCGAGATGTCGGTGACGAGCTTCACGAACCGGTCGGCAGTCTGCCGCAGCGTCGCCTTGGTCATGCCCGCGGCGAGCTTCTCCATCTCCGCCTCGTACTCCCGGGTGCGCACCAGGAGCTTGGCGAGATCGTCCTTGAGGAGACGCATCTCGCGGTTGAACGTCTCCCGCTCGGTGGGCCTCATCCCCGCCAACCGGGCTTCCGAGGCGCTGCCGGTGCGCCGGAGATCCTCCTCCACTTCGGCCACTTGGGTTTCGACGCGCTCTCGCAACTCCGCGAGGCGCGCGAGGCTCCGTTGCACGAGCTCCAGCGCCGCCTCGTCCTCCGCCTCTTCGGTCGCCTCGTCGGCACGCACCGGCCCGCCGTCGGTCGCGGCGGCACCGGCCGCATCAGCGCCCGCGGCATCGCGCTCGTCGCCCGCGGCATTCGTCCGCCCGGACTCGTTCGCGGGTGCCGGCAGTCGCTCGGCCGACTGGTCGTCGTCGTCGATCCGGGGATCCTCCGTCTCCTTCAAGTCCTCCTCGGCGCCGACGGAGTTCTCGGCGAGGAAGTCGCCGAGATCGTTCTGCAGCGACTGGAGGTCGGGACTGATGAATTGGAACGGCTTGATGAACTCTTCGTCGAGGGCGATCGGCGTGTCGGAGGGGATGCAGAGGACGTTGACCTTGAAGTTCTCCAACTGGTTGGTGAGCGTGGTCTTCGCCTGGAGCAGGCCGGCGCGGTTGGTCTCGACGCTCTGTCGGAGTTGATCGACCTGATAAGGCCAACCAAGCCGCCCTCGAGATTGGCGTCGAGCAGCGCCAAGGCGCGCTGTTGCGCGGCGAGATTCTGCTCGGCGTTGC
>JBJSXB010000227.1:0-6579 GCA_046086245.1 Planctomycetaceae bacterium | reverse complement strand
CCGGACGGCGTGACGGTTGGGCGAACGGCATGATGATCGGACGCGCGTGGCGGCGCGGTTGACAGTGGTCGTGCGGACGCTTGAATCTAAGGAAGGGGAGGGTGCGAGACCCACCGCTGGGCATCGGTTGCGGCGTGTGCTGCTCAAAACAGTGGTGCGTGACTGCGGGAGTCCTGGAAGCGGTATTCCGGGAACGCGGTAGTCCTGGAACACGGTATCACTGCCGGTGGTATCTCTGATAGCGGTATCTCTGGCGTCGCTCTCTCGGCAACACGGTACTCGGCATCCCCGAGGATTGTCGCCCTGTCGAACGACGCATCATGCCACGATCGACAGACGGTTTTCCGATGGTGAACTCGCGTGATCCACGGCGTTGGTTTCTCGGCACGCCGGTGCGGGGGCTCGTCGCCGTGCCGATTCTCGTTCTCGCGGTGCCGGCCTGCTCGCGGTCGCCGATCCAGAGCGCCGAGAGCCTCGCGCGGAGCCTCGGCGGTCGGGTGTTCTTCGACAAGGGACGGCTGTACCGCATCGAACTGCAGCGCGGGCGGGTCCGCGACGGCGATCTCGCCCAGTTCGCCGCATGGCTTCCCGAACTCGAGGAGATCGACCTCACCGGGACGAAAGTCACCGACGCCGGCATCGAGGCGATCGCCGGCCTGACGAAGCTGCGCAAGCTGCAGCTGTCGGCCACGAAGATCACCTCCGCCGCCATCGCCCATCTGACGCGGCTCCCCGCGCTCACCGACGTCTATCTCATCAACACGGCGATCGACGACACGGCGATCGAGGGGCTCGCGCGGTTGACCGGCCTGCGCAAGCTCTCCGTCAGCGGTACCAAACTCACCGCCGACGGCTTGGAGCGTCTCCGTCAGGCGCTCCCGATGACGACGATCATCGCCGAGATGGTCGATCCCCGGGGCCGACCGGTCGTGCCCAACACCAAGACGTGACGACCGGCCTGGCCGTGCCCACGGCCCGGGTTCCATACGGGAACCCCCGGGGCTCAGGCGATCCAATCGGCGACGACGTGGCCATGGACGTCGGTGAGGCGGAAGTCGCGGCCGCTGTGCCGGTAGGTCAGGCGCGTGTGGTCGAGCCCGAGCAGGTGGAGGAGCGTCGCCTGCAGGTCGTGCACGTGCACCGGTTTCTCCACCGCCTTGAACCCCAACTCGTCGGTGGCCCCGTAGACCGTGCCCCCGCGCACGCCGCCACCGGCCATCCAGACGGTGAAGCCGTGATGGTTGTGATCGCGGCCAGACGCCACGGTGACGTTGCCCGGCGAGGGCAGTTCGATCGTCGGCGTGCGGCCGAATTCGCCGCCCCAGAGGACGACGGTGCTTTCGAGCATGCCGAGGCCGACGAGATCGTCGAGTAGGGCGCCGATCGCCCGGTCGCACTCGTTGGCGAGCTTCCGATGGGCCTTCTCGATGTGCTCGTGGCTGTCCCACGGCTGTCCCTCGCCGTGCCAGACCTGCACGTAGCGGACGCCACGTTCGACGAGGCGCCGGGCGATGAGCATCTGCCGCCCCTGAATGTCGTCGCCATAGCGCTCACGCACATGCCGCGGCTCACGCGACACGTCGAACGCCTCCGCCGCCTCCGCCTGCATCCGCCAGGCGAGCTCCATCGACGCCAGCCGGGCCTCGAGCTGCGGATCGCGCGGTCGGGCGGCGAGGTGGCCGCGATCGAGGGTGGCGGTGAGATCGAGCTGCCGGCGCTGCGCCTCGCGGTCGAGCAGCGGATGGCGGACGTGCTCCACGAGTTCGGCGACGGTCTTCTTCTTCGTATCGACGTACGTTCCCTGGAACGCTCCGGGAAGGAAGGCGGCCCGCCAATTCTCGGGTCCCTTGATCGGGTAGCCCCCGGGGCACATCGCGACGAAGCCGGGGAGATTCTGGTTCTCCGTGCCCAGCCCGTAGGTCACCCAAGCACCGGCGGCGGGGCGCACCAGACGGCCGTCGCCGCAGTTCATCAGCATCAGCGACGGCTCGTGATTGGGCACGTCGGCGTGCATCGAGCGGACGACCAGCAGCCGGTCGGCGTGGCGGGCGACCGACGGAAACAGGTCGCTCACCTCCAGGCCGCTGTCGCCGTGGCGCGCGAACGCGAACGGCGACGGGAACGCCGCCCCGGTCCGCCGTTCGGTGGGAAGGCGCCCCGGCACCTCCTGTCCGGCGTACCGCTCGAGCGCCGTCTTGCGATCGAACGTGTCGAGGTGGCTCGGACCGCCGTTGGCGAACAGGTGGATCACCGCCCGGGCGCGCGGCGTGACATGCGGGGCACGGGCGGCCAACGAGCGAGGTCCGGCGGCCTCGTCGGCGGCGGCATCGGCCGCCAGCAGCCCGGCGGCGCCCAGCCAACCGATGCCCAGACCGCTGCGGCACAGTGCGTCGCGCCGGTTGAGGGGGTGGGGTGAGCGCATCGGACTTCAGTCGATGAATTGGAATTCGGCCGTCGCCAGCAGCGCCTGGGCGAGCCGCGCCCAGCGGTCGAACGGCGACGGGGTGGCCTCGTCGGCGGCGCGCTCGCGATCCAGCCACGCCAGTGTCAGCACCCGCTCGTCGTCGCCGGGATCGCGGGAGAGGGCCGCCCGCCAGAGCCGATCGAGCCGGCGGGTGTCGTCGGCCCCTTCGCCCGCTTCGCGCGCCGAGCGGTCGGCCAGGCCGCGTGCCGCCTCGACGACCAACTCCGCGTTGAGCACTGCCAGCGACTGCTGCGGCACCACGGTCCGTTGGCGCACGTGCACCGCGGTGTCGGGATTGGCGAGGTCGAAGATCCGCAGCGTGCCCGGCACGTCCTGCCGGTCGAGACGGGTATAGAGACTGCGCCGGTCGGCGGCATCCTTCGCCAGCGGATCGCTTCCCGGACCGCCGCGCCGCGCCGTCGACAGCGTGCCGGCGGCGACGAGCAGGGAGTCGCGGAACGCCTCCCACTCGAGGCGCCGGCGCTGGGCGCGGGCGAGGAGGCGGTTGTCGGGGTCGGCGGCGGCGAGACGCGGCTCGGGCGTCGACGTTTGCCGCCACACGCGGCTGGTGACGATCTCGCGGTGCAGCCAGCGCAGGCTCCACCGCCCCTCCTCGACGAACCGCACGGCGAGATCGTCGAGCAAGTGCGGATGGCTCGGCGCATCGCCGCGCACGCCGAGATCGCCGGGGGTGCCGACGAGCCCTGTGCCGAAGTGGTGGGTCCAGACCCAGTTGACGATCACCCGCGCCGTGAGCGGATTGTCGGGAGCGACGATGCCGCGCGCCAGTTCCAACCGACCACTGCCGGCGTTGACCGCCGCCCCGCCGAGAAGCAGGGGCAGGCGCCGCGGGACGCGGTCGCCCGGACGGCCGGGATTGCCGCGGAGGAGGATGTGGCTGTCGTGGGGATCGCCGGCGTCGACCAACACCATCGCCTTCGGCGGGCCGCCGGGGGCTTCGGCTTCGTGCCGCGTGACGTCCTGTCGCCGCTTCCGCGCCTCGGTCTGCTCGGCCACCGTCGCCACCCGCATCGCCTCGGAGACGGCGAGGACCAGCGGCGTGCCCTCGGCGCCGAGAAGCGCGCGGAGCGGGGCGATCTCTCCGGCCTCGCTCTCCGATACGGACGGCCCGCCGGCGAACTCGGGAACGACACGTTGGATCAGCCGCGCGTAGGCCTCGGCGAGAGCGCGGAGCGACGCCGGTGCCGCCGAACGCAGTTCGGCAGCGACCACCGGATCGACGGTAGTCGGCGGCGGCGCGTCACCCCAGGTGGCGACCAGGCTCCGCGCGGCCTCGGTGAACCGGTCGTCGGGCAGGCCGCGGAGGGCGATCCAGGGGCCGATGATCGGATGGGCGGCGTCGTGCCGTGCGACGAGCCCTGCGATCCGGTCGATGATGAACTGCTGGAGGTCGTACCCATCGGCCATTCGCGGGGGACGATTGTCGGCGTTGCGCGGCGCGGGGCGGGCGGTCTCCATCAGATAGTCGGCGGCGTGGGCGACCGCCTCACGCGACCCCCGCGCCTGCACGGCGACCTCGTGCGCCGGGATCGCCGCCTGCAGTTCGGCCAGCCGCGTCGCGAACGCCTCCGCCTCGGGGCCCGGCGGCGGCGTGCCGATCACGGGGAGCGCCTCGGGGATCCGCGAGCTGGCGAAGATGCCGTGAAGGGCGTAGTAGTCGGCCATGCCCACCGGTTCGAACTTGTGATCGTGACACCGTGCACAGGCGACGGTGAGCCCCATCAGGCCGCGCGTCACCAGGTCGATACGGTCGTCGATGATGTCGTGGGTGTTGCCGAGGAACGTCCGCCCCACGGTCAAGAACCCGAGGGCCGCAAGATCGGCCGGCGCGACCGGCGGGTCGATCCGGTCGGCCGCCAGCTGGAGCGTCACGAACCGGTCGTAGGGCATGTCGTCGGCGAGTGCGCGCACGACCCAATCGCGGTAGGTCCAGGCGAACGGATAGCGCGGATCCTGATTGGCGAACGCGTAGCCCATCGTGTCGGCGTAGCGGGCCAGGTCGAGCCACTTGCGTCCCCAGTGCTCGGCATGCTCGGGAGTGGCGAGCAGGCGGTCGACGAGCGCCCGATAGGCCTCCTCCGACGGGGCCGCCACGAAGGCATCGGCGTCGTCCGCCGGCGGTGGCAGGCCGGCGAGATCGAACCACAGCCGTCGATGGAGCGTGCGCGGATCGGCGTCCGGCGCCGGGGAGAATCCCGCCGCGGCGATGCCGGCGAGAATGAAGCGGTCGATCGGTCCGTTCCAGGCGCCCGCCACCGCGGCATCGACCGCGGCGGGGGGCGGCGGCGTGGTGCGGCACGGCGGGCGGAACGCCCAGTGGTCGGCCCGCGCGGCGGCGATCCTTTCGTCGAGCGACCGTTCCACCGGTTCCCCGGCGGCGCTCGAGGGCCAGTGGGCACCCGCCGCCACCCACGCTTCGATCGCCGCCGCCTCGTCGGGGGGCAGCGGTTCGTCGGGGGGCATCGCGAGGTCGCCGGTTCGGCGGATCGCGGCCACCAGCCGGCTCGCCGCCGGATCTCCGGCGACGATCACCGGACCGCCATCGCCTCCCTTGGTGACCGCCGGACCGCTGTCGAGCCGCAGGCCACCCTCCGCGACAAGGCCACCGTGGCAGCCCTGGCAGCGGTTGGCGAACACCGGGCGGACGCGCTGTTCGAACAGCGTCTCGGCCGCTCGGGCATCGGCGGGGGGGGCGGTGGGCGGTTCATCGGCACGCGTGCTTCCCGCCCCGGCTGCGATCACCGCCGCCAGGAGCAGCGCCTCCGGAGCCGGTCGGGACCGAACGCGGCGATGGGAAACAACCGTCGTCACCATGCCTTCATCGTATCCGCCCGGCGAGGGGGGGTTACAATCGAGTCGCGCACGTGACCACGTCGCGGTGGTATGGCTGGTCCGCCGGGCACGGTCGAGGGGGGCACATGGCGGGTCGGTTGCCTGATCCCTGCCGCGGTCCGTCTCCCCGCCGGGAAGTGCTCCGGATCGGCGGCCTGGGAGCGCTCGGGGTCGGACTCGGTGCCATCGCGCGGCCACTCCGCGCCGCCGATTCGGCCGTGCCGGCCGCCAAGGCTCGGGCGCGCAACTGCATCGTCCTGTTCCTCGCCGGCGGCCCGCCGCAGCACGAGACGTTCGACCCCAAGCCGGCGGCGCCGATCGAGATCCGCGGGCCGTTTCTCCCGGTGTCGACGAGTGTGCCCGGGGTGGCGTTCTGTGAACTGCTGCCGCGCCTCGCCCGTCGCGCCGACCGGCTGTGCGTGATCCGCTCGATGACCACCGGGATCCATTCCCATTCCACCAGCGGCTGCTTCATGCTCACCGGCCACGAGCCGGCGAGCGTCGCCGAGAACGTGCCCGCCAGCGCCGCCGACTGGCCGAGCATCGCCGCGGCGGTCGGGGCGCTGCGGCCGGCCGACCAAGGGCCGCTCGACGCGGTCGTGATCCCCGAACCGCTCGTCAACAATCCCGCCATCCCCTGGCCGGGTCAGAACGGCGGCTTCATGGGGGCGACGTGGCATCCGCACCTGCTGCGCTGCGACCCGGCCGCGGCGCGCCTCGAGATCGACGGATTGTCGGTGCCCGCCGAGGCCGTCCGGCGCCTCGGCGCCAGGCGCGGCCTGCTCGAGTCGCTCGACGGTCTGGCAATCCCCGGTAGCCAGGGCCTGCTCGAGGCCGCGCGCGTCCGATCGGAGGCGTTCGACCTGCTCTCCGCCGGCGCCACGCGCCGGGCGCTCGAGATCGAGCGCGAGACGGAGGCGACGCGCGACAGCTACGGCAGGACGAAGTTCGGCCAGAGCGTGCTCCTCGCCCGCCGCCTTGTCGAGGCGGGAGTCCGGCTCGTGCAGGTCAACTACCCGCGCGAGCCCGGCGACACGACCTCCAACAACCCGCTGTGGGACACCCACGTCGACAACGCCGGCCGGCTCGAGCGTGTCCTCTGCCCGACGTTCGATATGGCGCTGGCGGCGCTCCTCGACGATCTCGCCGAACGCGGCCTGCTCGACGACACGCTGGTGGTCGCGATGGGGGGGTTCGGCCGCACGCCGCGGATCAGTCCCGCGGGCGGCCGCGACCATTGGGGGAGCGTGTTCTCGGTGGCG
>JBJSXB010000226.1:0-7923 GCA_046086245.1 Planctomycetaceae bacterium | reverse complement strand
AGCCGGGGGGGCAGTCGAGCGGCTCGTGGGGGGCGTTGGGGGTGACGAGGCAGAAGAAGGGACGCGGCCGCTCCTCGGCGCGCACATCCCCGATCCACTCGAGCGCCGCGTCGAAGAAGACGTCGGTGCAGTAGCCGCGCGCCTGCTCGAACGTGCCGTCGGCGCGCACCACCGGATCGAGGTAGCGGTTGCCGGGCACGTCGCCGCAGCTCCCCGGATACGACTGGCCGATCCCACCGGCGCCGTGGATCACCGCGCGCTCGAAGCCGCGCTTCCCCGGCTGGCGGTCCTCCTCGTCGCCGAGGTGCCACTTCCCGAAGATCCCGGTGCGGTAGCCGGCTGCGCGGAGCAGCTCGGGGAGGGTCGTGGCGGAGGGGGCGAGCCGCTCGCGCTCGTGGATGGTGTGGGTGACGCCGGAACGGAACTCGTGGCGGCCGGTCAACAGCGCCGCGCGCGACGGGGAGCAGGTCGGGCTCGCGTGGAACTCGGTGAAGCGCACGCTCTCGGCGTGGAGACGGTCGAGATGCGGAGTGCGGAGCACGGGGTTGCCGTGGGCGGAGAGATCGCCGTAGCCCTGGTCGTCGGTCATCACGTAGACGATGTTCGGCCGCCGCCGCGGCGGCACCGCGGCGGGCGCGGCCGGAGCGGCGGGGAGCGTGTCATGGGGGCGGACGCCGCTGCCGACGCGCTTGGTGAGCGTGTCGCCGAGTTCCGCCCGGTACGATTCGGCGAGCCGCTCGAGCCGCTCGACCACGTCGGCGTGCGCCGCGGCGACGTCGTGCCGCTCGCCGGGATCGGCCTCGAGGTCGAACAGCATCCGCTCGACCGGCAGCGCCCGATACGTGCCGGGCGTGCCGCCCAGCCCCGGTGCCTGGCCGGCCATCGTCCGCGCGGTATGGGGAAGAACGAGCTTCCAGCGACCCTGCCGCACCGCCTGCAGTTGGTTGTCGGCGTACCAGAATCCATAGGCGGCCTCGCTGGCGGCGGGATCGGGCCGTCCACAGAGGCTCGCCAACCGGTCCTGGCCGTCGATCGTGCGGCCGGCGACGAGACGACGTTCGGCGGCGTCCTGCGCCAGCGGTGCGCCCGTGAGCGCGGCGATCGAGGGGAGCAGGTCGATCGTCATGAGCGGCGCCGTGCAGGTGCTGCCGGCGGGGATCACGCCGGGGAGCCGGGCGACGCACGGCACGCGCACCCCCCCTTCGAACACCGTTCCCTTTCCCTCGCGCAGCGCGCCCGCGCTGCCGGCGTGGTCGCCGTAGGAGAGCCAGGGACCATTGTCGCTGGTGAAGATCACCAGCGTGTCGTCGGCCCTCCCGGTGCGCTCCAGCGCCGCGAGGATCGCACCGACCGAGGCGTCGATCTCCGCGAGGACGTCGCCGTACAGCCCGCCGGTGGTCGTGCCGCGATGCGCGTCTCCGACGAACAGCGGTACGTGCGGCATCGAGTGGGCGAGATAGAGGAAAAACGGCGCGTCGGACCGGCCGCAGCGCTCGATGAAGTCGACCGCCCGGGCGGCATAGCGCCCGGTAAGCGTCGCCTGATCGGCGGGACTCACGTCGGGGTCGATCACGGTGTCGCCGTCGAACAGCGGCAGCGGCGGGTAGCTCCCCGGCTTCGCCTCGGGGTGGTGTGGCCACATGTCGTTGGAGTAGGGCAGGCCGAAGTACTCGCCGAACCCGTGCCGCAGCGGCAGGAACGGCCGATGGTGGCCGAGGTGCCACTTGCCGACGGCGGCAGTGGCGTAGCCGCGGGCGGCAAGCAGCTCGGCGAGCGTCGTCTCCGCGGCGGCGATCCCGTGCCGCGCGGCAGGCCCCAGCGCTCCGGCGATCGAGATCCGGTTGGGATAGCAGCCGGTGAGCAGGCCGGCGCGCGACGCCGAGCAGACCGGCTGGGCGACGTGGAAGTCGGTGCAGCGCACCCCTTCCCTGGCGAGGCGGTCGATGTGCGGGGTGGGAGCGCGGGTGCCGCCGTAGCAGCCGAGGTCGCCGTAGCCGAGATCGTCTGCGAACACGAGCACCACGTTCGGCGGCCGCCGGGGCACCGCGGCCGGAGGCACAACGCCGGCTTCGGCCGCCAGGGTCGCACACGCATCGGCGATCGTCTTCCAGCGCCGCTCGAGCGCGGCGACGCGCGCCGGCTCGTCGGCGGCACGGTTGCGCGTCTCGCACCGATCGGTGGCGAGGTCGTAGAGTTCCCACGGCTCACCCTTGGCGGCGACGAGCTTCCAGTCGCCCTCGCGCACCGCGCGGTGCCCCTCGTGGCACCACCACAGAGCGTCGTGCGCGGGAGGCGCGGTCGGATCGGTGAGGGCCCCGAGAAAGCTCCTGCCTTGCAGCGGCGGCACAGCGATGCTGCCGCCGTCGGGCATCGGGGCGGTCCGCGGCACCGCGACGCCGGCGGCTTCGAGAACGGTCGGCACGACGTCGATGAGGTGCACCGGCTGGGTCCGTAGGCCGCCGCCGGCGAGCCGCTTCGGCCAGTGGACGATCCATGGCGAGGCGACGCCCCCTTCGTGGACCCAGGTTTTGTGGCGACGGAACGGGCTGTTGGCGCAGCTCGACCATCCGGGACCGAGACAGAGGAACGTCTTCCGCGACCCCGCCGCGGCGGCGGGATCGTGCCCCTCGCCGCGGACCATGATCTCGGCCGACGCGCCGTTGTCGCTGGCGAACACGATCAGCGTGTCGGCGAGCCGGCCGGCGGCCTCGAGGCGGGCGACGATCCGTCCGATCTCGTGGTCCATCGCCTCGACCATCGCGGCATGGATCGCCATCTTCGCGGCCTGGAACTCGCGCTGTGCCGCCGACAGGTCGCCCCAGGGCAGCGGGCGGTCGGTCTCGCCGGTCCCGAGTTGCTCCAGCGCCTTCGGAAACGCGTAGGGAGGACCGATGTCGCGCTCGATCGCGGCCGGCGCCGTCGTCACGATCCCCGCCGCCGCGATCCGGCGCTCGCGCTCGCGCCGCACGGCATCCCAGCCGCCCGTGTAGCGGGTGCCGATCGCGGCGATCCTCTCCGCCGGCGCCTGCAGGGGAAAGTGCGGCGCGGTGAAGGCGACGTAGTGGAAGAAGGGCCGCTCGGCATGGTCGCGGAAGTGCTCGTCGAGGCACGCCAGGGCGTGGTCGCCGATCGCCGCGGTGGCGTAGAAGCCGGGAGACTCCGCCAGCGGCACGCCGTCGACGGTGATCCCGGTGGGATCGAAGAAGTTGCTCTGTCCCTTGCCGCCGACGTCGAGCGAGCGGGCGAACCCGCCGGCGCGCGGATCGCCGTCGATGTGCCACTTGCCGGAATGGTATGCCCGATAACCGGCCGGCGCGAGCAACTCCGGCAGAAGCCGCGCCCAGCGCGGACGCGTGCCCTGGTTGCCCCCCTTCCCGCCGGGAAGGGCGTCGCGGTTGATCGCCTGCGCGTAATAGCCGGTGAGCAGCGCGCTACGACTCGGCCAGCAGCGTGCCGTCGAATACCCCTGCGTGAACCGCGCGCCGGTGGCGGCGAGGCGGTCGAGGGCCGGGGTGGCGATCTCGCCGCCGTACGCGCCGACGTCGGAGAACCCGAGATCGTCGGCAAGGATCACGAGTACGTCGGGCGGCCGATCGGCCGCACCGGCCACCCGCGACCCAGCACCCGCGACCCAGCACCCGAGCAGCGCCACCAGCAGCGCCTGGGGGCAGCCGTACCCTCGCCGCGATCGGCTCATCCTCCGTCCTCCCGGAAAACCGCCGGCACCTTCAGCGCAGCGCGGCGGCGCGCCCGTCGGCGCGTCGCGCGAACCGCTCCGCCAACACGCCCGAAAGCTCCGCGACGGTGGCGGCGTGTGACGGCTCCGCGGCGAGATTGACCAACTCGTGCGGGTCGGTGTCGTGATCGTAGAGCTGACGGCCGGTCGTCGTGCCCTCGGCATCGTGCCACTGGGTGTAGCGCCAGCGACCGCGGCGCACACTCCGCCCGCCACCGGCGGGATTCTTCCCTCCTCCACGCGTCACCTCCGTGAAGGCCGGGCGGTCGGGAAACCCGGCGGGGTCGCCGTCGCCGGCAACCAACGGCACGAGGCTGCGGCCGTCGACGCCGGGGGGCACGGCGACGCCGGCCAGTTCGCACAGCGTCGGGAGCAGGTCGATGAGCTCCACGGTGTGTTCGCGCACCCCGCGGGCGCCGCCCGGCGCGGCGATCACCAGCGGTACCCGGGCACTCTCCTCGAACAGGCTCATCTTCTGCCACAGCCGGTGCTCACCGAGGTGATAGCCGTGATCGCTGGTGAAGACGACGATCGTGTCGTCGGCGAGGCCGAGGCGCTCGAGCGCTCCGAGCACCCTCCCCACCTGGTCGTCGACGAAGCTCACGCTCGCCCGGTAGGCCTGGAGCGCCTCGCGGCCGAGAGCACCCGTAAGCCGCGGCTGCTCCGCCTTGCGACTGCCCAGCGCCGCGGCCGGGACGCGGGTATCGTGGTCGTCCGGCACCGCGGGCAATTCGATCGCCGCGACGGGGTGACGCTGGAACCAGGCTTTCGGTGCGACGTACGGCGTGTGCGGCCGGTAGAAGCCGACGGCGAGGAAAAACGGTCCATGGTCGCGGGCGAACGCCTCGAGGCGCCGCTCGGCGTGGGCGGCGCCCAGCGCGTCGGTCTGCTCGGCGTCGGCCCCATCGGCGGCCAGCCAGCTGACGGTGCCGCCGAACTGGCCGGGCACGAGCGAGAAGATCAGCCCCTCGTCGGCGACGTCGCGCCCCTTCGGATTGAAGACCGCGTCCCAGCTCGGCGGATCGTCGAGGCCGTCGGTACCGATCTGCCTCGGCACGCCGTAATGGTAGAGCTTGCCGATCCGCTCCACGCGGTAGCCGGCGGAACGGAACGCCTGCGGCAGCGTCACGATGCCGGGATCGACGGCGCGGAAGTGGACGGCGTTGTCGGTCACGCCCGTGTGCTGCGGCCGCCGTCCGGTGAGCATGCTCGCGCGCGACGGATTGCAGAGGGGAAACTGGCAGTAGGCGCGCGCGAACCGCACGCCGCGGGCGGCGAGCCGGTCGATCGCCGGCGACTGGGCGGCGGCATCGCCATACGCTCCCAGCGCGCAGCACAGGTCGTCGCACATCACCAGCAGGACGTTCTTGCGGACGGACGCCGCCGCCTTGGCCGGCGCCGCGCGGATCGTGTCGAGGAGCTTCATGTAGCCGGCCGCCCGCTGGTCGGCCGGCAGGTCGCGCAGTGCCACTAGCGCCGGCCGCAGTCCCACCGCCCACGCGCGATCCGCCTTGATCCGCGCGTCGGCCTTGGCACGCAGCTCGGCATGGTCGGCGCCGGTCGCGGCGCACGCGGCGGCGAGGACGCTCCGCAGGTATTCGGCCGACTGGACATCCGGATTCGGCGCCACCGGGGCGTCGAATCTCCCCAGTGCCCAGGCGATCCCCTCGACGAGATGCTTCTGGAACAGCGGATTCTTCCAGGTGGCGTCGTTGTGGCCGAGGTTCGTGGAGAACACCCGCCCCTTCCCCTCCGCGCGGATCCAGCTCACCGGCACGTGCCACGGTTCCTTGGGGTTGCTCGCCGCCATGTCGAGGCTGAGCAGCACGCGCACGTTCTCCGGCTTGAAGCGCTGGTCGTACTGGTAGATCTCGTCCTTCCAACGGAAGCGCTCCGGGAACATCGCCACCAGACGATGACCCGGCTCGTCGACGACGAAACCGTGTTCGCCACCGGCGTTCCACGGATGCCCGGCGAACGCCCCGCCGATGAAGTCGACGTAGGCATCGGTGCGCTTGAGGGTGTCGGTGGCGGCGTGGACGCCGATGAACGCCTTGCCGCCGCGCACCCAGTCGAGGAACGCCGGCAGATCGGGAATCGGCAGGTCGTCGCCGGTCGTACTCGCGAACACGACGCCGTCGAACTGGGCCAGTGCCTCCGGGGCGAACGCCCTGGCGAACTGATCCTTCAATCCCGCGAACCAGGCGGCGTCGGCGGTGCGATGCCGCTCGAGCGCCTCCCTGTGGGCCGCCTGCTGCGTCTCCCAGTCGGCGTCGGCCGTGCCGTCGGCACGCTTCGGGTCGGGGGGCCGGCCCGGTCGTCCGGGCGGCAGGCGGAGGAAATCGACGTGGAACAGCCCGCTTTCCCGTCCCAGTTGTTCGAGGACCGGCTCGGCGGTGGCGATCGATCCATGGCGGAAACCGGTGGTCACGGTCACGACCAAAAGCCGCGCGGGCGCGGCGGCGGCGCGGGGGAGCCCGCCCGCCACCATCACCAGTGCCGCACCCGCCGCCAGCCAACCTCGTCGTGCCGCCGCGCCCGTCGTCATGGGAGCCTCCGTGATGGGATCGGCCGGGCGGCCCCGGGGCCGGCGGCGATCCGGTTCAATCGCCGATGCACCACAAGCTGTCGTGCGTCCGCAGGAAGATCGCGCCGTCCACGCACACCGGCGTGGCCACCGTCATCTCGTCGACGCTGCCACCGCCGACCACCTTGAAGCCGTCGGCGACGTCGATCACCGCCGCCGCGCCATCCTCGCGGGTGACCACCAACCGTCCCTCGACGAGCACCGGCGACGCGCTGTAGGCGTTGCGATTGCGCTCGACGTCGCCGCTCCAAAGCGTCGTGCCGGTGGCGGCCTCGAGGCAGGCGACCGTCCCCTTGTCGGTGCAGAGGTACACCTTGCCGTCCTTGGCCGTCGGCGTGGGGACGTCGGCGCCGAGATCCTTCCGCACCCAGGCGACGTGGGTCGCCGTCACGTCCCCCTTCCCGCCGCGGCGGATCGCGGTGAGCGTGCTCCCGCGCGCGTAGGGGGCGATCACGAGGTCGCCAGCGATCACCGGCGAGGCGATCGAGCGGAAGAAACGCTCGCCTCCCGGATTGAGCCCGCCGACGCGCCACAGCTCGCGGCCGTCGGCGGCGTCATGGGCCGTGACGTGGTCGGCCCCGAGGACGACGATCATCTCGGCCGGCTCCCCCCGCGCGGCATCGCCGGCGACGACCAGCGGCGTCGAGTAGCTCTGCGCCGCCTCCTCCGGGGCCCCCAGGAGACGGTCCTGCTTCCAGAGGAGCTTGCCGGTCTGGCGGTCGAACGCGGCGAGGTAGCTCGGTCCGCTCTGCACCACGGCCACGACCACCGCCTTGGCCGACAGCACCGGCGACGTGCCGAGGTCCCACCACAGCGTGTCCTCGCCGAACTGCTCCTGGAGGTTCGTCTTCCACACCACCGCGCCGTCGGCGAGATCGAGGCAGGCCAGCTCGCCACTCTTGAAATAGACCCACACCTGCCGGCCGTCGGTGACCGGTGAGGAGTTGGCCCCGGTGGCTTTCTTGTGCTTCCCCGCCTTGGCAGTGCCGAGGCTTCTCTGCCACGCCTCTTTGCCGTCGCGCGTGAAGCACAGCGCGGCATCCTGGCCGTCGATCGTGCAGGTGAGGACGATCCGGTCGCCCCATACCGCCGGTGTGCTCGCGCCGAGGCCGGGCAGCGCGACTTTCCAGCGGACGTTCTCAGTCGGGCTCCAGCGCGTCGCATAGCCGGCGCCCGTGGCCACGCCGTCGCCGGCCGGGCCGCGCCAACTCGGCCACGTGCCCGCCAGGGGCGCCTCTCCGCGTGCCCCGGCGACCAGGCAGCACCACGCCAGGCAGACGCCGCGCACCAAAACCCCTCGCTCCATGTCACTGCACTCCCCCGGGAACGGCACCGGTCGCCGATGGAAAGGGATTCCACCATGCGTCGAGCGCCCCCCGCAACTCCCGCACCACTTCCGGGTGACCGGCCGCGACGTCGGTCGCCTCGAACGGATCGGCGGCGACGTCGTACAGCTCGATCTGCCCGCGCGCGAGCCTGGCGCGCGATTCGGTGTCGACCAGCCGCCCCTCGGGCGGCACCGTCGCGGCGGGCCGGTCGGCCGACACCGGCACGATCAGCTTCCACTCGTCGCGGACGACGAAGCGCCACAGCAAGCTCC
>JBJSXB010000225.1:0-3287 GCA_046086245.1 Planctomycetaceae bacterium | reverse complement strand
GGTGGAGCTGGTGAAGCGGGTCGAGAACATGCTCAAGCTGCGTCACGTGAGCGACGAACTGGAGCGGCTCCGCAGCTACATCAGCACCATGGACGACGACCAGCCGCCCCGCTGAGCGCGGCGGATCGACCGCGGGTCGCGGCGGCGGCCCACGTCAACGTCCGGCGACGCGGGCACCGTCGCCACGGCGATGGCCGACCTGCTCCAGCACGGTGGCGGTGGCCGGGGAGCGGTTGAGGACGTAGAAGTGGATGCCGGGCACACCGCCGTCCAACAGCCCCTGGACCTGCCGGGCCGCGAACTCGACGCCCGCCTCGAACTGCGCCGCCTCGTCGTCGCCGGCCGCCTCGAAGGCGCGGATGAAGTGTTCGGGCAGCCGGGCCTTGCAGAGGCTGGCGATGCGCCGGATCTGCTGGTAGTTGGTCACCGGCATCACGCCGGGCACGATCGGGGCGTTGATCCCCATCGCGACGCAGCGGTCGCGGAACCGGAAGAAATCGTCGTTGTCGTAGAACAACTGCGTCACCACGACGTCGCCCCCGGCGGCACACTTGCGGGCGAGGTTCTCGAGGTCGGCCTGCGGGCTCGCCGCCTCCTGATGCGTCTCCGGATAGCCGGCGACGAGGATCCCGAGCCGGGGGAACTCGCGCCTCACCAGCGCCACCAGTTCCGACGCATAGCGCAGCCCCCCCGCGATCGCCGTGAAGCAGGTCTGCCCCTGCGGCGGATCTCCGCGGAGGGCGACGATCGCACTCACCCCGCGCTCCGCCGCCTCGCACAGGTAGGCACGGATCTCGTCGACGGTGCTCCCCACGCAGGTGAGATGGCTGGCAACCGGTACCTGTGGATGGCGCTGCCGCACGCCGGAGAGGATGTCGAGCGTCTTGCCGCGCGTCGATCCTCCGGCACCGTACGTGCAGGTCACGAGCACCGGATCGAACCGCACGAGCTCGGCGAGGTTGCGCCACAGCGCCGCCTCCGACTCGGCCGACTTCGGGGGGAACAACTCGAACGACAGGGCGACCGTGCCCGGCTCGTAGGCATCGAGAATCGTCACGGGCGAAACCCTCCGGGAGCGTCGACCTTGAGTGCCCCACTCTACCCGCACGGCGCACCGGCCGGTATCAGCCGCTCGGGCGCTGGCGCGGGGGTTGATCATCGTCCATCGTCGCGATGTACGCCCGTAGCCGTTCCAGTTCGTCGCTGACGTGCCGCAGCTTGAGCATGTTCTCCACGCGTTTGACCAGTTCAACCTTGTTGACCGGCTTGGAGAGGAAGTCGTCGGTGCCGGCCTCGACGGCGCGCTCGATGTCGCCCAGTTCGCCGAGGGCGGTGACCATGAGGATCATGATCGGACTGGTGGCCGGATCACGCTTGAGGCGCTGGCAGACCTCGAAGCCGGAGAGCTTCGGCATCATCACGTCGAGGAGGATCACGTCGGGGGAGAACGCGGCCACCTTCTCCAGCGTGTCGGCACCGTCGACGGCGAAGGCGATCTCGCAGTCGATATCGGCCAGATAGACCTCGAGCAGTTCGCGGTTGGATTCGTTGTCGTCGGCGATCAGCACCCGGCTCCGCGCGGGGGGCGGCGGGGGCGCGGTCTCGGCGGGACGCGGTTTCGACCTGGCCATGAGGCGTCTCCGGGGCACCGCGCCGGCGCGGTGCGTCAGGCGATCTCGAACAGCGACTGGCTCTTCACGATCGCCATGTCGTCGGGGAACGTGTGGTACGCCTGCACGAGCAGCGCCCGGGTGCGGGTCTCGATGTTCAACCAACTGATCGCCCCGAGTGCCAGCCGGCTCCCGGTGTCGAAACGGTGGAGGAGACCGTGCCGCTCCCCTTCGGCGCACAGTTCCTGTTGGAACGTCCAGAAGACCTCGGGAGGCACCGTCTCCAGTTGGAACGACATCTGGTAGCACGAGCCCCCGCGGCACTCCATCCGGTCGCTCCGCTCCCCGAGCAAGCGGTGGGAGAGCAGCCGCCGCTTCTGCGGCAGCGGCTGGTCGGCGCTGGCGGCGATCTCGGTGAGCGTCAGACCGCCGCGCCGCCAGGTGACCACGTGTCCGGCGCCGGTGATCGACACCGTGGCCGAATAGCCGCCGCGCTCGATCGACCGGCAGGTATGGATCGCGAACAACTCCGGGTGCAGCGCACGCCCGTAGAGCTGAAACACGAGATCGCAGACACGGGGTCGGGCCGACAGCACGCCGTTCACTCCACGGCCTCGCCGCGACCACCACGGCGACTCCGCCGGCGAGTATAGGAAGTCCCCGTGGGCGCCACCACGCCGCGGTTCGTCACAGCACCCCGACGAGCAGGTCGTAGGCAGCGTGGGTTCCGGCGGCGATGCCGAAGCCGCGGAGCGAAAGCAACAGCGCGAAGAACATCCCGGCGAGAAACCGGAAGCTGAAACTGTACGCCGAGAACACGTCGCCGAGCGGGCCGACGTAGTGGGCGGCGGCGAACAGGAGGCTCGACACCACCATTCCCGCGCCCCACGCCGGTTGATCGCGACCGGCGAGGCGCCCACAGCACCATGCCGCGGCCGGAAGGAGCAGCAGTCGGAACAGCACCTCCTCGTAGAGCCCGGCGCCGCAGTAACCGATCGCACGCGCCATCCACCCCTCTTCCGGCGCCCCCGCCGCGAGCGGCCACCAGCGATCCTGGAGACGCGCCATGCCGATCAGCACCGCGGCCCACAGCAGGCACTCCAGCGCCATCCCCACGAGCACGCCGGGACGAAACCGCCACCGGTCGTGCTCGACGTGGTGCCAGGCGAGGAGGCCGACGACGGTGAGCACCGGGAGGAGGAAATAGGCCCCGAAACCGGCCGTATCGAGCGCTTCCCGCAACCAGACGTCGGCACCGTTGCGGGGGGTGCCCCGGCCCAGCGCGAGCACGCCCCCCTCGTAGGCGACCACCAGCGGCAGCGTGAACACGAGGCTCGTCAGCGGGGTCCGCGAGAGCGCCCAGTAGTCCTCGCCGTCCGCCGGCGGCCCGGGCGGCGCCGACGCCTCGTCGCCGAGGGGGGACGTCGGGAAGACGGCGTCGTCGGTGGCGGATGGCCCGTCGTCGCTTGCGTGCATCGCTGGTGCACCGGCTCTGGTGGTCGCTCCTGGCAATCGGGCGGATCGCCCGAAGGCGAGTGGTGTTGTGACCGCTACCTCTCGCGCCTGCAAGCACGACGGATGCTGTCATGCTGTCAAGACCCACTCCGCAACGCGAGCGAAAACGGGCGACCCGCGTGTCGATCACGCCAGGCGCACTCGCTGCTTGACAAGAACGGG
>JBJSXB010000224.1:0-13868 GCA_046086245.1 Planctomycetaceae bacterium | reverse complement strand
CCGCAGGCAGCGCCGGGCGGAGATGGAGCGTGCCGCCGGATCGACCGCCCGCTGAACCCTCGGGGAGGCACGCATGGCCGACGAGACATGGACGGTGGGTCGTCTGCTCGCCTGGACGACCGACTGGCTCGGCACGCGCGGTAGCGAGTCGCCGCGCCTCGACGCCGAGGTGCTGCTCGCCCACGTGCGCGGTTGTCCGCGGATCGCGCTCTACACCGCCTTCGACGAGCCGGTCCCCGAGGCCGCTCGCGCGCGGTTTCGCGAGCTGGTGAAGCGCCGCGGCGGAGGCGAGCCGGTCGCCTATCTGGTGGGAGCGCGCGAGTTCTTCTCGCTGCCGTTCCACGTGTCGCCGGCCGTCCTCGTGCCGCGGCCGGAAACGGAGGGGCTCGTGGTGCGTGTGATCGACCTGTGCAAGTCGCTCGCGGCACCACGGATCGCCGACGTCGGCACCGGGTCTGGTGCGATCGCCGTCGCCCTCGCCAAGCACCTGCCCCGCGCCACCCTCACCGCGATCGATCGCTCGGAGGCGGCGCTCGCCGTGGCGCGATCGAACGTCGATCGGCACGGCGTTGGCGACCGCCTCACGCTCCACCACGCCGATCTTCTCGATGGTCTGCCCGGGCCCTTCGACGTGGTCGTCAGCAACCCCCCCTACGTGCGCGAAGACGAATTCGCGTCGCTGCCGGCCGATGTGCGGCTCCACGAACCGCGCGGCGCGCTCGTCGCGGGCCCCACCGGCGTCGAGGTCATCGCGCGGCTGGCGGAAGCGGCCGTGTCACGGTTGGTGTCGGGCGGCTGGCTGGTGGTGGAGGTCGGGCCGGCGGCCGAGGCCCTGGCGGCGCTGGCGGCGGTCCCCGGGCTGGAAGTGGGGCCGACGCTTCCCGATCTCGCCGGGCGTGCACGGATCGTCCAGGCCCGGCGCGTATGACCCGGCGGCCGATCGCCACCGGTGTGGACGGCCGATTCGTTGTCTTCCGCGGGCCGACGGTGTAGAACGCCGCCGGGGCTCGTGTCCGGCCGGCTCACCGCCCGGCGGCACGACAGCATCGCGGTCGATTCCGCTCTCCATGGCTCCGTCGTGGCGGATCCCCTCCGGCCGTCTGGCGCCGGTCGTCGATGCGTGGATCGGGCTGCAGGTCCGCCTGCGCCGCAGGCTGTCGGCAGCATCGCGGCCCCCGCTGCGACGCCTCGCGGGATGGATCAACGTGGCCGTCGCGGCGCTCGCGGCGTCCGTCCGCCGGGTGGCGTCGGCCCGTCGCCGGGAGCCATTGCCGGAACGTCCCTTGGTCGCCGTCGCCGTGCTCGTCGTCGGCGGGGGATGGTCGGCGGCCGCCTGCACCCTGCCGCTGGCGGTGTGGCTGGTGATGGCGGCCATCGCCCTTTCGGTGTGGGGAGCGACCTGGCGGCGGCGTTGGGACAACGCCGCGGCGTCGGCGCTGGCCACGTCGATCGTCTGCGCCATGGCGGCGTGGACGACGCTGCGACTCGACCACTTCCCGGCCGACGATCTCGGCTGGTGCCTCGACGACACCGCCCGCCCCGTCGCGGTGGAGGGGGTGGTGAGCGCTGGAGAGCGGGTGCCGGCGCGGATCCCCGACGCCGCGGGCGATCCACTCACGCCGGCCCGCGACGAATATCGCCTCGTGATCCGCGCCGTGCGCGACGGCGCGGCGTGGCGGCCGGCAGCGGGCAGGGCGCGGCTCACGGTGGCCGAACCGACCGCGGCGCCCGCCGGCGATGGCGTGCGCCCCGGCGCCGGTCGTCCGGCACTCGACGTCGGCGCCACGGTGCGCGTGTTCGGGCGCGCCCTGCGGCCACCGCCGCCACTCAATCCCGGCGAATTCGATCAGCGGCGCCGGGCCCGCCTCGAGGGGGTGTTGTCGCTGATCCGCGCCGATCGCGACGACATCGTCGTCGTCGCGCCTCCGCCACCGTGGTCGCCGTATCCCTGGCTCGCACGCCTCCGCGCGGCGGGGGACGAGGCCCTCGCGACGCACGTCGCGCCGCGCCGCGCGCCGCTGGCCGCCGCGCTGCTCCTCGGCAGCCGCGGGGCCCTCGATGCCGGCCTCGCCCGCGGATTCCTCGTCACCGGCACCGTCCACATCCTCTCGATCTCCGGGCTCCACGTCGGCATCCTCGCCGCCGCGCTCGGGGCCGTGCTGCGCGCGGTGCCTGTGCCGCGGGCGATGACCTTGCTGGTCGTCCCGCTGATTACCGGCGGCTACGCACTGCTCGTCGGCGCCGAGACTCCGGTCGTCCGCGCGACGCTCGTGGTGTGGCTGGCGTGCCTCGCCGCGGTGAGCGGCCGGCCCGGGTCGGGAATCAATGCCCTCGCGATCGCGGCGCTCGTCGTCGCCATCGCCCGGCCGACGGAGACGCTGTTGGTGGGAACGCAACTCTCGTTCCTGTCGACCGCCGTCCTGATCGCGGTGGTCACCTCCCCGCGTCAGGCCGCCGCCGATCCACTCGAGCGGATCGTCGACGCGGGGCGCACCCCGCTGTGGCGGCGCTGCGTGCGCGGCGGCCGCGTTTTCCGGGCGGCACTGCTGGCGGGGGCCGCGGTCTGGCTCGCCACCGCTCCGGTGGTGGCCGCCCGCTTCCATGTCGTCAGCCCGGTCGCGCTGGTGCTCAACCCGCTGCTCGCACCGTTGGTGACGATGGCGATGGGCTGGGGGTTTCTCTGCATGGTGACCGCGCCGTGGTCCACGCCGGTCGCAGCGTTGTGCGGCCGGGTGTGCGACGCCGCCCTGACCGCGACCGAGTGGACGGTGGGGGCGGCGGCGGCCCTACCCGGCGGCCACGCGTGGGTCGTCGGACCGGCCGAATGGTGGGTGGTGGGCGGGTACGGTCTCACGCTCGCGCTGCTGGTGTGGCTGCCCGTCACGCGGCTGCGGCAGCCACGGACCTGGATCACGCTGGCGGCCGGCTGGCTCGCCGTCGGCGCGGCGATCGAGGGGGGCGGCGCGTGGCTGCGCCGGGCGCCCGCCGGGCTCGAGGTGGTGGTGGCATCGATGGGGCACGGCTGCGGCATCGTCCTCCACGGCGCCGCGGGCCGCTGCCTCGTCTACGACGCCGGACGCATGGGGGCACCGTTGGCGGCGTGCCGCGGGCTCGAGGGGGTGCTGCTCGAGCGGGGCGTGCGCCGCATCGACACGCTGATGATCTCGCATGCCGATGCCGATCACTTCAATGCGGTGCCCGAACTGCTGTCCCGCTTCGAGGTCGGCGCGATCGTCGTGCCCCCGTCATTCCCGGCCAACCCGTCGGCCGGCGTGGCCGCCTTGCTCGCGCGGGCGCGTGCGGCGGGCGTGCCGGTGCGCATCGCCTGCGGCGGTGCGGACGTGCCCTTCGAGCCTTCCTGCCGCATCCGTGTGCTCCATCCCGACGGTGGCGACGATCCATCCGACGGGGACGACAACCAGTCGAGTCTCGTCGTGGCCGTCGAGGCCGCCGGACGGCGCATCCTGCTCACCGGGGATCTCGACGGAGCCGCGCTGGCGCGCTTCGTGGCGAGCCGTCCCGGCACCTGTGATGCCCTGGTTGCCCCGCACCACGGCAGCCTGTCGGCGCTGGGCACCGGAATCGTCGCGGCCACCCTGCCGCGCTGGGTGCTGGTAAGCGGGGCGGCCGGGGACCGGTGGGAGCGCGTGCGTGACGCCTATCGGACGGCCGCCGGCGGTGATGCGACCGTGCTGCGCAGCGCCGTCGACGGCGCCATCGCCATCCGCGTCACCGCCGCCGCGCTCGACGTGCGCCAATTCCGCGAAGGCCGCTGGCAGGCCGTCGGCGGTCCGGCGTCCACTCCCCTCACCCGCGTGCCGTCTCCTGCAACCACCGCCAACCGGCGGCCGCGAGCAGCAACAGGTTGGCCCCGAGGAACGTGAAAAACTCGGTCTGGCCCCCCTGGCCGAACCCGTAGGAGTGCAGTCCGGCTCCGAGCAGGAAGTTGACGCCGTACCACGACATGCCGATCACGGCGGCGCCCAGCACGCTCCCGGCGGCGAGGCCGAAGTTGCCGATCCATCCGGCGTAGCGCCCATGGAGCACGACGAGATAGGCCAAGAGCGACACCAGCGCCCACACTTCCTTCGGATCCCATCCCCAGAAGCGACCCCACGAGACGTCGGCCCACAACCCGCCGAGGATCGTTCCGGCCGCAAGCAGGAGCACCGCGACCTGCATCGCCTTGTAGATGAAACCCGCCAGGGACGTGCAGGCCTCCGGCGCCAGCCGTCCGCCCCGTCCGTCGTCTCGATAGCGACCGAGGAGATAGTGCCCCAGGGAGAGGATCCCCAGCCCCCACGCCAGCGCCCCGGCGGCGTAGCTCGACACGATCGTCAGCACGTGGATCGTGAGCCAGAAGTTGTCGCGGAGCACCGGTTGCAGCGGGCTGAACTGTTTCCCCGGAATCGGAAAGAACCAGGCGATGAACGTACCGGCGAACGCCACCGCCGTGACCACCAGCCCGAACGAGCGGCGCGCATACACCTCCGGTAGCCACTCGCGGAGCCGGCCCCCTCCCCAGGACAGGGGCACGGTGACCAGCGCGGCGTACGCCGCCAACACCAAGCGCGGCACGTACCACACCGCCGGCAGGAGCATCGACAGTCCCACGAGCCAGACGACGAGGTTGTTGACGTTGGGAATCGATCCGTCGATGTCGGTCTGCGGCAGCAGGTTGACGATCGTCCGGCCGCCCGCCGCGTAGGGGGCTCGGGCGAGAATCCACAGCACCGCCGCAGAGCCCGCGATCCGTGGTGCCAACAGCAGCCAGTTGCCCCAGTTCCACGCCGTCGGCTGGGCCAGTCCGCGTTGGTGGGCGTCGAGTGGCGTCGCCTCGCCGGGAAGCCACCGCCCCACGGGGGGCGGCACGGCCGTGAGCCGCCAGGCATCGCGGACTCCGCGGGCGCAGGCCGGGGCGACCAGGAAGCAGAGGCCCAACAGCGACAGAAAGAAAGGCACGTAGATCACCGTCTCGTACATGTTGGTGACCGGCGCCCAACCGGTGATCGCGACCCGGTTGGCGAACGCCCAGGACGTCCACGCCAGTTCCGCGACGAGCAGGCCCACGCCGAGCCAGAACATCGCACCGCGCGCCGCCCCGAAGGCGACGGCGAACGCCCCGAGTGCGGCCAGGCTCAACACCCACGACATCCGGAACGGGTCGGACCCGTTGTAGCGGACCTCGCGCAGCGTGCTGCCCGACGGCGGGTAGCTGGTGTGGGCAAGCACGTCGGGATCGATGCGCTCGACGGCCAAACCGCGCCGCAGCGGTTCGACGTCGTCGCCGAGTCGCCGGAGCGCCGCGGCGAACGCTTCGGCGGCGGCGCCCACGTCCGACGGCGATACCGGCGCCGTCGCACGCACGCTGCGGGCGAGGCGGCCGAACGCCTCCCGCGCCCGCTCCACCGCCGTCGCCGGATAGCCGTCGAGCACCGTCGCCGGCGCGTCGAGCAGCGTGGCGAGACCGAGCCATGGCGGCATGTCGGCATCGGCGTCCCGTTCGGCGTCGAGGGCGGAGGCATGGAGCGCCGGAATCACCGCAGGGCTGCCGCCGTTGTCGTACAGAGCCTCGCCGAGCACGGCGACGCGGTCGGCCAGGCCGCGAACCGCCCGGTTGGTGGAGGGGGTCGCCGTGGCCACGGCGGCAACCAGTCCGGCGGCGCTCGACCGGAGCGACTCCCAGTGCGGCAGGACCTCGGCGGTGGCGAATCGTGTCGACGAACCCGCCGCCTCGGCCACATCGAGCAGCGCCCGCTCGAACGCTTCGGCGGCGGCACGCGGCCCCGGGTTCCCCACGCGCAGCTGCGGGCCCAGCGGCCGCCAGGCGGCGGCGATGGCGTCGAGTTGGCGGAGGAAACGCGAGCGGCCCATCTGCTCGCCGGCGGCGCGGAACGTGAGTTGCCGCCAGGCGACGTACCCCTGCCAGAGTCGCTCGACCTTGGCGTCGAGCCCCTCCGCTCGGAACGCGCGGCCCTCCGCCTGCGCCGTCCGCCGGGCCTCGTCGAGCTGCACGAGGCGCTGACGCAGTGCGTCGCTGTCGGCGATGTCCGCGGGCGCGGCGAACTTCAGCCGCTGCTTCTGTCCGTCGACCGTGGCGAAGACGTCGAGGTCGAGCATCGCCCGCACGTCTTCGTGCTCGGCGTGGATGAAGGGAACCTCCTCCCAGGCCTCGGGGCGGACGAGCCAGTCGAGAAGCAATTCGTCGGCCTCCCACTTCGCGGCGCCGCCACCCGGCCCCGTCACCAGACGCGGCGTCTGGGTGTTGCAGATCGTCTCCACCTGACGGCGCGCGAAGGTGTCGAGCGGCATCAGCCGCCCATCCTCGAGCACCGGGATCTCACGCCATGCCGCCAGCGACGGCGCGAGCCGCGGCGCCGGCGTTCCCTCAGTGGCGGAAACCGTCGCCGCCGGCAGCGGCGCCGTCGCCAGGGTCACCAGCGTGAAGGCTCGAAGGATCGCTCGACTCGGGGTACGGCACATGACTCTCTCCGGAACGGCGGACACGCTTCAGGCCGGCAGGGAAGCCGGCGGCCTGCGTCGGGGGGCGAAGAAATAGGCCCGCATGTAGAACATCGTGAAGATGCCGATCACGATCAGGCTGCTGCCGGCGTACTTCACGCCGCGGCCGGGATCGTAGTTGACGGTCAGGACCGAGGCCTCGAGACGGTCGGGCTTGGGCCCGGCGCGACCGGGCCGCGACGTGAACCGCTCGTAGAGCGGATCCCCGGGGAGCCAAGGGCCCATGAAGCTCTCCTGGAACAGCCGGTAGCTGCGGCCGCTCGCCGGATCGGAGTAGTCCACCGGCGCGTTCATCGTGATCGTCACCGGACGCCGGGTGAGCTTCTCGCCGTCGCGCGTGACGAAGTCGACGACGCTCGTGAAATGCGATGCCTGGCTCGTGCCCGGGTCGAGGCGCCGCTCGAAGTTGTCGAGTCGCACGTCGAAGCCGATGTCGACCGCGTCGGGCACCAACATCACGGTCACCGAGCGGCCCCGCCCCTCGACCACGCGCCGTTCGGCGGGCCCGGGAGGCTCGTCGATCGGCTGGATCGGCAGACCGGCGATCCAGAACTCCTGGCGGCGGCCGTCGACGGTGACACGGACCTTCGCGGCGCGCCGTTTCGCCGACGGGGGTTTGTCCTTGTCGAACGGCAGCGGCAGCGTGGCGACTTCGAGCGTGTCGGCGGGAAGAAAGCGATCGACCCGCATCTGCAGTGTCGCCCGCGGCATCGCGAATGCCGCGACCGGCCGACCGTCCGCCGGCAGGGGCCCGGCGACCGCCTCCGGCGCCTGCCAGCGGCGATAGAACAGACGATGGCCGCCGTCGCCGTCGGGAGCCTGGACGACGTCGATGCGGCTGCGTGCTTTTCCCTGCATGCGCTCCGAGGCGTCGGCGACGGCCCGCTCGATCCACAGGGTGCCGTGAACGCCGGTGCGCGGCGCGTGGCGGCTCACCTCGGGAAGGTCGGCGAGCAGCACCATTTCCTCCTCGGCCCCGCCCCCGCGGCGGACGGAGAGACGGACGGCCGACAACTGGGGTTGGAAGTCGGTGACGGTGACCTGCAGATCGCTACCGGGAAGCGTCTCACCCGGTTTGTCGAGGCGGTCGTCGACGAGAAAGCGGTGGACCTGGCCGTTGGCGACGAGCACCACCTGCCCGCGTTCGCCGTAGCCGAGCGTCGGGTCGGGAAGCGCCGCGACGAACGCCTCCGCCTCGGCGACGGTGCCCAGTTTCCAGAACACGATCACCCCGCCGCCCACGGTCGCGCGGTGGCGCAGTTGGGAGGGCTGCGCCTGGAGGGGATCGGGTTGCCAGGTGAGCGAGACCGGCTGCCACACGCCCCCCGTGCCCGCGCCCGGCATGTCGTCGGTGCCGATGCGGAGCGTCACGCTCGGCGCCAGCGCCGCCATCGAATCGGCGTAGTAGTCGAGGACCTCCAGACGGACGCCGTCGTCATCGTGCAGCACTCCGGTGTCGCGCGGGGCGAGACCCCAAGGAACGAACGGCCGCCGCACGCGGCTGTTCCCCGCCGTGGCCGGGACATCGGCGCCCGGCGAGTCCCACGGGTATTCGGCCCAGTTGAACGGGCCGGCACGGAAGCCCACGTCCACGACCCGTGACGGAGCCGACGGGGTGGAGGTGCCGCCCGTGGCCGGACCGATCGCGAGACGAAACGAATGCGAGTCCTCGAAGGCGCGGCCACCGCGCTCCCCTTCGAGCAGCGGGATCTGCGCGTCGATGCCGCCACGCTGCGACATCAGACAACCGGCGAGCAGCACCAGCAGCCCGATGTGGGTGATGACGAAGCCGGTCTGATACCGCTTCCACGGGAAGCGGATCGCGGCCGCGCAGAAGATGCTCACCGCGAGCAGCGCGTTGAGGAGGGTGAACCACCAGGTGTTCCAGACGCCGAATTTCACCGCCTCCGTGCCGTAGGCGCTCTCGACGAACGTGCCGACGCCGAGCACGATCGCCAGCAGCGTGATCAGCACCACCGCGAAACCGAGCGAGGCGAGAAACTCGTACAGGCGCAGGGCCACCCGGACGGGAAGCGGGTGGTCCTCGCGGACGAGGCGGCGGGCGGCCATCACGGGCACCGCGGGGCGGGTCCTGTCCGGGCGTCGGCGGGGGGCCCGGCGTCGGACGGGCGCCGGGGCGGGGGCGGGAGGGCTGCCGAGCCGACCACGGGGGTCGGATCGGCACCCGGTGGACGGCCACACGAGCGGCTGCCAACGGCTCCACGGCCGATTATAGGACGTCCACCCCGAACCGCGGAGTCGGCGGCCCGCCGGGGCCTCGCCGGGCGGCCGGTCGGGGTCAACGCCACCCGAAGAGCTGCGCGAGACCGTCGAGGACCGGATTGGCCATCCGCGTGCTCTCGGGGCTGCCGATCGTCCGCACCAGGTCGTAGGCAATGAAGCTGCCGAACAGCAACAGGAGCGAGCAGCACACCAGCCCGACGACTTGCCAGACGCTGAAGCTCATCTCCTCCACCATCGCGCCCGGCACCGTGAACAGGTCGGACGAACCCGTACTCGGGATGGCACTGTCGTCGGTGAAACCGGAACTCGAACTCTGGCCCCCGATCGTCTGCCCGAAGAAGCTCGAGTCGCCGGCCTCGGAATCGGACGCGATCACGACCGAGGCGCTCTCCTCCTCGCCGCCGGCGACACCGCCGAGTTCGAAGTCGTCGCTGCTCATCCCGTCGGAGCCGGCATCGGCGCCACTCGGGTCGTCGAGCAGGCCTCCGGCCCCGCCCTCGAGCGACACTCCGCTGTCGAGCGGACCGGAGCCGAGCGTCTTGCCCTGCGATCCCTGCGACGCTCCCGAGCCGAGGCTCGGACTCGAACCGAGCGCCACGCCCGAACCGAGATCGACGCCGGAGCCGAGGGCGATTCCCGAGCCTCCCGCCACGCCGCTCCCGATGCCGGACAAGCCCAGATCGATCGCCCCCGAACCGGGCTTCAAGCCCGAGCCGCCACCGCCGCGCCCCGACCCCAGGCCGTCGAGGGCGGGCGAGGAGGTCGCGCCGACGATCGATTCGAGCTCGAGGTCGTCGCTCTCCGCCGGCTCCTGCGTCAGCCCGGGGCCGAGCACCAGATCGTCGCCCCCGGTGCCGCCACCGAGCAGATCGCTGCCGAGCGACAGTCCGTCGCTCTTCGGACCCGCGGAACCGCCGCCATCGGTCGCCGACGGTGACTTCGTCGCCGGTGGCGGGCCGTCGAAGATCGAGTCGCCATCGAGCAGGTCGCCTTCGAGCAAGCCGTCGTCGATGAGCAGGGCGTCGCCGTCGGCGGCCGCCGGCCCCCCACCGTCGGCGAGATCGAGGTCGAGTTCGAGTTCGTCCGCGGCACCTCCGTCGGCGAGGTCGGCCACCGCTCGTTCGACATCCTCGAACTTGAACTTGATGGTGGCGCCGTCGCGCATTGGAAACAGCTTCTTCCGATCGACGAGACGGTGGACCTCGTCGAGCGACACACCGAGCATCCGGGCGGCTTCTTCGAGCGAGAGGAACTTCCCGGCCATGGGTGACCTGTGGTGCGAAGAGGGACGGAGCCTTCTCCAAACGTCGACGAAACCGTCGATCGATTGTACGCCCGACCGTCAGAGGTCGTGCGAACGGCGCGTCCGTTACGACCGGCGGTCGGGACCACGCCCCGTGCGGCCGTGCCGATGCGGGGCCGCCACCCGCGACCGCCCCGTCCGTGGGCGCCTAGCAGGCTGTGGAGAAACAGCCTGCCGCACCTCAGGGATGAGGTGCCGGGAGTGCAACTCCCGTGAAAAGCGCAGCTTTTCGAGTGGCCAAAAAGCCATGGATGGACTTTGGCCACGGGCTGCTAGGCCGGCCCCCCCGAGCGTCGGGCGGTCAGCGGGGGGGAGATTCCTGTTCCACCATCCGCCGGACCGCGGAGGGTTTCGGCTCGGACGTGTTGAACTCGGCGACGAGGAGGTCCCATGTCAGGTTGCGGGTGCTCTTGAGGGCGATCGCACCGCTGCCGGCATCGACGTGGTAGACCGCCGCGGTGCGCAGCGTCGGATCGACCACTACCATCACCTGGCGGCCGTCGTCGGCGTGGCTCGCGGAAACCCACAGGCCGCCGGCTGCGGTCGCCTCGCCCGCGGGCGTCGCCGTTCGACCCGGGCGCTGTGCGAGGGCCAACGCTCCTGCCGTGGCCGCGGCGCCCGCCACCACGAGGACGGCGATCCCGCCTCTCGTGGACCGTGACCCGGGACATTCGCACCGCGGCATGGCTGCCTCCTCCGTGGCCGCGAGGGGTGCGATCGACCCCGTTCGCCGTCGCCGCGATGGGAAATAGGGCGATCCCGGCCGACGGTCAATCGGAGACCCCTCCGAAGGTCGCCGTCCCGACGGCGCCGTCCGCCCGGATTCGCCCGTCCCTGCCGCCTCCCCACTTCGCCGCGCCGCGCCGCCGAAACCCCCGCATGGGTGTTTGGACTCAATCGTTCCGGCAAGGAGTACCGATGGAACGGATCGTATCGGCATCCGCTGCACCGTCCGCCGGGCCCCGGGAGAGCCAGCCGTGTCGCTCGCTTCGAGAGTTTCCACCGCCCTTCTCCGGTCGCCATTGGTCTGGGGTGGCGTTGCCGCGTTCACCTTCTTTGCGCTGATCCACGGCGGCGTGATCACGCACGCCGGCACGATCCGCTACCTGGCCGGCCACTGGGTGGAATATGTCGAGACCGCGATGTTCTGCGTCGGCCTCGCGGCCCTCGCGCTGAAAACGACCGACGTCGTGCGGCAGCGATCGAGGATCGACGAGCCGTGGCTCGGGCCCGCCCCCGAGGGGGGCGACGATCCCGCCGTCGCCGGTGCCCTGCGCGACTCGATCGACGCCGAGGCCGACGAGTGGCTGCCGCGGCGTTTGCGCGACGGACTCGACGTGGTCGCGCGCACCGGCTCACCGGACGGGCTCGAAGAGCATCTCAAGTACCTCTCCGACCTCGACGCGGCGCGCGCCGCCCAGGGGCATGGATTGGTGAAGTTCATCATCTGGGCGATCCCGATCATGGGCTTCCTCGGCACGGTGATCGGGATCACCGAGGCGATCGCCAATCTGTCGCCGACGCAGTTGGAGAACATCACGCTGGTCGTCGCCGGCCTCGGGGTCGCTTTCGACACCACGGCGACGGCGCTGGCGCTGTCGATGGTGCTGATGTTCGTGCAATTCCTCCTCGATCGCGGCGAGCAGCGGCTATTGGCGGACGTCGACGACGCCGCGTGGGAGACGCTCGCCGGACGGTTCCAGACGCCCGCCGGCGTCGACGTCACCGCGCTGGCGGTGGCCCGCCTCGGCGAGACGGTCACGCGGAGTACCGCGCGGCTGCTGGAGGCGCAGGAGAAGGCGTGGCACGGTCTCGAGCAGGCGGCCGGAGCCGGCGTCGAGCGGATGCTGTCGCAGTCGGGCGCGGAGCTGCGATCCGCGGTGACCGCGTCGCTCGAGGAGACGCTCGGGCGCTGGCAATCGTCGCTCGCCGAGGCCCACGCCCACCTCACCGGAACGCACGAGGATCGCTGGGCCCGGGCCGCCGAGTCGCTGGCGACGGCGGTGGCCGGGCTCGGCCGGCAACAGCAGGCGATCGCCGCCCAGACCGACTTGCTCGCCCGCGTCGTCGACACGACCCGCGACGTCACCAATCTCGAACGGGCGTTGGAGTCGAATCTGTCGGCGCTCGGTGCCAGCGGCCGGTTCGAGGAGACCATGGCGACGCTCTCCGCGGCGGTGCAGCTGCTCGCGGCGCGGACCGGCGACTTCGGCGAGCCGCGGCGGGTCGATCTGCCCAGGGTCCGCCGTGCCGGAACCGCCGCATGAGCAGGCGCCTCCCCGATGCGGGGCCGACGATCTCGCTGTTTCCCTTTCTCGCCGTCCTCCTGTGCGTGATGGGGGGGCTGTTGGTGCTGCTGGTGATCTTCAGCCGCACCGCCGGCGACACGGCGCGGGCCGCGGTCTCCGCGGCGGTCGCCGATCTGGAGGTGGAGCGCGAGAACGCGGCATGGCGCGTCGAGCAGCTCCGCGGCGTGCGCGACAAAACGGCGGCCGACCTGGCCACCGCCCGGCTGCAGTTGGCGGGGGCCGAGGAGCATGCGCGTCAACTGGCCGACGAGGTGGATCGGTTGATGGCGCTGGTGAAGGCGCACGGGGCCAAGCCCGCCGAACCCGACACCGACGAGCTGGCGACCCTCGAGGCGCGCGTGCGGTCGGCGCGCGAGTCGATCGAGAAGCAGCGGGCCGATGCCGTGACCCGGCCGCCGGCCTACGCGGTGCTTCCCTACGTGGGGGTCCATGGCACCCATCGCCGTCCCCTGTACATCGAGTGCTGCATCGACGGAGTGTTCCTCCAGCCCGAGGGCATCCGCCTCAGCCCCGCCGACTTCGAAGGCCCGCCCGGGCCCGGCAATCCGTTGGCGTCGGCCCTCCGCGCCGCCCGCGAACAGATCAGCCGGACCGCGACCAACCCCGGTGACCCCGCGCAGCAGCCCTATCCGCTGCTGTTGGTGCGACCCTCGGGGGTGATGGCCTACTACGCCGCGCGGGAGGCGATCGCGTCGTGGGGCAGCGAGTTCGGCTACCAGCTCGTCGACGAGGACTGGACGCTCGCGTTCCCACCGGCCGACCCCGTGCTCCGCGACGTCGAGTCGCGGGCGATCGACGAGGCGCGGCGGCGTCTCGCGTGGCTCGCCGAGGTCCGGCCGGCGAAGCCCGCCGCCAAGCAGCCGCTCTACCGCGCGGCGCCGACGCGCGGGGGAATCGTCGCCGACGGCGGCCCGAGCGTGCTCGGCGATCAGTCACGGTGGAATTGGACCGAGGAGCAGGCGGCGGGAGCCCCGGCTGCCGGTGGACCGCGCGCCGGAGCCGGAATCGCGGGTGGCCGCGGTGACGGCGCGGGCCGTGGCATGGGCAACTCCGGCGACGGGAGCGGCGGCGATACCGCCACCGGTCGGGGCCGGCCGCTGTTGGCTTCCGGCACCGATGGTGTTGGCGGAGGGGGCGATCCGCTGTTGGCGGCACGCGGCGCGGCGGGCGGGGCCCTCGGCGGCTCGGGCTCCGGCGCAGGTGGCATGTCTCGCGTCGGTATCGGTGCCGCGGCGGATGGCGCCGGCGCCGCCGGCGGCGGTCCCGCGGCGGGCGGTGCCGACGGCGCTCCTGTCGGCGATCGCTACGCCGGCTCCTCGCAATTCATTGGCCCCGCGCCCGACACGGGGGGGGCGCCGGCCGGCCAGGCGGGATCCGCCGGAGGCGCCGGATCGACGGCGGCCAATGCCGGCGCGACCGGTGCCCAGGGGGCGGCCGCCGCCGGCATGGCCGGCGCCGCCGGCGGGCAGCCCCTCCCCGGCATGCTCGCC
>JBJSXB010000223.1:0-9883 GCA_046086245.1 Planctomycetaceae bacterium | reverse complement strand
CGAGGGCGAGGTCGAGCAGATCGACGAGGCGAACGGCCGCGTGACGGTGATGCTCAGCATTTTTGGCCGTTCGACGCCGGTGGACATCGAATACTGGCAGATCGAATCGGTGTGATTACATTGGGGCGGGAACCGGCCGCCCGGAACCTGGAACTTCGCCTGACCGACCACCTGCTTCGCCATCTCGCCATCACCCTTTCTTCAGTGCGCCGGCAACGCCGGGCCGCGACTCATACCGATTCGATCTGCCAATACTCGATGTCGACCGGAGTGGACCGGCCGAAGATGCTGAGCATGACCGTCACGCGGCCGTTCGCCTCGTCGATCTGCTCGACCTCGCCCTCGAAGTTCTCGAAGGTGCCCTCGTTGATCTTCACGCGATCGCCCTTCTTGAAGTTGATCTTCAATCGCGGCTGCTCGTCGGTTTTCTCCTCGTCCTTGTGGAGCAGTTTGGCCACGTCCTGGGGCAGCATCGGGCTGGGGCGACCGGCCGACCCGGTGAAGTCGCCGATTCCACCGGTTTCGCGAACGAGATACCACGTCTCGTCGTTGAGCTCCATGTTGACGAGGATGTAACCGGGATAGAGCTTTCGCGAAACGATCTTCTTCTTTCCCGCCTTGAATTCGGTCACCTGCTCCTTGGGCACGATGACGTCGCCAAAAAAGCGCTCGAGGCCCTGCATCCGCACGCGCCGCAACAGGGCGTCGCGGATCGAATCCTCGCGATTACTCTGAACTTTGAGGATGTACCAGTGCTTGTCGACGACCGCCTTGGCGGAGTCGGCACTGGTGTCGGCCACGGGCGCCGCGTCCTCGCTGCCCGCGAAGGGGTCGGCGATCACCGCCGGGCCATCGTCCTCGTCGTCGATCGGCGGGGGGTGCCCAGGCGCTTGGGCCCCGGAGACCGGGGGACCGGCGTGGGGAAGTTCGTCGTCGTGCATGGCAGTTCGGTCCGGCAACGGCGCGGGAAAGAAAATGGTTCGGGGGGTCTGTCGTATGGGATTGAAACGGTTCGGTCGTCGGGCCGATCAAGCAATCCCTTGCAGCATCTGCAGGAGTAACCGCCAAAACAAGTCGTAGAGGAACAAGATCGCCGAAAGGGCGAAAATCAGGAAAATGATCACCCCTGAACTGCGGGCGACCTCACCCGCGGTCGGCCAGGAGACCTTCGTCATCTCGGTTTCCACGGCGATGAGGAAATCGGCGAACCGCGGCACGTTCACCAGCCTGTACACGAGCCACGCTCCGAGGGCGAACACGATCCAGGGAACCAGAAAGCGGATCACTCCCAGATCGACCGTGCCGTCCTGGGGCGACAGCGACACCGTGCTGCCGAACCAGACGGACAGCGTCTGCGACAGCCGCCATGCGCCGACCGCCAGCGTCACGATCAATGCGGCGAACGTCGCCTGTCGGGCGACGCGGCCCTGGTGACGCTTGTAGATCGCCGCGGAGAGAAACTCTCTCCACAGCGCGCCGTTGGTCGTGGTTCCTTCGGGTGTCACTGCCATGCTTGCCTCTTCTCGCGGGGCGATCCGTCGCGGTCCGCCATCACCAACCTGTTCGCCGGAGACCGTCTCCCGTCCGACCGTCCGTGATCCGACCGTCTGTCAACCGTCCATCTCTCGAGCACCTTCCCGTGTGCCGTCATCGCCTCGACCGCCCGGCGGCGGCCCACCTCGGCCCGAAAGCAGGGGCGGCGGGGATCGAACTCGCAACCTCTGGTTTTGGAGACCAGCGCTCTGCCAGTTGAGCTACGCCCCTGTGGTCCGGAACCACGATCGGTTCCGGAGCCGCAGCCGACATGTCCACGGGTCAGTCGAGGATCTTCGTCACCACCCCCGAGCCGACCGTCTTGCCTCCCTCGCGGATGGCGAATCGCACGCCGTCGTCCATCGCGATCGGCACCATCAACTCGACCTCCATCTTGACGTTGTCGCCAGGCGACACCATCTCGACACCGCCGAGCGGCTTCGTCGTGCCGGTCACGTCGGTGGTGCGGAAGTAGAACTGCGGCCGGTAGTTGGCGAAGAACGGGGTGTGCCGCCCGCCCTCCTCCTTCGAGAGCACGTAGACCTCGCACTCGAACTTCTTGTGCGGCTTGATCGCGCCGGGCTTGGCGAGCACCTGGCCACGCTCGATGCCGTCACGGACGACTCCGCGAAGCAGGCAGCCGACGTTGTCGCCAGCCTGTCCGCTGTCGAGCACCTTCTTGAACATTTCCACGCCGGTGACGGTCGTCTTCTCCGACTTGTCCTTCAGACCGACGATCTCGACTTCGTCACCGACCTTGACCTGGCCGCGCTCGATACGTCCGGTTGCCACCGTGCCACGGCCTTCGATCGAGAACACGTCCTCGACCGCCATCAGGAACGGCTTGTCGAGCTCGCGGACCGGTTCCGGGATGTAGGAGTCGACCGCGTCGAGCAGATCGGCGATGCACTTGTTCTTCGCGGGATCACTCGGGCTGTCATACGCCGGCTTGCCGGCTCCGCGGATGATCGGGATGTCGTCCCCGGGGAAGCCGTACTTGGTGAGCAACTCCCGGATCTCCATCTCCACGAGATCGAGCAACTCGGGATCGTCGACGAGATCGACCTTGTTGAGGAACACCACCAGCGCCGGCACGCCGACTTGGCGGGCGAGGAGGATATGCTCGCGGGTTTGGGGCATCGGGCCGTCCGCGGCGCTGACGACGAGGATCGCACCGTCCATCTGGGCGGCACCGGTGATCATGTTCTTGATGAAGTCGGCGTGGCCCGGGCAGTCGATGTGGGCGTAGTGCCGCTTGTCGGTCTCGTACTCGACGTGACTGACCGCGATCGTCACGGTCTTCGTCTCGTCGCGAACGGTTCCTCCCTTGGCGATATCGGCGTAGCTCTTGGCGATCGCCAGGTTCTTGGCGGCCTGGACCGCCACCAGCGCTCCGGTGAGCGTCGTCTTGCCATGATCGATGTGGCCGATCGTGCCGACATTGACGTGCGGCTTACTCCGCGTGAACGTGTCCTTTGCCATGCTTCTCCTCGACGTTCCTCTCTGATGGTCACCGGTGGCACGCTGGCCCCGGTCGACGGCTCGAATGCCTCCGCCCGGCCGGAAACGCCCGGTCGCGACGGAAAGCGGTGGTCCTGGACGGCACTCTTTGAATCATGACGGGCCACCCTTTCCGATGCCGGCCCGCGACCGGGCACCGGTGGGTTCTCTGTCTGGGATTCGCTATGTGTGGTTTGCTGTGTGTGGTTTGCTGTATGGGATGTTCTGTATGGGATTAGCTGTCGGTGATTGGTTGCCTGAAGTGGGGCTCGACTTCCGTGGGCGGGCTGTCCCGCGCTGTGCAACTCGTCGGAAGCTGCTGATGGGACTTGAACCCATGACCTCGTCCTTACCAAGGACGCGCTCTACCAACTGAGCTACAGCAGCAATGTCGTGGGTGGCGTCGCGGAAAGGCCAGCCGGTGTTCGGGTTCCAATCCACCGCGCGGAGCAAGTGTGTCGTATGGGGCGTGTTCTCGGGGGGCACGAGCCGATCGAATTGAAAACGAATGAAGGCACGAAGCGGGTGAAGGGAATCGAACCCTCGTCTTTAGCTTGGAAGGCTATTGCTCTACCATTGAGCTACACCCGCGGCTCGGGAACGAGCGTTGGGCCATCGGTGGCCATGGCTCCGATTGGGAGCCAATCCCCGATCGGACCAAGAACCAAACCCGTCGAACCAAACCAGCCGTACCAAATCCCGTCGGAACAGTCCCCGCACGTGCCGGCGGCCAAGGGGCCACCGGGCAGCTCGCCACCGGGCAGCTCGCCACTAGCGAGCTCACCGCTGGGCAGCTCACCAATACGGAGTGCGCCAATACGGACTGCACCAATGGGGAGTGCAGGATTCGAACCTGCGAAGGATAAATCCATCAGATTTACAGTCTGACCCCTTTGACCGCTCGGGAAACTCCCCGTTTTTTCTTCGATCCAACCGCCGTCAATTCGATTTGGCCGCCAATTCGATTTGGCCGGATCACGTCAGCCGGATCATGTCAGCCGGACAAAATCGCCGTCGACCCGATTGATTGATCTGATCGGCTGATCTGATCGCCCCTGATCGACTTTCAGGTACCCGTTTTTGAATTGAGTCGCTCGGCACTCCGTGCGTGCCTGCCGTGAGCCGTGCCATCTTTTGAGTCGCGCCGCACCCTCCTTTGAGTCGACCGTGCCGTCCTTTGAAGTGCCCTCCTTTGAGTCGAACAGTCCGCGATCCTGACCTTCCAGTGATCGGTCGCTGGCGACCAAAGGACGGTGGATTCAAGCAGGGTGGATTCAAGCAGGACGGTGGTTCAAGGATGTCGAACGGGCTGCGCCCGCGCCGCGTGTGGATGTCACCGGAGCACTCGGACCGATCGGCCCGAGTCTTTTGCGCCGGCAGCGACACGCTTCACGAACCACGCCTTCCAAGCCACGCCTCAGGAGCCATCGACGCCTTCCGCCCGCGTATTTCGCGACGCGTTCGCCCAGTTCGCAGTGAGCTAGCGGCGGGAGTTGAACCCGCAACCTGCTGATTACAAATCAGCTGCTCTGCCAATTGAGCTACGCTAGCGACCCGGACGCCGCTGAAGCCGGCCCGACCGTGGAAACACACCAGTGTACGGATTCAGGGTCGCCGTGCAAGCCGCTATTGGCCTCACTCGACCCCCCTGTTGTGGTGGGTTCATTGCCGGTCAAAGGTCGTTTTTTTCCGAGAAACAGACCTCCACCATCGAGAAGTCGTCGGCAAAGTCGTCCCGACCGGAAAGCTCGCCGATGTACTCGAGAAGTCCGTCGAGTCGTCGCCGATCCGCGGTGGCGGGATCGTTCATCCGTTCGATGAATGCCTTGAAACCCCACATCGACCCGTCGTCGCGGGTGATTTCGAACGCTCCGTCACTGTACAGGTAGAGCCGTGCTCCCGGGGGTACGGCGATTTCACGCGACTCGAAGTCGAGCCCCTCCACGGCGCCGATCAGCGGTCCGTCCGAATCGAGCAGCGCGCACGGCGCGGGCGACCCCGCGACGCGCGGGGGCACGAGCAACGCCGGCGGATGACCTCCTCCCGCCCAACGCACGGTGCGCCGGGCGCCATCGACGATGCCGTACCAGATGGTGAAGAACATCTCGTTTTGACGTTCCATCGGAAACGCACGATTGAGGGCCGCCAGCACCGCGCCGGGGTCCAAAAAGTCGGTGTTCGGGAGCGCCTCGGTGCGGAGGGCCGTGAGGACCGACACGCTCAACAGCGCCGCGCCGACGCCATGGCCGCAGACGTCGAGCAGATAGACGGCGGTACGGTCGGCATCGATCGCGTGGAAACCGAACGCATCGCCTCCCAGGTCGGCCGACGGTTCGAAGCGCCAGTCCACCGAGACGCGACCGAAATCCTGCGGCGGAGGAAGGAGGGACCGCACGTATCGCGCCGCGGTCGCCAGATCGTTGGCCAACGCCTCGCGGCTGACACGGAGCGCCTCGAACGCCTGATTCCGCTCCACCATGGCGATGTAGCCGCGCGAGTGATGCCGGACGCGCGCCAGGAGCTCCAGTCGGTCGGGGAGTTTCACGATGTAGTCGTTGGCCCCCAGGTGAAAGGCCTCGGCCTTGACAGCCGGCTCCTCCTTCGTGGACAGCACGATGATCGGAACATCGTGGAACCGTGCCTCGGCACGGAAACGACGGACGAGCTCGAGCCCGTCGATGTCCGGCATCACCAGATCGAGCAAGATCACCGTGGGACGCACGTCGGCGGCGGCCGCCAGTGCTTCCCGCGGATCGGAGCAGTAGTGGTAGTCGAGGTCCCGTTCGCCGACGAGCATCCGTCGGACGGCTTCGCCGATGATCGGCTGGTCGTCGATGAGAAGAACGCCCGGTCGCGCGGTGGTGGCGGGGGTGATGGGCACGGCGGCGAGGTATGGGGCGGGAATGAACGGACGACCGAAGGCAGTCTAGCAACGCCGTTTGGCGGAGCCGCAGGGACGGCCGGGCGCGCGAATCGGTATCATCGCCGCAGAAGAGCGATCGCGAATGCCCGGCGATGGGGGCCGTCCGTCGCCGCGGTCCGCACCCAGTCGCGAGGTGAGCGATGTCCCAACGCAGGAAGAGCCCGCGCCCCGCCGCCATTCCCGACATCGAAGGGCTCGGGGTCTTCTATCTGGGGCGCACCGTGGAGGGCGGCGAGGGACCTCCCGGCACGCCGCTGCTGGTGGATGCCCGGCGGTTCACGACCCACGCGGTCTGCGTGGGAATGACGGGGAGCGGCAAGACCGGGCTCCTGATCGGGTTAGTGGAAGAGGCGGCGATCGATGGCATTCCGACGTTGGTGATCGACCCCAAGGGGGATCTCGCCAACCTCATGCTGTCGTTTCCCGACCTCGCCCCCGACTCGTTCCGCCCGTGGTTGGAGGAGGACTCCGCCCGGCGCGCGGGGATCACGATCGACGAGCTCGCGGAGCGGACTGCCCGCACGTGGCGCGAGGGACTCGAGGCCAGCGGACAGTCGATCGAGCGGATCGCGAAGCTCCGCGACGCCGTCGACATGGCGGTCTACACGCCAGGTAGCCGCAGCGGCCGCCCGCTGGCGATGCTGCAGAGCCTCGACCCACCGGCCGACGAAAGTGATGCGGAAACCCGCAGCGAGCGCATCGATTCGCTGGTGGCGGGTATCCTCGCGTTAGCGGGTATCGAAAGCGAGGCGGGCCGCGGCCGCGAGCATGTGCTCCTGGCGTCGATCGTCGACGCCCTCTGGCGGAGCGGCCAACGGATCGATTTCGCGACGCTCGTCCGCTCGATTCCCGCGCCGCCGTTGGAGCGGGTGGGGTTCCTCGATCTCGAGAACTTCTACCCGGCCGGCGAGCGTTTCCAGCTCGCCGCGCGCCTCAACACGGTGGCGGCGGCACCGGGCTTCGAGGCTTGGCTGCAGGGGGAACCGCTCGACGTGGGACGATTGCTCTGGACCGAGTCGGGGCGACCGCGGGTGAGCGTCGTCTCGATCGCCCATCTTTCCGACGCCCAGAGAATGGCGTTCGTGACCCTCATCGCCGGGCAGGTCGTGGCCTGGATGCGCACGCAAGGGGGCACCTCGGCGCTCAAGGCGCTGTTCCTGATGGACGAGGTCTTCGGCTACATGCCCCCGACGGCCAACCCGCCGAGCAAAGGCCCGATCCTCACGCTCCTCAAGCAGGCGCGGGCCTTTGGTCTGGGCGTGGTGCTGGCGACGCAGAATCCCGTCGATCTCGACTACAAGGGGCTGTCCAACGCCGGCATCTGGTTCCTCGGTCGCCTGCAGACGGCGCGGGACAAAGCGCGGGTGCTCGACGGGCTGGAGGGGGCGGCCAGCAGCGCGGGGCGCGGTTTCGACCGCGCCCGGCTCGACCGATTGCTGTCGGGGCTCGGTCAGCGGATGTTTCTCATGCACAGCGTCCACGAGGATGGGGAGACCGTCTTCCAGACGCGGTGGACCCTGTCATTCCTCCGCGGACCGCTCCTGCGCGAGGAGATCCGGCGGCTGTCGTCCGGGGACTCGGCGGCCGATACCGCGCCGACGGCCTTCCCGACCGACGGCGCGGCCGCGACATCGCGGCGACCGCTCGAACGGGACGACGACGCGGGTGTCGCCGGCGCGTCGGCGCGGCCGTTACTTCCACCCGGGGTGCGCGAGGTGTTCCTGGCACCGGCGACCGACGGGCCGACGGGGGCGATCGTCTATCGGCCAACGATCCTCGGACGGGCGCGGGTCCGCTACGCCAAGTCCTCCGTCGGCGTCGAAGTCGACCGCGAGGTGATCGTACTGGCCCCGGCGTCGGACCAGTTGGGGGAGTCCGCCTGGGAACAGGGAGCCACGCTCGCCGACGCCCCGGACGTGGAGATGGCGCCGCGGCCGGCGGCGTTCGCCCCGATGCCGGCGTGCCTGTCGGGCCCGCGCGGCTACACGTCGCTGGCGACGTCGCTGAAGTCGTATCTGGCCCGCTCCTCGCGACTCATGGTCTGGCGAGCACCGGCGATCGGTGTCGTGTCGCGGCCCGGGGAGACGGAGGCCGACTTCCGCGTGCGCATCCACCAACAGGTCCGGGAATGGCGCGACGGCGAACTCGACCGCGTCCGGACCCGCTATGCAGCCAAACTCGCCGCTCTGGACGACAAGATCGAACGAGCCCGGCACAAGGTGGAGCGGGAGAAGGCGGAAGCGAAGAACCAGTCGATGCAGACCTACGTCTCGATCGGCACGGCCGTGCTGTCGGCGCTCCTGGGACGGAAGGTGGCCAGTTCCACCAACGTCGGCCGCGCGGCGACGTCGATGCGCTCCGCCAGCCGGGCCGCCCGGCAACAGGCCGACGTCGCCCATGCCGAGGAGAGTCTCGGCACCCTCGAGGAGCGACGGCAGGCGCTCGCCGAGGAGATCGACGTCGCGCTCGCCGAAGTGCGTGGCGAAGCGAATCCCGACCGACTCCGTCTGGAGCCGATCGAGATTCCCGCGCGCAAGACCGACGTCGTGGTGGAGGACGTGGTGCTCGCCTGGCAGCCGGTGCAGCCGGGAAGCCTTCCGGGCCGTCGATTCGCCGCCACCTGGTGACCGCCGTCCCGCCCCCACCGGCCCACCGGAGCCGGGTGGCCCATGCGAACCCCCGGCGCCGCCCTCCGCGCCATTCCGCGAAGTCCTCCTGAGGGGTCGCCCCGACGAGGTCGGCCTCATCCAACGCAAGAGCGCGGTGTTGCAGGCCTGCGGAGTCCACGTCGAGAGCAACCAGGAGTTCGTCGAACGCGGCCGCACGATCGCCTTCGTCCGACGCTCAGTCGTCGAAGCCGAGATCCTCGACGTGGCCCTCCTCGAAGATCGCGGTCTCCCGTCGTTCATGGTCGCGGACGGCGACGGCGAACGCGGCGAAATCGGCACCGGCCGCGGTCCAGGCGTGCCGTCCCCTGCGGGCGAGACGCGCCACCACCGCGTCGAGCCGGGCGAGAAGACCGGCGTGTTCGCCGATCACCGCGCCCGCGGCGGTGGCCAGTCGCGGCAGCCGTGCCACCGACTCCTCCAGCAAACCTCCCGCCTCCTCACGGGCGAAGTGATCGGCGAGATGCCGCCGCAGCGCTTCCACCTCGCGCGTTACGGCGGCGCGTGTGGCGGCATCGGGCGGCCGCGGAGCGGCGAGCCGCGCGCGGAGATCGCCGACGCTGCGGAACAACGCGCGGTGCTCCGCGAGGACGTGGTTCACCAACGCCGGATCGGTGCGTTCGAGTGCCATGGGGGGTGCCGTGGTGAAGCTGGGACGACCGACCGTCGGCCCGCGGTCACGGTACGCTGGAGACGCCGTCCCCGGCGCATGGTCCGCCGATTCCGGCGGGCACGACGGGGACAGTTGGTCCGCATGGTGGTGCGATGGCGACCGCGTCCCCAGATCGTTCCGGTGGCCCGCCGGCTGCGCGCGGCCCGCTCCAGGCGCGGGCGATCCTCGTCGGCTCGGGGATCGACATTGGCGCCCTCGGCGCGACCGAACGCACCGGCGGGGCGCCGCTGGTGCTCGAGCTCGTCGGCGCCCTCAGCGGCAGCGCGCTGCCGGGAACGGGGCGTGGCGTCGTCGTCCTCTACCGGTCGGGCGCTGCGGTGTTCTTCGACGTCACACCGGCGGGGATCACCGACTGGCTACGGCAGATCGCCCGCCACGTGCGCCAGCCATTCGCCGAAGCGGAACGGGACACCGAGGTGCTCGAGATCCGCCACGATGCCTCGGGCAGGGAGGTCATCGAAGGCAACACGCTGCTCCTGGCCGACGTGACGGTGGAGAAACTCCAGATCGTCGCCGACATCCTCGCCAAAAGCGTCTCGTTGGCCCATCACGAGCGGAACGTCGAGCGGCAGTTCGACCGCGTGCAAC
>JBJSXB010000222.1:0-8429 GCA_046086245.1 Planctomycetaceae bacterium | reverse complement strand
AAACAATTTCTAGTGTCATGAACTTCTAGTTCAGGACACTAGCGCGCCAGCGACACGCGAATCAGTTCCTTGTCGTTGCGCACGAACACGCTCTTGTCGACGCAGGCGGCGTTCGGCCGACCTGTGGTCTGGTGCCCGCCTGCCTACGCCGACAAGAGCGTGTTCGTGCGCAACGACAAGGAACTGATTCGCGTGTCGCTGGCGCGCTAGTGTCCTGAACTAGAAGTTCATGACACCAGAAATTGTTTGATTCCCGGCCTGCAAGGCCGGAAATGTCGTGTCGTGAATCGAAATGAACTTCGACTCATGACACGAGCAGGCTGTGGACAAACAGCCTGCCGCACCTCAGGGATGAGGTGCCGGGAGTGCAACTCCCGTGACAAGCGAAGCTTTTCGAGTGGCCAAAGGCCATGGATGGACATTGGCCACGGGCCGCTAGCCGCCCGTGGGCACACGGCGGGCGACACCGCACCGACGGGGCACCCGACGCGCGGACGAACGCCGGCGGTCGTGTCAGACGATCACGCCACGGCCGACGCAGCGGCGCAGCGTCTCGCCCCCCGGATCAGCCACCATCGTCACCGTCGGATCGTTGTCGGCGACCGTCGGGTGGAATGGCGATCGCAGGTAGGCCGTGGCGGTGGCGGCATCGACCGCCAACGCCGTGACGTTGCCCGCGGCGGCCCCCAGCGCTCCCAGATCCCACACCGCGGCGACGCCGAAGCCGTCGTCACGGTCGAGGAACAGCAGCCGGAGCGGATCGTCGGCGAGCACCGCCAGGCAGCGTCCCGCCGGGGCGAGTGCCACCGGTCCGCCCGGCACGGGAATCGAACGCGCAAGACGATTGGCCCGCTTGTCGATCACCAACACGCGCTCCGCCAGGGTCTCGGCAACGGCCAGCCAGGGGCTGTCCGGCAGGTCGACGGGTGATCGGAGCCAGCGCCGCGGCGCGGGAAACGTCCGTGTGGCAGAGCCCCGGTCGAGATCGATGCGGACGAGGTTCTCCGTGCCCGGGACGATCACGTTGCGCTCGAGGACGTACAGCGACCGCCCGACGAGGATCATCGTTCCCGGCAGGTGGATCTCCGGCCCCAACGGCCGGGCCCACCAACCGTTCCAGCGATAGACCTGCCTCGATCCGGGCTCGTTGAAGAACATCGCCGCCGGCGTGCCGCCGAACTGCTCCACCTGCAGGCATGACGGCATCGGGTAGGTGTGCACCCGCAGCCGCGTGCCGGTGAAGCGTGCCACGCTGTGGAAGGTGCGCCAGCCGCCGCGCGGGTGGTGATGTTTCCCGACTGCGATCACCGCCGCTGGGCCGAAGGGGTGGAGAAACTCCACGGTGTGCCGCAGCCGCGCGGCAGCGAGGACACGCGCCGATCCGGGAAGATGGACGTCGAGCCGATGCTCCCCCGGATCGCCGCAGTGACCCTCCCAAAGCACGCCGGCATGGAAACACTGGGCCCGCCACGGTTCGCACGGGGCGAGGCGGGCGATCGTCCGCACGATCAGGTCGGACGTGGGTCGCACGTGCCCTCTCTCTTTCCGCTGCCGATTCGCGCCACCGAACATCCTGCCGGCAGCCTAACCGGCGCCATCGGGCGACGCGAGCGCCCGGTGCCCCCGTCAGCGGCCCACCCACCAGGCGTGCAGCACCGGCCAGTTGGTGACGCGGAACACGAGCGCCGCGAGACCCAGGTAGAACACGCCACAGCCCCACATCCCCACGGTGGCCAGCCGCCCCGGGCGGAGCACAGGGGGAAGGAAGCGGCGGTTGACCGCCAGCACGGCGAAGGCGGTGAGGCCGAGGGCCACGTTGTTGAAGTTGGCGATGAACGTCGCCATCAGCTTCGGGCTGCCGTAGGTATTGAACAGCCACGCGCAGGCCGTCGTCCAGACGACGTACACGGCGAGGATGCCGTAGTAGAGCCGGCGGATCGCGCCCGGCCGCGCCCCGGATCGGATTCGCGACAGCCCCGACCAGGCGAGATCGGTCCACTTGCGTGCGAACTCCTCGACCACCGCCAGTTGGCTCGGCACCAGCACCACCATGCCGACGAGGAGCGTCACCAGCCATAGCACCTGCGCCAGCGTCGGATCGGCGATGCCGCGGCGGATGCCGTCGGCCGAGATCAGCGCCTGCGCCCAGTCGAGATCGCGCTTGTGCTCGTAGAGGGTCGAGAAGCGCGAGAACTTCATCGAGATCAGCCCCGGCAGCGCCATCCCCATGAAGCAGCCGGGCATCCACACCAGGAGCTGGTCGGCGAGGACGTAGTTCCACCATGCTCGCCAGCGCCGCAGGTTGGCGGGGGTCGCGGGAAACACCTTGCCGAGGTGGCTGAGGGTGATCGTCCGTCCGCCGACGAGGCTCGGGATCGCCCCCACCCGGCTCCCCATGCCCCACCCCTTGTCGCGCACGTAATTGCTGTAGGTGGAGTTGCTCAGGCCGCCCCCGCCGGCGTAGCCCGCGAAGGCGCCGATGAGGGCGACGTTCTCGAGGCGGAGGTCGGGCCAGGCGCCGGTGCTGAGCCAGTGACCGAACACGTTGACCACCCGCTCGGCCCCCGCCGCGTCGGTGGTCGGGACGGAGCCGAAGCGGAAAAACCCGCTGTAGATCAGCCACCACTGGGCACGATCGACGAACGCCAGCCCCATCGCCAGGCAGAACCCGAGCACCACGACGACTTTCACCGTGAAGATCACCTGCAGCGACGAATAGACCTTGCCGCCGACGAGGATCGGCAGCGTCACCAGTGCCAAGAGCACGTAGGCGACCCCCTTCACCATCCAGGCGTCGGCGGCCAGCGGCGGTCGGCCGAGCCACGCGGCCACGGCGACGGCGGCGGCGTTGGTCGACATCGCCGGCACGAAGGCCCCGATCGAGAGCACGAAGATCAGGCCCACCCACGGGGCGGGGCCGGGCCAGAGGCGCATGAACCCGGTGAAGATCGGCTCGCCACAATACAGCGCGTAGCGACCGCACTCGATGTTGTAGAAGACCTGGGCGACGATCGCGAGCGTGGCGATCCACATCAGCCCACCGCCGTAGCGCGCCGTGATGTCGGCGCCGACGAGCCACTCCCCCCCGGCCAGCGCGATACCGCACATCACGATCCCGGGCCCGACGAACGAGCCCCACCCGCGCGACGCCAGTGGCACCGGCTCGGGGAGATCCTCCACGCCCCATGGCGGCAAGCGCGACGGCGGCAGGAAGGCGCCGGTGTCGGGGCCGGTCCGGTCGGTCATCGTGGTCTCCCCGGCGCCGGCGGCGCGGCCGCCGCGTTGCTGCTCCCCACCCGACGGCCATTCTCGCCGCGCCGCTCTCTCTGCCGCCACGCGTGATCCGGGAAAACGGCCGGCCCGGTTCGAGGGGCGGGAATGATGGCGCTCCGCGCCGCGTCGTCGATCGTTGCCGACGGCGATCGCCGCAGCCGGTATCCTGGATCGGTGCCGTGGGCAAGCGGCGGCGGCCGTCGTGGAACAGTGGCGGCCCATCGGAGCGATCGATGCCCCGCCATCTCGTCATCGTCCTCGGCGACCAGCTCGACCGCCGCTCGGCGGCATTCGACGGCTTCGATCCGGCGCGCGACCAAGTGTGGATGGCCGAGGTCAGCGGTGAATCGACCCACGTCTGGACGAGCAAGCCGCGGATCGTGATGTTCCTGGCGGCGATGCGTCATTTCCGCGACGATCTCCGCACCGCCGGGATCGCCGTCGACTACCGCGAACTGCCCGCCACTCCGGCTGCCGCCGAACCCGAATCGCTCGCCGCCGCCCTCGCCGCCAGCCTCGCGTCCGGATCGTCCAAGCGCCCATCGCCGACGCGCGGCCGTGGCCCCACGGGCGCGTCGGCGGCGGCACCTCCCGGCCGCCCCGAGCGGCTGATCGTCGTCGAGCCGGGGGAGCACCGGGTGCAGGAGATGCTCGTCGCCGCGGCGCGTGCGGCGGCCATCCCGCTCGAGATCCGTACCGACCGCCACTTCTTCACCACCAAAGACGACTTCGCCGCCCACGCCGCCGGGCGCAAGCAACTGCGCCTCGAGTACTTCTACCGCCCGCTCCGCGAGCGCTTCGCGATCCTCATGGACGATGGTGAACCGGCCGGCGGGCAGTGGAACTACGACGCCGACAACCGCGGCGCCTTCCCCAAATCGGGTCCGGGAGCCCTCCCCGCCCCGCGCGCGTTTCCCCCCGACGACGTCACCCGCGGCGTGATCGATCTGGTGAACCGCCGCTTCGCCTCGCACCCCGGCGACCTGGCGCGGTTCGACTGGCCGGTGACCCCGGCGGCGGCACGGCTCGCCCTCGACGACTTCCTCGTCCACCGGCTGGCGCACTTCGGGAAGTACCAGGATGCGATCTGGACCGGCGAGCCCTGGCTCTACCATTCGCGCCTCGCCGCGGCCATGAACCTCAAACTCCTCGACCCGCGCGACGTCGTCGCCGGGGCGGAGCGCGCCTGGCGGAAGGGAGCGGTGCCGCTCGAGGCCGCCGAAGGATTCATCCGCCAGATCCTCGGCTGGCGCGAGTACGTCCGCGGCGTCTACTGGCACTTCATGCCGGAATACGCCGCGCGCAACGCCCTCGGCGCCGACGCCGACCTGCCGGCCTTCTTCTGGACCGCCACGACCGAGATGCACTGCCTCCGCGACGCCCTCTCCCAGACCCTCACCCATGGCTACGCCCACCACATCCAGCGGCTGATGGTCACCGGCCTGTTCGCGATGCTCGCCGGCGTCCGCCCGCAGGAGGTGCATCGCTGGTACCTCGCGGTCTACGTCGACGCGGTCGAGTGGGTGGAGCTGCCCAACACGCTCGGGATGAGCCAATTCGCCGACGGGGGCGTGATGGCCTCGAAGCCCTACTGCGCCACCGGCGCCTACATCGACCGGATGAGCAACGCCTGCCGCGGTTGCCGCTACAAGCCGACCGTTGCCAGCGGCCCGGAAGCCTGCCCGTTCACGACGCTCTACTGGGACTTTCTCGCGCGCCACGAGAAGGGGCTGCGGAAGAACCAACGGATGACGATGCAGCTCAAGAACCTCGAGCGCAAGCCGGCGGCGGAGCTGCGGACGATCCGCCGCCGGGCCGACGAACTCCGCGGGTCGCTGTGACTCCCGAACCGAGGGCCGATCCAATGCCGACCTTCCCGCCGACACCACGCCGCCGTTTCGCGGCCCGGGGTCTGGTGATGCTCGCCGTCGCGGCGGGGGCCGCGGCGCCGGCTCCCGCGCAGGAGGTCCGCGCCGAGCTCGGCCGACGGCTCGCGCGCTTCGAGCGTGCCTGGCAGGAGGCCGATCCCCCGGCGCGGGCCCTGGCGGTGCCGCCGATGGAGGAAGCGGTGCGCTGTTTCTTCTCGCTCCAGCTGGGCACCGCCGCCAAGCACCTCGACGAGGCCTGGTATGCGGTCCGCGCGGCCGGGCCGGCCGAGGATCCGGAACGCTGCGTGATCGCCCGGGCGGTCGAGATCGCCCCACGTCTGGCCGCACCGGAGGCGACGGAGCTGCGTGTCGGCCTGCCGGCGCTGTACGCGGCGCCGCCCCGGCCGGCGGAGGCGCGGATCGACCTCTCGATCACCGACGAAACGGGGCGTGTGATCGCCGGTGGCACGCGCGAGTGGGCCGGCGACGAGCTGTCGTGGGATCCCGGCCCGCTCCCCGAGGGGGATCTCACGCTGGCGGTCGGCTGCACGATCAACGCGCGCCGCGTGGAGTGCGCGGCGCGCGGACTCTCGCGCGTCGCCCGGCTCGACGAACGGCTCGCGGCCCTCCGCCGCGCCGCCGACGCCTGGCCCGACGGTGCCGACCCGACGGTCCGTGCCACGGTCACCGCGACGGCCAATCTTCTCGACGGGCTCGCCGACGGCCGCCAACAGGAGACCGACTATCCGGCCGCGCGGCTGCTGCGCTTCGCCGAGGCGCTCGTCGCCGGGAAGGGGGGCGCCGACGGCACGATCGCCGCCGCGGCGCGCGCCGACGACGTCTGGCTCACGCTGGCGACGTCGGCCGGGCAGGTGCCGGTCCGCCTCCGCGCTCCGCAGGAGGCGACCGGCCCGCTGCCGGTGCTGTTCCTGCTGCACGGCGCCGGCGGCAGCGAGAATATGTTCTTCGAGACCTGCGGCGCCGGCCGCGCGGCGCGGCTCGGCATCGATCGCGGCTGGCTGGTGGTGGCGCCGCGGCAGGGGATCTTCGGCCTCGGCCTCGACGTCGACGGCATGCTCGAGGCGATCGCGGTCCATTTCCCGATCGACCGCACGCGCGTGTTCCTCGTCGGCCACTCGATGGGGGCGGTGCAGACGTCGCGGCAGGTGGCCAAGCACCCCGGCCTGGTCGCCGCGGCGGTCGGCCTCGGTGGCGGCGGCACCGTCTCGAAGGAGGAGGCGGCCCGGCGCGTGCCCTGGTTCATCGCCGCCGGCGAGCACGATTTCGGCAAACGCGGCGCCGAAGCGCTCGCCAAGCAACTCGCTGCCGCCGGGAGCACGGTCACCTACCGCGAGATTCCCGCCGTCGAGCACATGGTGATCGTCCAGGCGGCACTCGACGAGGTGTTTTCATTTCTCGACGGCATCGCCGGCCGCGGCGAGTGAACCACGGCTTAGCGGCGTTCGTCGCCGGGCCGTCAGCGCGGGCCCTCGAAGACCACCGCGCCGTCGATGACCGTGGCCACGCAGTGGGTCGTGTATTCGAACGGGTCGCCGTCGAACAGCGCCAGGTCGCCGTCGCGGCCGACGGCGATCGAGCCCACCCGGTCGGCCACGCCGAGGATCCGCGCCGCGTCGCTGGTGACCGCGGCGAGCGCCTCCTCGGTGGACAGGCCGTTGGTGGCGGCGATCGCCGCCTCGAAGAAGGCGACGCGCGTCTTTGGCACATAGGCCTCGAACCCGCTTTGCAGCGCGATCGGGATTCCGGCGGCGCGGAGCGTCGCCGCCGTCTCGAAGCTGGCGTTCTCCGTCTCGCCGGCGCCGCTTCTGCGCATCGACGGGTGGACGATCACCGGCACCCCGGCGGCCTTGATCCGATCGGCCACCAGATACCCCTCGGCCGCCGAGTCGAGCACGATCCTGATTCCGAACTCCTCCGCCACGCGGAGCGCCGACACGATGTCGGTCGAGCGGTTGGCGGTGACCAGCAGGGGCAGCTTCCCGGCGAGCACCTCGGCAAACGCCTCGCGGCGCAGGTCGCGGTCGGGGCGCTTGTCGGCCTCGGCGGTGTCGCGCTTGCGAAGCCAGTCGCGCGTCTTCACCAACTCGCCGCGGAGCATCGCCACCGCCTTGCTGCGCGTGCCCGGCGACTTCTTCTCGCCCCCCGTGGCGCGGCCGTCGTCGCCGAGTGTCACCGCGACCATCGCCACGGGGACCAGCGCCGCCTCCTCGACCGAGTCCCCGCGCGTCTTGACCACCATCGTCTGCCCCGAGACGAGGGCCCCGGGAGCGTGGCCGGTGTGGAGCGTGGTCACGCCGAACCCGCGGACCCACTCGATGAGCCGCTCGCGGGGGTTGTAGGAATCGATCGCCCGGAGCTCCGGCTGGATCGGCTCGGCCGGGTCGAGTTGGTCTTGGTCCTGCTCTTGGTTGAGATACCCGGTGAGGCCGACCACCGTATGGGCATCGACGAGGCCGGGGGTGATGACGGCGGCGGTGAGCAAGCGGGCACCTGCGGGAATCGCCACCTGCGCCGCAGGTCCGACGGTGGCCACCTTGCCGTCGCGGATCACCACCACGCCGTCGGCGATCGCCGGCCCGGCCATCGTGTGGACGGTCGCCCCGCGGACGGCGAGCACCGTGCCGTCGGCGCCGCGCGCCACCACGCCGGCGAAGCCGCCGGCCCATGCCCCCGCCGCCACCCGCAGGGCTCCGCGCCTGTCGATTCTCATGGTTTGCCTCCACGCTCCCCGTGCCGCCCCCGCCACGCCACGGCGAGGTCGGGAAAGTCAGTGAACACGCCGTCGACTCCAGCCCCACCGAGGCGCTCCATCAGCTCGTCGAACGATCCGGCCCAGCGCGGCAGGGCGTCGCGCCGTGCCGTCCAGGGATGGACGACCAACCCCGCCGCATGCGCCCGCTCGACCAGGTCGGTGGCCCGGCCGTCTTTGCCGATGACGAGGTCGAGCGCCGGCCCGAGGCCATCAGCGACCTCCGCGATCCGCGCCAGGCCGTCTCCCGCGACGAGCTCGGTGGCATCGGCGCCGGCGAGTTGGACGAGGTTCCCCTGCCAGCCGAGGTCGGTGCGGATCCGCCGCACCTCGGCCGGATCGAAGCACTGCACGTAGCAGCGGTCGGCCCGGGTGGCGTAGCCAGAGCGCGCGAGGAGATCGAGCACCGACCGCGCCAGGTCGTGCCCTTCCTGACGGTGGAAGGCGGGCTGCTTGATCTCCGGATAGATCCCCACCGGCCGGCCGAGCGACTTCGACAGCCCGGCGAGAAACCGCAG
>JBJSXB010000221.1:0-25915 GCA_046086245.1 Planctomycetaceae bacterium | reverse complement strand
GTCGATCGCAATTGGGAGCGATTGGTGGGCACCGCACAGCGGCTTGCCGAATTGAAGGTCGCGGCCGGCTGACACGGCGCTGCATCGTCGGCGAGCGATCGGCCGCGGAACCGTTCCGCGAAGCGTTGCCACGACGCCGGTCCGTGGCGGGCAGCGACCGGCTCCCCCGTCGTAGCCGCCTGGCTGACCCCGTCGGTGCCTCGCGCGGGCCATCCGCTGGGCTCTTCCGGCCTGGCGTCGATCCGTCGTCCGCCGGCGCGGCCCGGCCCCGAACGCTGCCGTGCACCACGCCGGACCCCGGAACGGTCGATCGAGCGACCGCCGCTTGAAGATTGATACGGTACGGATGTATACTTCTCGATTCGCGAGGGGTTTTCCATGACGCTTCCGACCGATGCCGTGCCGCCAGAGTCGGCGCCTCCGGCGACCGATGCGATCGCCCCAAACGAGATCGCCCCCAACCAACGCGCATCGGACCTTGCCGCACCGGACCATGTCGTGTCGCCGCCTGGGGCGCGCGGCGATGGTATCGGGGTAACGGCCATGACTGCGGCCGGCAGATCTCCCGACGCCTGCGGACCCGCGGAGTCGTCGCTTCGCGACCACGTCCGGCTGGCCGCGATCCCGGGCATCGGCGCCCGCTTGCGGCGTCTGCTTCTCGAACGCTTCGGTTCTCCGGCCGCAGTCTTCGCGGCCCGGCCCGAGGAACGCTGCGGCGTCGGCCGCATCAGCCGCAAACTCGCCATCGACATCCCACGACTGGCCGACGAGGTGGAGGCCGATCGGTTGATCGAGTCATGCCGCACGCGGGGGGTACGGATCGTCCTCGAGGGCCAGCCTGGTTATCCCGGACTGCTTGCGCGGATCGCCGATCCACCTGGCCTGCTCTTCGTGCGCGGCGCTTTCTCCCCATGCGACGCCCTCGCGGTCGCGATCGTCGGCAGCCGGCACGCCACCGACTACGGGCTGCGAGTGGCGGAGCAGCTCGGATCCGGCCTCGCCCGAGCCGGCTACACGGTGGTCAGCGGGCTGGCTCGCGGGATCGACGCGGCTGCCCACCGCGGCGCGTTGGCCGCGGGCGGGCGCACGATCGCGGTCCTCGGTAGCGGCGTCCTGGCGGTCTATCCACCCGAGCATGATGACCTCGCCGACGACGTGATCGCCCACGGGGCGCTGGTGAGCGAGGTCCCGCCGTTCGCGGAACCACACGCGGCGGCGTTCCCCCAGCGGAATCGAATCGTCTCGGGCCTTTGTCTGGGCACCGTCGTCGTCCAGGCATCGGATCGCTCCGGCGCCCTGATCACCGCCCGGCTCGCCGCGGAGCAGGGGCGGGAGGTGTTCGCGGTGCCAGGCCCGGTCGATTGCCGCTTGTCGCGCGGCTGCCACGACCTGCTGCGCGATGGCGCGACGCTCGTCGGCGGTGTCGACGACATCCTCGGCGAACTCGGACCGCTGTTCGAAACCGCCACCACCGCCGACGGCGGGACGATCGAGACTCCCGCCGAACTCACGCTCGACGCCCGTGAACGCGCGGTTCTCGAGGCGATCGCCCCGGCCGGTACGCGGGGCCGGGCACCGCGCCTGGTCGACGACGTCGTCGACGCGACCGGGCTGGCCGCCTCGCAGGTCCTGGCGACGATCGGCGTGCTCGAGATGCGCCGGCTGGTCAAACGGCTCCCGGGCAACCACGTGGCGCGGATGTGAGCCGGCGGCGGAGCCGATGCCGCATCGCGAGGTGCCCGCCGGCGGGTCGGCCGTGTCCTGCCGGCAGCGTCGGTCCATGGCCTTTCGCCGCGCGATCATCCGCGCTCCGCACAGGAACCGCGTTCCCCGCACCTGATCCATCGGCCGGGCACGCTCTGGACACCCCGCCTGCTAGGCCGATGTCCGTGAGGGCCGTACACTGCGTTCATGGATACCGCCCTTCACAATCGCTCCAGTTCGATCCGTGCCCGGCTCCTCCAGCTTCGAGACTCTCTTTGACTGGGAGGGGCGCAAGCGTGCCGCCGCGCGCATCGAAGACGCGATGTCGCAGGGCGGCTTCTGGGACGACAACGCGAAGGCACAGGCGACGGTCGCCGAATTGAAGGCGGTCAACTCGATCCTCAAGCCGCTCGAGGAAGCGCTGGCTGCGTCGGCCGATCTCGAGGCACTCGAAGAACTCGCCCGGGAAGATCTGACCCTCGAAGCGGATCTGGCGGTCGAGGCCGACCGACTCGAGAAGTTGGTCGATGCCCTCGAGTTGAGCAGCCTGCTCTCCGGCACCCACGACGGTGCCGACGCGATCGTCTCGATCAACGCCCGCGACGGCGGCACGGATGCCAACGACTGGGCCGACATGCTCCTGCGGATGTACTCCGCGTGGGCCGCGAAGCGCGACTTCGCGATCGAATTGCTCGACCGGCAGGATGACGCCGTAGCCGGAATCCAAAGCGCCACGGTCGCGATCCGGGGACCGTGGGCCTACGGGTATCTCAAGGGCGAGACCGGCATCCACCGCCTCGTGCGGATCAGCCCGTTCAACGCCGAGGGCAAGCGGCAGACGAGTTTCGCCGCAGTCGACGTATCGCCGGAGATCGCCGACGACGATGCCGACGTCGAGATCCGCGACGAGGACATCCGCGAGGACGTCTTCCGCGCCAGCGGTGCGGGGGGCCAGCACGTCAATAAAACCTCGAGTGCCATCCGGCTCACCCATTTCCCCACCGGCATCGTCGTGCAGTGCCAGAGCGAGCGCAGCCAGCACAAGAATCGGGCCACCGCGATCAAGATGTTGCGGGCGCGGATCGCCAGGCTCGAGGAGGAGAAGCGGGAGGCGGAACAGCTCGCCCGCTACAAGCAGCAGCCGAAGACCGGCTTCGGTTCCCAGATCCGCAACTACTTCCTCCATCCCGACCAAAGGGTGAAGGACCAGCGCACCGGGCACTACGTCGGCAATTTCCAGAGCGTGCTCGACGGCAACCTCGACGGCTTCCTCGACGCCTATCTCCGCTGGAAGGCGTCCGGGTCGGCACCACAGGCGGCCGCTGGCGACGAGGCCTGACGCCCACTCGGGCGGCGCTCGGTCGGCGACGTTGCTGGACGCCCGCCGGTGGCGGGGCTAGCATCTGGGGGTCGCGTCAGACGGATCCCGAAGGAAAACCATGGCGGAAAAAGAACAGGCACTCGAGGTCGAGGGGGTCGTCACGCAGGCCCTCGCCAACACCCGTTTCCGCGTGCAGATCACGGGTGGCCACGTCGTCAACGCGCACGTCGCCGGGAAGATGCGGAAGAACTTCATCCGCATCGTTCCGGGAGACAAGGTGAAGGTCGAACTGTCTCCGTACGACCTGACCAAGGGACGGATCACGTTTCGAGAGCGTTGAATCCCGCTCCGGTCACCGGGTCACCCCGCTCCGGTCACCGGGTCGCCCAGCTCCGGTCGCCGCACTCTCCATCGAACCCACGGCAAGGCGTTCAGTCCGGCCGCGGTTCTTCCGGCGGGCGGTCGACGCCCATCGGTTCATCGGACGCCGGAAGTTCGGGAGGCAACGCGCTGCCGAAGGCGGTCGGCTCGGCGGCAGACGGTCCATCCGTCGCCGGAAGGTCATCGCGTCGCGCATCGGCAGGCGGTGGTCCGCCGGCCGTGTCGGCACGTGGGGCCGAACCCACGGCATTGGCCGGTCCGTCCGCCACCGCCTTCTCGTCCGAGGCCGACGTCTGGAGGAACAGTTTCAAATCTCCGAATGTCCGCAACGGCTCACGGCCCTGCCGCATCGCCTCGGAGAGCGGCTTGGATTCGCCCTTCGACCGCGACTCGTAGACCCGCCGTGGGGGATCGCCGGGCGGCGTCGCCGACCGGCCGCCGAGTTGCGGTTGCCGTGGGACCGGCGGCGGCCGATCACGCGGCGGACGCGAGTCACCTCCTTGTGGGCGGCCCGATCGTCGTCCACCGGGAACGGCTTGGCGCCCCTGGCCACCGCGGCGTTCACCCCCTGCCGGTACACCCGTGCCGGACCGGGAATCCCCGGCCCCGGTCCGCGTCTGGCCGCCGGCGCGGGGTGCAGCGCCGCCACCGCGTTCGCCGCGTCCCGACGGCCGGTCCCCCTTCGCCGCTCCCGCCTCGCCGGAACCGTCACCCCGTCTGGCGCCCCGCGGAGGCCCGGGGGGAATCATCGTCAGACTGACGCGGCGCCGGGTCTTGTCGATCTCGAGGACCCACACGCGCACGATCTGCCCCACCGAGACGAGGTCGTGGGGATCGCGCACGTACCGTCGGGACAACTGGCTGATGTGCACCATGCCGCTGTCGTGCATCCCGATGTCGACGAAGACGCCGAAATCGACGACGTTGAGGACCGAGCCGAGCAATTCCATCCCCACCTCGAGATCCTCCAGCTTGAGGACCCCCTTCTTGAAGAATGGCGGGGGCAGATCCTCGCGCGGATCGCGGCCCGGGCGGGCGAGTTGCTCGAGGATGTCGGTCAGCAGCAACGGCCCGACCCCGAGTTCGGTGGCCAACACCGGGAGATCGACGGCTGCCGCCTTCTCGGCGAGCGTGGCGACCGTCTGCCGATTGGTGAGGTCGGCGGGGCTCGCGCCGAGCCTGGTGAGAACCTGTTCGGCGATCGGATAGCTCTCGGGATGGATCCAGGTGGCGTCGAGCGGACTTTCACCACCGACGATCTTGAGAAAGCCCACCGCCTGCACGAACGCCGCCTCACCGAACCCGGGCACCTCGAGAAACTGCCGGCGCGACGTGAACGGCCCGTTCCTGGTGCGCCACTCGAGAAAACCCCGCGCCGTCGTCTGGTTCAGACCGGAGACGCGGCGCAGCAGCGCGGGACTGGCCGTATTGACGTCGACACCGACGAAATTGACGCAACTCTCCACGACGGCATCGAGCGATGCGTGGAGGTGTCGTGCCTTGACGTCGTGCTGGTAGAGACCGACGCCGATGTTCGCCGGTTCGATCTTCACCAACTCCGAAAGCGGATCCTGGAGGCGACGGCCGATGGAGATCGCGCCCCGGATCGCCGCCTCATGGCCGGGCAACTCCTCGCGTGCATATGGGCTGGTCGAATAGACGCTCGCCCCGGCCTCGTTGACGATCACGTAGCCGACGTCGCTCTCGGCGAGATCGCCGGCGACGAGTTCGGCGACCAGCGACTCGACGGCCCGGCCGGCCGTGCCGTTGCCGACCGCGATCACGCTGCAGCCGTGGGTCTTCACCATCTCGGTGAGCTTCGCGGCGGCGGCCGCGCGCTTCTCCGGTTTGCCGATGATGTGGAGGACGGCATGCTCGAGCGGGTTGCCGCACTCGTCGATCGCCACCGCCTTGCAGCCGCTCTTGAACCCCGGGTCAAGTGCCACCACCCGCCGGCCGCCGACCGGGGCTTGCAGCAGGAGGTTGCGCAGATTGCGGGCGAAGACCTCGACGGCATGCGACTCGCACACGTCGGTCATCTCGCGACGGATCTCGCGTTCCAGGCTGGGTAACACCAGTCGCGTGACGGCGTCCCTGGCGCACCCGCGGAGGAACACGGCGTGCGGGTGCTCGGCCGGCACCAGGAGCGACTCGGCCGCGTTGTGCATCTCCTCCACCGGGCCTTCCACCCGCACCTTCAGCAACCGGGCACGCTCACCCCGATTGATGGCGAGCACACGGTGGGGTGGGACGCGCTGGACCTGTTCGGAAAAGGAAAAGTAGTCGCGGTAATGCTTCTCGTCTTTCGATTGCGCCTTGTCCGGGCCCTCGACCCGCTGGCTCGTGAGGTGACCTTTCTCCGCGAGGATGCCGCGGAGCGCCTGGCGGAGGTCGGCGTGCTCGCTGTACTCGGCCGCGATGATGTGCCCGACACCGAGCAGCGCGTCGGCGGCGGTCGCCACCTGACCGTCGGCATCGACGAAGTCCGCGGCCCGCCGGTCGAGGTCGGCGGCGGCGGCGTCGGCGGCGAGGATTTCGCGCGCCAGCGGCTCGAGGCGGCGCTGCCGCGCCACCTCGGCGAGCGACAGTTTCCGCGGCTTGAAGGGGAGGTAGATATCCTCCAGTTGCTTTGCCGTCTCGGCCGCGACGATCCGCGACTCCAGGTCCGGCGTCATCTTTCCCTGCCCACCGATCGTGCGGAGGATCGTCTGCTTGCGGTCGGCGAGCGACCGCGCGCGGGCGACCGCGTCGGCGATCCGCCGGACGGCGACCTCGTCGAGCCCCTGCGATTGGTCACGACGGTAGCGCGTGATGAAAGGGATGGTGTTCCCTTCATCGAGAAGATGCACGACCGCCTCGACACCCGCTGGAGGGAGATCGAGTCGTCGGGCGATGAGCCCGAGATCGATGAGTGTTGGCGAACCCATCCGACTCACGGGGTCGGGTGCGTCGCGCACCCGCCACCATGCGACTCCACGGGAGGGGCCTCGGCGGACGGCAACCGTCCGCGGAACGGCCGAGGAATCTCTGGAATCTAGGGTGTATGGAGAGGAAGTGTCAAACGGGTCGCCCACGTCGCCACGCGATCGCCAGGCGGATGCCGACCACTCGCCGGAGGACATCGCCGGTATCTCGCCATGCCCTCGCCGATCGGCCTTGACCCACGATCGACCGGTTTCCTATCCCCCGCTGCTCCGCTGCGTTGCGCGTCTCGACCCGACGTCGACACCGCCCGCCCGCTCCCGGCGAAAGTCTGGAGCGCGGCGGCCGACGACGTCGATGGCAACGGGTGGAAACCGGGCTCCGCCACGCCACGCCCCCTGGAACGCGCCATGAGCCAGACGCCGGCCTCAACAGACGAGTTCGACACGTTGCTCCCCGCCGTCGGACTCCTCGCCCTCGAAAGGCAGTACGAGGCGCTCCGGGAGCCGATCCGCGCCGCACTCGAGCGGGTGTGCGACTCGGGGCGTTTCATCCTCGGTCCGGACGTCGCCGAATTGGAGCGGGAATTGCAGACCGCGCTCGAGGTGCCGCACGCGATCAGTTGCGCCTCGGGAAGCGACGCGCTGCTGCTGGCGTTGATGGCACTCGACGTCGGTCCGGGCGACGAGGTGGTCGTACCGAGCTACACCTTCTTCGCCACGGCCAGCGCCGTCACCCGCCTCGGGGCGGTACCGATCTTCGCCGACATCGATCCCGCGACCTATCTCGTCGACCCTCGTGACGTGGAGAGGAAGATCAGCCGTCGCTGCAAGGCGGTCGTTCCGGTCCATCTGTTCGGACGCACGGCCGACCTCGACGCGCTGCTTCCGATCGCCGCCCGCGCCGGGATCCCGGTCGTGGAAGACTGTGCGCAGTCGATCCTGTCGACGTGGCATGGCCGTTGTACCGGCGCCATCGGCGACATCGGTTGCTTCAGTTTCTACCCGACCAAGAATCTCGGGGGCATCGGCGACGGCGGCTTCCTCACGACCACCCGCGACGACCTCGCGGCCAAACTCCGCTTGCTGCGCGTCCATGGCATGGAACCCCGTTATCACCATCAGGTCATCGGGATCAACAGCCGGTTGGATTCGCTGCAGGCGGCCGTGCTCCGGGTGAAGCTTCCGCATCTCGAGTCATGGACCGAGCGACGGCGGGCCAACGCCGCCCGCTACCGGGAGTTGTTCACGCGGGCGGGACTCGCGGAGCGGATCGGACTTCCGGGCAACGAATCGCGCGGTCGACACGTCTGGAACCAGTACGTGATCCGCGTGCCCGACGGGCGGCGCGACGAACTCCGCGCGTATCTCACGGCGCACAAGGTGGGCACGGAGATCTACTATCCGATCCCGCTCCATCTCCAGCAGTGCTTCCGGCCCCTCGGCTGGGACCGGGGCGATCTGCCGGAGACGGAGCGCGCCGCCGACGAGACGCTGGCGCTGCCGATCTACCCCGAACTGACGGAGCACGAGCAGCGGACCGTCGTGGGGCGGATCGCGGAGTTCCTCCGCGCGGCACCGCAGCGTACCCGGGCAATCGAGGCGCCAGGTCTCGCCGGGCCCCACTTCCTGCAGCGGTCGGTGCGGATGACCGGCAAAACCCGCGCGTAACGGCGCGGATCCGAGTCACGGCGTGGCCGGCGACCACCCTCGGGCGGACGCATGGCGGACGCACCGTCCGCGCCCGGGACCGGCCGCCACGGACTCTCGGTGCGGAAAGACCGGACGGCGGTCCGACTCACACCGAGTCGCGACGCCTCCCGCTTCCTCGACAGAGCACGAACAGGCCGAGGCCGGCGGCGAGTACCGCGACGGCGTACGACGGCATGTACTTGAGTTGGCCGCCGGCCGGTTCCGTCGGCTCGGCTGTGGCCGGCGCCGCCGGCGGGGCCCCTCCCGCGGCGAAGTTCCCCGCCATCCGCGCCCCCGGTACGTTGGCCATCGCCGCCGGATTGCCCGCGGTCACCGGTTTCCCGGCTTGCTCGAGCGGAGGAGCCAGCAACGCGGCCCCCGCCTGGGCGAACACCGGCGTCGCGGGCCCGGCCACGGCCACAAGCAACGCCAGGCAGGCGGCGGTGTGGCGATCGATCGACCGCATGGCATCTCCTCCGAGGATTCCCCCGACGGCGCGCGACTCCGCTCCCACTGTCGGCGTCCGACCGTCACCGCTCGAGGGTACCATGCTGCCGTCGGCCCGTCAGCGGTCCGGCGGACAGGTGCCGGTCGGACCGTTTTTCCCCGTCGGAGAGATTGCATGGCCACCAAGAAAACCCGCTCACCCGCCCGTGGGGACTCCGGCCGCACCGCGATCGTTCCCCGCGAAAAACTCCCCACGGTCGATCGCAAGACCCTGGGATTGATCGTCGAACTCGCCGATCAGGTGGCGACAGCGGCCACGAAGCGCCGCGATCCCTGGCTCGACATCCCGGCACGCAACCTCTCGAACGTGCGCTTCAATAAGGCGCGGAAGATCATCGAGATGGGAGGGCAAACCAATCGCCGGCAGTTGTTCAACCTATCCCAGGCGAAGAGCTACATGCAGACGCTCCTGGTCGCCACCGGATGCAAATCACTCATCGACCAGCAGAAGTCGACGAGCATCCGCGGACTCTACTACCTGCTCAAACACACGATCGACGGCACCCGCGAGGAGACGTTCGCCACCCAGGAGGAGTGCGATCCGATCATCGAGGACCTCGAGGTCACCCTCGAGAGCCTGCGGGAGGAACTCCATGTGTATGCGAGCAACCGCGGCGGCATGGTCGGCCCGATCACGCTCGTCGACTCCGGCGACGAGATCGACTGCTCGCGGATGGGATCGGGCGGTTACAGCATCCCGTCGATCGTCGAGGCCAACGTCATCCGCTTCAAGGAATGTGATGCCAAGTTCATCCTCCATGTCGAGAAGGACACCGTCTGGCGGCGATTCAACGAGGACAAGTTCTGGAAGAAGCACGGCTGCCTGCTCACGCACGGTGGCGGCCAGCCTCCCCGTGGCGTGCGGCGCATGCTCTACCGGTTGCACCACGAGTTGAAGCTGCCCGTCTATTGCCTCCTCGACAACGACCCATGGGGCTACTACATCTACTCGGTGCTCAAGCAGGGATCGATCAATCTCGCCTATGAATCGAAGCGCATGGCGATCCCGGAGGCAAAGTTTCTCGGCCTGCGGAGCCGCGACTACCATCGTTGCGGCCTGAGCCCGAGCGTGCAGATCGCGCTGGCCGACACCGATGTGAAACGGGCCAAGCAAATCGCGGCCTACCCATGGTTCGCCGGCAAGAAGCCGTGGCAGAAGGAGATCGAGACGATGCTCACCAACGGCTTCAAGCTCGAGGTCGAGTCGCTGATCTCCAAGGACATCAGCTACGTGACCGACGTCTACACTCCCGAGCGACTCGCCGAGCGAGACTGGCTCGACTGACGGCCGGCGGGAGCGGCGCTCCCACGGGGGGCCGCCGGCCCGGCGATGCCTACGCTTCCTCACGCAACAGCGGCGGAGGCTCCTCGAGATCGTCGAGCTCCGGAGGAAGCTGGATCTGCCGCATCGTCTCGTCGGTCCGCCGCATCCCCTCGGCCACCTCGTCGACGCGTTTGGCAAGGTCGCCGACGTCGCGGCGGGCCACCGACCCCTCGGCGAGGGCCTGGATTTTCGACTCCAGGCGTTCGACCTCGGCGACGATGACGCCGAGCTTGGCCTGCGCCTCGTCGATGTTGCCGAGGCGTTCGCGCGTCGTCCGCAGGTCGTCCTCGAGCACCGTCCGCAGTTCGGCCGATCGGCTCGGATCGGCGGGCAAGGCCGCGAGGCGTTTCTCCAGGCTGGCGATTCTCTGCCGGATCGACGCCTCGTCGGTGTGATCGAGGAAATCGGAAAGCCCCTGGGCGCCACGGATGAGACGAAGATGGCCCCACAGGAGCCGGTCGAGCGATTCCAGCGATCCGGCATCGACGCCGCCACGAAGACTGCCGGCGAGCTCCACGAGGCGCTCGCAGTGCGCCTGCAAACGATCGAAGCGCTCCCGGAGTTGCGGCGTCAGCGACGCGCGGATCTTTTCGAAGGCCTCGCGCGACCCGACCATCTTCTCCGCACGCCGCGCCTTGGCATGCTGGGCGTCGATCGCCGACCGAAAGCGGTCACTGGCGAGCATGCTCGCCAAATAGTAGATCTCTCCCGCCGCCAGGAGCGGAAGCACGACACCGGGAAAACCGCTGATGTAGGCGGCCGCGATCCCGCCGCCGAGAAACAGCAGGTTCCATCGGGAGGAGAAGGCGGAACCGACGTAGCTGCCGAGACGACCCAACACGTGCCTGATTCCCCCACGGACGGGTCGATGGCGCCGCCGACCGCCCGCGCCGCTTCGGTTTGCCGAGTCGCGCCCGGCGATCAGCCCGGAACGTCGGGCGCCGACGCCTCCGCCTCGATCCGCTCCATCGTCTCCCGCAGACGATGCACCTGTTCGTGAAACCACGGCTGCGACTGCGCGTCCCGTGCCGGCACCGAAGCCGCCGGCATGCGGATTTCCTCCGCGATCCGGCCGGGGGTCGTGGCCATCACGAACACACGGTCACCAAGATATACAGCTTCCTCGACCGAGTGGGTGACGAACAAGACCGTCGCCTCGACCTCCCGCCACAACCGCACCAGCAAATCCTGCATATCGAGGCGCGTGGCGGGGTCGAGCGCACCGAACGGCTCGTCCATGAGGATGACGCGGGGACGGAGCACGAGCGTCCGGGCGATCGCCACGCGCTGCCGCATCCCACCGGAGAGCTCGTGGGGATATTTCCCGCCGTCGCGCCGCGGATCGAGCCCGACCCGCGCGATCCACTCGCTGGCCAACGCCTCCCGGCTCCGCCGCGGCTCGCCCCGGCACTCGAGGCCGAAGGCCACGTTGTCGACGACGGTGCGATTGTCGAAGCTGGTGTAATCCTGAAACACCATGCCCCGGTCCGCCCCCGGGCCGACCACGGGCCGCCCGAGCACGGTCACCGTGCCTCGGGTCGGAGGATGCTGCGGCTCGAGACCGGCGACCAGACGCAGCACCGTGCTCTTGCCGCAGCCACTCGGACCGAGGAACGACGAGATCTCGCCATGCCCGACCAGGTCGGGAATGGTGAACGAGACGTCGGCCAGCGCCACCGTCTCTCGTCCGCTGCCGGCGTGGTAGGTCTTCGTGACGCCGCGAAACTCCACGGCCGCCGGCCGCGCGCCGTCGTTCGGCACGGGTGCCGCGCCCTCCACGGTCGATCCGGGGCTTCCTCCGGCCGCCTGCGGCACGGCACCATCACTCACGATCGCACCTCCCCGCCACGTCCTCCGCGGCCGGCCACGTCGTGGACGAGCCAGCGATACAGTCGCGGCAGACGGCCGCGGCCGCCGTAGCGATGCGGAAAGAGATCGCACTGCAGCCACCACAGCGCACGGTCGATTCCGTACGCGACCAGCGGGATCACGAACAACACGATGAGGATCGGCTCCCGCTGCCCGCGCCGCTGGGAGACGTTGATCAGGTCGCCGAGGCCGCCGGCGTCCCCGCCGAGCTTGACGACTTCGGCGAGCATCACGTAGCCAAACGCGATGCCGAACAGCAACCGCAGCGAGTTGAACACCGCCGGTGCCGCCAACGGCACCAGCACCTTGAGGATGATCTGCAGCCGCGACGCGCCGAGGGTCAGCGCGGTGTCGACGTAGCGCTGCGGCACCTCCCGGACCGCCGCCGTGGTATCGCTGACGACGAACGCGACGGAGGCGATGAACAGGAACATCACCTTCTGCAATTCACCGATCCCGAAAAAGAAGAACGTCAGCGGGATCAGCGCCGCCACCGGAATGTTGCGTCCGAACACCGTGAGCGGTGCGAGAAAGGCGCGCAACTCGGGAAAGCAGGCGGCGAGCACCCCCAACGGCACGCCGATCGCGGCGGCCAACCCGAACCCCAGACAGACCCGCCGCAGCGTGACGGTCGTGTTGAGCGGCAACCGCCCCTCGTCGAAGACGCGGGGCACCGACCGCGCCGTCTCCGCCGGGCTCGGCAGGGTGGCCGGCCCGACGAACCGGCTCTCGCTCTCTCCGGCGGTGGCGAGAAACCACAGTGCCAGCACCAGCGCGATGCACGTCACGCCCCAGATCGCCCCCGTGAGCGGAGACGTCTCCCCACGCAGCGGCCTCCTCACGACCGGCGGCGGCGGCGCGGCAGCCTGCTCCGGGGCGCTCATTCCTTCTCCGCGGAGTACACCTTGATTTCGACCCGACGGTTGAGAGCGTGATTGTCGGGATGGTCGTCGTCGGCCGGCCGATCCCATCCCATGCCGTCGACGGCGAAGCGATTGTCGTCGAGCTTGAACTTGCCGACGAGCGCGTCCTTCACGGCGCGGGCCCGCTCCAGCGACAGCTCCTTGACCATCGCCGCCGGAACCGCCCCCTTCATCGACCCGTCGGTATGCCCCTCGACGACGATGCGGGCGTTGCCGAACTGCTCCGCCAGCGCTGCGACCTCGTCGAGCACGAGATCGACGCGGGAATCGTACGGTTCTTCGACGTCCTTCCCGTCCACCCTTCTGATCACCTTCTTGCGGAGGTCGGAACTGTTGGGAAAGAAATAGACGACGATCGTGTTGGTGAGGCTCTCCTCGTTCTCGGCACGGATCTGCGCGACCGTCTTCGGAGGCAGTGACGCGGCGTACTCGTCCTTCGTCTCGGCATACTTGGGTTCGCCACCGAGCTTCTGGATCACCGAGAAGTCCATCACCTGGTCGAACGGCACCGGATTGTTCGAGATCGCACCGACACGGCGATAGAGATAGTAGGCCTGTTTCCAGATCCGTTCGAAGTTGGCCGGGTTGCTGCGATTGACGAAGAACTGGTAATTCTCGGCCCAGTTGGTCGAATGGGCGTCACCGAGCATCGTCAGGGCGTCGGCGGCCGGGATCGTGTAGCCATCGGCCATCAACTGCGCGACGTTCTTCCGCGCTTCCTCCCCCTTGAGGTCGGCCATGGCGTCGAAAATGCCCCGCACGATCGCTTCGATCTTGTCGGGGTGATCCTTGGCGAAGTCGGCCCGGGCGAACCAGACGTCGGCGATCAGCCGGTTCGCCGTCTGGGTGGTGACGAGCATCCGGTTGCCTTTGGCCTCGGCGAGGTTGTAGATGTCGGGTGCCCACGAGACGCAGCCGGCGATCGACTTGTCACGATTGAAGGCGGCCGCCGCCTCGAACGCCGTGGTGACGTAGATCATCTCGACGTCGGCCGGCTGGAGACCTCCGGCCACCAGCATGTTGAGCGCGAAGAACTGGCTGGGGGAGTTCTGCGCCATCACCAGCTTCTTGCCGGTGAGATCCTTCACCGTCTTGATCGAATCACGGACGACGATCCCGTCGCCACCGTTGGAGAAATCGACCTGCTGATACACGCGCGGCATGATCCGCGAATCCTTGGCGAAGCTGTCGACGAACAGCGGCAGCATGTCGAGCGTCGCCCAGCCGATGTGGACCTCGCCGGCGGCGTAGGCATCACGCATCTGGACCGGATCGTCGATCAGCACCAACTCCACCTTGAACGGCTTGCCACCGGGCACCTGCCACACCTTGCCGGCCTTGAAGCCCCCGTTGGCATGGATGATCGGGCTCCACCCGGCCCACACGTTGAGCGCGAAGCGCACGGTGTCGTCGACCAATGGCTTGTAGGCGCTCACCCCCTTGACCGGTGGCAGCCGTTCGGCGGGCTTGAAGGTGTATTCCTTGACGGTGGTCGGCACCGCCACGTCGGGGGCTTCGGTGAGCGGGCCTTCGGCACCGCCGCCCCCCCCGGCGGGCCCCGCCCCGCCCGGGCCTTCGGCCACCGGCGGCACGGGCCGGGGCGGTTGCCGGCCGGCATCACCGAACACCCCCGCACGCCAGGCCGCCAACGCGACCAGGCCGAGGATCACCGCCCACACCGCCAACCAGAACGGGGCCTTGGGTTCGCTCGCCATCGTATGCCTCGGAAATCGTATGCCTCGGAAAGGGTGTGCCTCGGAACGGTCGTGCCGACCGCGGCCGCCACGCGTGGGCCGGCGGGCCGTCAGCCCTGGAAACGTGTCCGCGGACGGGCCCGGCCCGCCATGTGGAGCATGTTCATCAAATCGTAGGCCGTCACCTCGCAGAGCAATTGCGTCACCTTGTCGTGGGCCTCGGGAGAGAGCATCGGCTCCACCTCCTTCATCAGCGCGACGAGCCGGCGTTCCTGCTCCTCGAGTTCCCGTGATTCCACACGCCCGTCGGCGATGGCGTCGACGAATGAATCGAGCTTCCGGGCATATTCCTGGAGCAACGGCGCCTCGCTCGTAGCGTCGAACCAGGGTGTTTTGGGGGTGGCGGACTTGGCCATGGCGCTCTCCAGGGAAAAACCGGTCGCAGGGGGAAGGACGACCACCCGGTCGTCGTCGATTGAGCGGGGAAAGGACAGGGGGCCTTCACTCGGACGGTCGCCGTGGGTCAGGGACTCGCCAACATCCGTAATTCGGCCATACGCTCCTGCAGTCGGGCCCGGCCACCCGGCTGGCCGACCGCCTCGCGCCATCGTTCCGGCAAGAAGCGTTTCTCGGTGCACTCGAGTACCGCGGCGATCTCCTGTGCCTCCTTCTCCAGCCCCTGGGCCGAGGGAAGGAAATCGTCGATCGCGGCCCGCAGGTCCTCGGCGCCGATCTCGTCGGTCGCAGGAGCGGGATCGCCACCCTCCGCCGCCGCGGCTGCGCGCTCGAGCCCCTTGCGCCGCGCCGCCAACACGATGCTCTCGATGTCGGCTCCCGACAGCCCCAGATCCAGATCGACCTGCCCGGGCAACCCCGGGGCGAGGCGCACGCGGCATTTCCGCGCCATCGCCTGGAACATCGCCTCCATCTCCCCCTGGTCGTGCGGATAGAACAAGGGAATGTGCACCTCGGCGCGACCCTGGCGCTTGAGGTCGATCGGCAGCAGGTCGGGGCGGCTGGTGAGCAGCATCCAGACGATTTTGCCGCGGTAGCGCGTGTCTCCCATTTGCCGCGCGATCATCGAGAATACGCGGGCGGACGTTCCCGAGTCACCGTCCGACTGGCGATTGCCGAGCGCGGCATCGGCCTCGTCGATGATCACCACCACCGGCCCGAGGCTGCGGAGCACGCCGAGCGCGTGCTCGAGGTTGCCCTCGGTCTCGCCCACATACTTGCTGCGGAAGTTCTTCAACACCGCGCACGGGATGCCCACGCTGCCCGCATAGCACTCGGCGATGAAACTCTTTCCCGTCCCGACCGGTCCGCAGATTAGGTAGCCCATCGGAGCGCTCTCGAGTTGTCCGCGGCGGATCGCCCGGGCATCGGCTTCCAAGCGCTGCTTCGCCGCCTCGTGGCCGGCGACGTTGTCGAGCGACAGGCGCGGCTGGATGAACTCGATCAACCCCCGGCACGATCGCTCGATGAGATCCTTCTTCTTGGCGGCGAATTCCGGCCCGTCCGGTGGCGACTGCTCCCGTGCCGAGAGGGTGAGGATCGCGCGGATGCTCTCGAGGGACAATCCGGCGGAGAGCATCGCCATCCGTTCCACCGCCGGCAGTTGATCGGCGCGCATGCCGACCGATGCGGCGGTCGCCAGCGCGAATCGCTGCCGCTCCCCGGCATCGGGCAGCGGCACTTCGATCGCCGTGACCGCGGCGCTGGTGACCAGCCGACCGTGCACCTCGGCCATCGCGTCGGCGAGCAACACCACCGCGACGTTCACGCGGCGCAGCAAGGGATTGGAGGCCCAGCCGGCGATGCGCACGAGGCGCCCGGCGGTCCCGCGCGCCGCCGAAGCGGTGTCACCGTCGGGCACGAGGTACTGGGCGTGGTCGAGGAGCACGGCGATCTTCTTGCGCTGCTCGGGGGGATCGGTGAGGTTGCGCTCGAGCAGGGCGTCGATCGCCGCCAGCGCCGCGTCGGGCTCGCGCGGCCATGCCGAGGCGTTGCCCAACCGTTCGGAGAGCCATTGCACCATCGTGCGCAAGCGGACGGAGTCGGTTCCCGCGAGCGGGCGCAGGCCCTTGCCGACATCGTAGGCAAGCACGATGTCCCAGCTGCCGAACACTTCACGCGCGAGGAAATCGGGGACCGTGCCGTAGCCCAGCGTCGCTTCGGAAGCGCCTCCCGACGCGGGCGCCGCCGCGGGGGTGCCGCTGCCGACCGCCGTGGAAGCGGTTCCGACCGCCGTGGAAGCGGTGCCCGATCCGACGGCGGGCGCCAGCGGCACGAGATCGCGCACGTTGCCGTGGAGCAAGAAGACGCAACTGGTACCCGACAGGTAGGCGTCGCCGAGTCGTTCCGCCCACGGCGGACACCAGTCGGGGAGGGCCGCGCCCGAACGCGACGCCGCGCCGGTGCCGACGGCCGCCTTGCCATTCCCCACCGCGCTGCCGGCACGTGGCTCGCCGCCGTGCGGACGGTCACCGCCCGCCGCCGCGCCGGCCGGCGGCATCGACGGCGCGCCTCCCCTCTCCACCGATCCCGGGAGAGACGGATTGCGAGACTCGTGGTTCACGACCACCTCGAAGCAGAGAGCGGACCGGCGACGTCATCGTGCCGGTGGCGGGCATCACCCGGAGATCTGTCGGATGCGGTCCGACCCGAGATGCTTCTCGTCGTCGGTCACACCCGATGTCTCGGGAGTCACCATCCCCATCTCGCGCTCGAAGTCGCGCAGCGCCGCATCGGCCATCTGCGCCTCGACGCGCTGCTCGTCCTTGATCTTGTCGAGTCCCTCGCCGGACAGATCGGCAGCCACCCGGACCTTGGCCCGATTGAGTCCGATCTTGTCCTGGATCACGTCCTCGATCTGGCCGAAGTCGGTGGTGACGTCGAACTTGAAGCTCGAGGCGAGCTTCGCCAACTCGGCCTCCGCCTTCGACATCTTCAGGTCGGCGTCGTACTTCTGGATCTTGTGCTTGAGCTCGGCGAGTTTCTTGGTCGCGTGCTTGACCTTGGTCACGTTGTTGCCGTAGGCGGTCTCGTGAAGCTTGAGCTGCGCCTCGTTCTCGGCCATGTCCTTCTTGGCCCGTTGGAGCTCGAGCGCGAACTTGGCAGCCGTCTCCCGTTCGCCGGCCTGCAGATAGGCCTTCACCTGCGCCTCGAGCTTGGCGACATGCTGCCGGTCCCCCTCCACCTGACGGGCGACCCGCTCCACGAGAGCGCGGTATTGCTCCAAACCCTCCCGCCCCTCCTTCATCTGCTCGACCGCCTTGTCGTACTCGTACTGCAGTTGGGCGACCGGATCGGCCGTCCAAAAGAAGTTGGCAATCTTGTTCATCTGGGCCGCGAGGGCCTTCCAGAGCTTGCCGATGATCATCGGATCACCTCCAGGGGCAAGGAACGGGCGCGAGGGAGGCACCCCCGCGGGTGTCCGTCGTCTTACCCCCCTCGCGTGAGACCGTCAAACGACTCTCGCGACCGCTGCCTCAGGCGCGATCCGGGCCGGGTTCAGCGGGTCACGGCGACCCCCGGGCGGGCGGCGCGGAACCGCGCCACCGCGTCGTCGGCGACGGGCACGAACGAGAGGTCGAGGGTCCGCAGCCCGGGCAGCCGCCCGACGGCCTCGAGTCCGTTCTCCGTCACCTTCGTTCCGGCGAGGTCGAGCGTGGCCAGCGCACCGAGCCCCGCCAGGCTGGCCACTCCGACGTCGGTCACGCGCGTGTTGCGCAGCGACAGTTTGGCGAGGCTGGCGAGTCGCCCCACCGTCTCCATGCCCTTGTCGCCGACCTTCGTGTCCCATAAGTCGAGATCGGCGAGTTTGCCGAGCTTGGCCAGATGGGCGACACCGGCGTCGCCGATGCCCGTCTCGGCGAGATCGAGAAGCACGAGATTCTCCAACCCGGCCAGATGCACCAGGGCCGCGTCGTCGACGAGGGTCCCACGCAATTCGAGCCGTTTGAGCTTCTTCAGCCCCCCGAGATGGGCGAGCCCCTCGGCACCGACGAACGTGCGCATCACGTTGATCTCGTCGATATCGACTTTCGCCGCGAACGGCGCCAAGCCGGCATCGGTCACCTGACCGTCCTCGGCGGCGAAGCCACGCAGTTTGGGCAGCCGGGCGATCGCCGCCAGTCCCCGGTCGCTGATGCCCGGGCAGCGGAGCTTGACCCGCTCCAGGCTCGTCATGCCGGCGACGTGCTCCAATCCCGCGTCACCGATCAAGGAGCAGCCGCGCAGGTCGAGAACACGGAGTTTGTCGAGCGGCTTGAGATGGGCGAGGCCGGCATCGGTGAAGTTGTTGTAGAGCAGGATCAACTGCTGGAGCCCGGTCATCGCCGCCACGGTTTCGAGCGCCCCATCGGAGAGATTGGAACTCCGCCGCAGATTGAGCACCTTGAGATTGCGGAGTTTCGCCAACGCGCGGATACCGGCATCGGTGACGTCTGTGTTCTCCAGCACGAGTTGCTCGAGCGAACCCATCGTCGCCAAGGACGGCATCCCGGGGTCGCCGATCTCGGCACCCCACACCTCGAGCGACCCGAGAGCCGGCAGCGTCGCCAGAACCGCGAGGTCGGCGTCGGTCGCCGGGCGCCCGGCGAGATCGACCTTCGTCACCCGACCGTCCGCCCCGAAGGCCACCGTACCGCCACGCGCCTTCACCAGCGCCACGGCGGCCGCTTCGGCTGGCAACGGCTCCAGCGCGAGCGCCGCTCCGCCCCATCCGCCGGCCGCGACCGCCATCACCACAGCCGCCACCGCCGACACGAACCTCATTGGAATCTCCTCACGAGCCCAGGCGACGATCCGGACGCGCGGCCACCGCGGCGCCTCCGACCGAGTACGACGGGATCGGCGGACGGACCGGTCGCCGCCGACGGCGGGTGGATACCGCCCGAAACCGAGCCGGTCGTCAGGCGTTCCAGCCGTCCCGGGCGACGGGACGGATGATCTTCTCGACCTCGGGCGCGTTCTTCGCGACCAGCTTCACCGGATCCCACTCGATCTTCTTGCCCATCACGTCGGGGGTTTCCGCCGCCCAGACGGCAAGATTGCCGAGGAGGATCGTCTCGGTGAGCGGCCCGGCGTAGTCGGGGAAATTCGACATCGGCTGGGGCCCGCCCTTGATGGCGTTGACCCATTCGATGAAATGCCCCGGCGACGGGGTGAATTCAGCGTCGGCCGGAGTCGTGCCGCTCTTCAGTTTGAAACCCTTCTCGCAATAGTCGCCCGGCGCGTAGAGGGTGTCCTTGTCGCCGATGCACAGGATGCCGCTGGAGGCCGTCTTGAAGGGCTGCGCCTCCTCCTTGCCCTCGGCATCCTTCTTCACCTCGCCGGGGAAACCGGCGAACAAGGCCACGTCGGGGAGCTTGCCGCCGTCGTACCACTTCACCTTCATTCCCGCGCGGGGTCCGATCGCCGGAAACTCGAAGTCGATGATCGACCACTTCGGATAGGTCTCCTTGTTGTGGCCGCTGCTGAGCGCCTGAACGCTCGAGGGATCGCGCAGATTGAGGGCCATGAACGGCATGTTGAAGGTGTGGCATGCCATGTCGCCCAGGGCACCGGTACCGAAATCCCAGAACCCGCGCCAACTGAACGGGTGGTAGCCGTTCCCGTAGGGCCGCACCGGCGCCGGGCCGAGCCAGAGATTCCAGTCGAGATTCGGGGGCACCGGCGCCTCCTCGGGTCGCCCACCTCCCTGCGGCCACACCGGACGATTGGTCCAGACGTGAAGTTCCTTGACCGTGCCGAGACCGCCCGACTTGATGAATGCCGCCGCCTTGCGGAGGGAGTTCTCGGCGGTGCCCTGATTGCCCATCTGCGTCGCGAGCTTCTTCGCGCGGGCCAACTCACCCATCAAACGCGCCTCGGAAATCGCGCGGGTGAGCGGCTTCTGGCAGAAGCAGTGCTTTCCCATGCCCATCGCGGTCATCGCGGCGGCGTAGTGGGTGTGGTCGGGCGTACTCACGGTGACGGCATCGATCTCCTTCCCCATCTCCTCGAGCATCTTGCGATAGTCCTGGAACGTCTTCGCCCCTTCGAAGGCCTTCTCGCCGCGCTTCAGTTGGTTCGCATCGACGTCGGCGACCGCGACGACCTTCCCGTTGCGTCCGGCATCCGCCGAGTCGCTTTGTCCCTTGCCGCCGATGCCGACGCAGGCGAACCGGATCTCCGAGTTGGCGCTGGTCGCGGGCTTGTCGTCGCCCCGCACCTCGGGAGCGATCCACACGCCGCCAGCGATACCGGCGATCGAGCCGGCGCCCGCGGCGCCGGTGGCGAGAAAGTCGCGGCGCGAAGCGCCGGAGCGGGAACGACGCGTGGCCATGGAGTGGTCTCCTGTGATCGGGGCACGAAGCCCCTTGCAGTGGCTGGTGGGAAAGCGGACGGACGGCGGGAAAGGGTGCACGCGGAACGCGACGCGAGCCGACCGCCGTGGAGCCGGCGCACGCACGTCGTGACCGGCTCCGGCGGGCGACTGCCGGTTCGGCGGCCGTCGCTCTCGACCGATCGCCGAACGTCGCATCGCAGCCGAGAGAATAGCTTCGGAGAAACCACGACCGCAACGGCCCGCGTCGCGGCCGCAGCGGAGCGCTGGGCCGGCGGACGGGAAAGAAGGGTGGCTGACGGGACTCGAACCCGCGACCCCTAGAATCACAATCTAGTGCTCTAACCAACTGAGCTACAGCCACCGACTCGCCGACCACCTGATTCTAGCAGTCGGCGGAAAAAGTCTGCCGGCGCGGTTTTGCCGGGCCGATGCCCCGGTTTCCCCCCGGCTTCTCGTCATCCGATGCCGGGCGGCGTGACGCCCTCACTCCCGCCGCCGCGAGTCGATGACGATCGTGACCGGCCCGTCGTTGACCAGGCCGACGAGCATGTCGGCCCCGAATCGTCCCCGTGGTACCGGCCGGCCGAGGAGCGACTCCAACTCGACGAGGAGCCGCTCGTAGAGGGGCACCGCCTCGTCCGGGCGGGCGGCGGTGAGGAAGCTCGGACGGTTGCCCTTGGCGGTGCTCGCATGGAGCGTGAATTGGCTCACCACCAGCACGCCGCCACCGACGTCGGCGACCGAGCGGTTCATCAATCCGGCGGCGTCGGGGAAGACGCGCATCCTCGCGATCTTGCCCGCGAGCCACTCGGCGTCGGCGCTGCCGTCCCCGGTCTGCACCCCGACCAACACGACCAGTCCCGCACCGATCGCGGCCACCACCTCGCCCCCGATCGCCACCTCCGCCTCGCGCACCCGCTGGATGACCGCGCGCATCGATCCCTCCATCGTCTCGCCGCACCCGTCAGCCTGCCGACACCGGCAGGCACCGCCGCCGCGCGCTCACGACACGGCCCCATCGTCGCTGCCAGCGGCGCCGCCACCGGCGAGGCGGCGACGGATCTCCGCCAACCGCTCGCCGATCCGCTTCTCTTCACCCCTTGCGGTCGGCTCGTAGTAGCACTTCTCGACGCCGAGGTAGTCCTGCGCGGCGATCCCATCGGGCTCGTCCTGGGAATACCGGTAGCCATCGCCACGCCCCAGGGCCCGGGCCGAGGCCGAATGGCCATCGCGGAGGTGGCGCGGCACGGGGATCACCGCCTGCTCGCAGACGTCACGCCGGGCCGCGGCGATCGCGCTGGTGCAGGCGTTGCTCTTCGGAGCCACGGCGAGATAGATGACGGCCTGCGCGAGCGTCAACTGACACTCCGGCAGGCCGACGAACTCGGTGGCCTGCATCGCCGCGACCGCCACCAACAGTGCCCGGGGGTCGGCGTTGCCGACATCCTCGCTGGCGAGGATCACCAGCCGCCGGGCGAGAAAACGCACGTCCTCCCCTCCCTCGAGCATCCGCGCGAGCCAGTAGAGTCCGGCGTCCGGGTCGCTGCCGCGCACGCTCTTGATCAGCGCGCTGGCGCAGTCGTAGTGGGTGTCGCCGGCGTCGTAACTGACCACCTTGCGCTGCACGCTCTCGCGCGCCAGATCGAGTGTGAATCGCAGCGGCCGCGCCGTCTCCGACAGCACGCCGACCTCCAGTGCGCCCAAGGCCCGCCGCGCGTCGCCGTCGGCGGTGGCGACCAGATGCTCGAGAGCCTCCTCGGTGAGCGTCACCTGCTCCGCTCCGAGGCCACGCTCACGGTCGTCCAGCGCCCGGCGGAGGATGGTGCGGAGATCGTCGGCCTGGAGCGGCTCCAGGGCGAACAGGCGGCTGCGGCTCACGAGGGCCGACGTGAGTGCGAAAAACGGGTTCTGCGTCGTCGCCCCCACCAGCGCCACCACCCCCTGCTCGACGTCGGGGAGGAGGACATCCTGCTGCGCCTTGTTGAAGCGATGGATCTCGTCGATGAACAAACACGTCCTCGCGCCGTCGTCCTCGAGGCGCCGGCGGGCGGCGTCGAGCACCTCACGGACTTCCTTGACGCCGGCCGCGGTGGCGGAGAGTTCGACGAACCGCCGCCGCGTCTCCCCGGCGATCACCTCGGCGAGCGTCGTCTTGCCGACGTCGGGCGGACCGTGGAGGATCACCGACCCGAGACGGTCGCTCTCGACGAGTCGACGCAGCAGCCGTCCCGGCCCGATCACGTGCCCCTGGCCGACGTAGTCCGCCAGCCTCCGCGGACGCATCCGCGCCGCCAGCGGCACCGCTTTCGCCCGGTTGGCCGCGCGCGAGGCGGCGAACAGATCGGCCATCGGGTCGCGTCCCTCGGGTTCAGCCCAGAGCCGCCAACGACGTCATCCGGTCCACACGAACTCGACCGCCGCGTCGATCCCGGCGGCGAGGCTCTCGTGGACCGGGCAGGTGAGCGCGGCCTTCTCGAGCCGTTCGCGCTGCGGATGATCGGCCGGCAGGGGAACGGTGATCCGCGTGCGCAGCGAGACGATCCGTCGCGGTGGCTCGGCCGACATCCCCTTGGTCGTCTCCGCCTTCATGCCGGCCAGATCGAGGGCGTGACGCTCGGCGACGATCCCCATGATCGTCATCATGCACGCCCCCAGGGCGGCCGCCACCAGATCGGTGGGCGAAAAACTCTCGCCGCGGCCGTGGTTGTCGACCGGCGCGTCGGTGAAAAGGATCGTGCCGGAAGGGGCGTGAACCGCACGACAGCGGAGGCCTCCCTCGTAGGTGCTGGTGAGCGTGACCATCGGTGCGATGTCTCGGAGGGCGGAACGACCGGATACCCGGGAGTCCGCCGGTCGGGTGCGGGTGGCGGACTATAAAGACTGCGGGGAGTCTACCCGGCCATGGGGGCCGGCGCGATCCCGCCGGGGCACGCACGCCGATGGGATTTCGCTCGCTCCAGGCGTGTGTCGCGAACCTCGCCGCCGCCGGCGAGGTCGTGGCAGTCGATCACCCGGTCGATCCCCACCTCGAGATCGCCGAGATCCAGCGCCGGCTGTTCCGGGCCGGCGGTCCGGCACTGCTCTTTCGCCGGCCCCGCGGATCGGCGTTCCCGATCCTGATCAATCTCTACGGGACCCGGCGGCGGGTCGAACGGATCTTCGCGGACACGCTCGAGCGGGTGCGTCGGTTGGTGGAGCTGAAGGTCGATCCCCAGGGGGCGTTGCAACGGCCATGGCGCTACTGGCGGGCGCCGATCGACGCTTTTTCGATGCTGCCCCGGACGGTACGGCGCGGGGCGGTGCTTGCCAACGGGATTCCCCTCTCGGACCTGCCGCAGGTGGTCTCGTGGCCGGGCGACGGCGGCCCGTTCGTGACGCTGCCGGCGGTCTACAGCGAGGACCCCGCGGCCCCGGGCACGAAACGCTCCAACCTGGGAATGTACCGGGTTCAGCTGGCGGGCAACGACTACGATCCACGCTGCGAGGTCGGGCTCCACTACCAACTCCACCGTGGCATCGGTATCCACCATCGCCGCGCCCTCGAACGCGGCGAGCCGCTGCGCGTCGTGATCACCGTCGGCGGCGCGCCGGCGATGGCGGTGGCGGCGATGATGCCGCTGCCCGAGGGCCTGTCGGAACTGACGTTCGCCGGCGCGTTGGCAGGCCACCGGATCCCGATGGTGCGGCGACCGGGGCGGCCGGCGGTCTATGCCGACGCCGATTTCGCCATCGAGGGCACGATCCTGCCGGGCACCAAGCCGGAGGGGCCTTTCGGCGACCACCTCGGCTACTACGCGCGACGCCACGAGTTCCCCGTGCTGCAGGTCGACCACGTCTGGCACCGCCCGGGGGCGATCTGGCCGGCCACCGTGGTCGGGCGGCCCCCGCAGGAAGACACCCTGTTCGGCTGGCTCGTCCACGAGCTCACCGGTCCGATCATCCCCACCGTGCTGCCGGGCGTGTCGAGCGTCCACGCGGTCGACGCCGCCGGCGTCCATCCCCTCCTGCTCGCGGTCGGCAGCGAGCGTTACATGCCGTGGCGCCGAAGCGATCGTCCCGCCGAACTGCTCACCCAATCGGCGGCAATCCTCGGCCAGGGCCAGCTGTCGCTGGCCAAATACCTCTTCATCGTCGATGGTCTGGAGGCTCCGGGACTCGACGCCCACGACGTGCCGCGTTTCCTACGCCACCTCCTCGAGCGGGTCGACTGGCGACGCGACTGCCACTTCCACACCGAGACGACGATCGACACGCTCGACTACTCCGGGAGCGGCTTCAACGCCGGTAGCAAACTCGTGGTCGCGGCACGCGGACCGGCACGCCGCACCCTGCCGCACGAACTTCCCGCGGGGGTGACGCTGCCCTCCGGGTTCGGCGCGGCGCACGTGTGCGCTCCGGGAATCGTCGCCGTGGCCGGTCCGCCGATCACTCCACGGCCGACGCTCGACGCCGGCGACGAGGCGGCGATCTGGAAGCCTTCGGCCGGCGCCGGCTGGTCGGCCGACATCGAGCGCCTCGTCGCCGCGATCGGCACCGAGCATCCGCTCCGTGCCTGGCCGCTGCTGGTCGTGGTGGACGACCCCGCCTTCGCCGCACGGCGGCTCGACAACCTGCTCTGGGTGACGTTCACCCGCTCCAACCCCGCTCCCGACGTCCATGGGGTGGTCGCCGTGACGCGGCACAAGCACTGGGGATGCGAAGGCCCACTGGTGATCGACGCGCGGCTCAAGCCGCATCACGCACCGCCGGTCGAGGAGGATCCGGAGGTTGCCGCCCGTGTCGACGCACTGTGCGCGCGGGGCGGACCACTGGCGGGCATCGTCGGCTGAAGGCCCGGGGGCTGCTCGTCCGCCCGCCCCGAAAGGTCGCCCGGAAAGGCTCCCCGCGCCGAACCGCAGAGCGTCAGGCGGAGATCGACGAGATGCGGACCTTCGTCGCCAGCGCCCGGTGGCCGGTGCGCCGCCGGTAATTCTTGCGACGGGCGAATTTCTGCACGTAGATCTTCGTGCCCTGTTCGGTCCCGAGCACCTCCGCCTTGACCGTCGCCCCCTTGACGAGCGGCTGGCCAAGCGTGAGCGCCCCGCCGCGACTCACCGCCAGCACCTCGTCGAACACCACCTCGCTGCCGGTGGGGACGTGCCGGAAGTCGACCTCGAGTTCCTGACCTTCCATCACCCGGTACTGCCGACCGCCGTCGGCGACGATGGCGTAGTGGTGCCCCGCGTTGGTCATCCCGGCGGCGGCG
>JBJSXB010000220.1:0-5564 GCA_046086245.1 Planctomycetaceae bacterium | reverse complement strand
GATGGCTACGTGCGCGTCGTGGTGACGCGGGGAGCCGGCGGGCTCGGGCTCGATCCCGGCCGGACGCGCGACCCCCAGGTGATCGTGATCGCCGACACGATCGCGCTCTACCCGGCCGAACTCGCCGCCAACGGGCTGCGGCTGGTGACCGCCGCCACGCAGCGATCGCACCCCGCCGCCCTCTCGCCGCGGATCAAGTCGCTCAACTACCTCAACAACATCATGGCGAAGCTCGAGGGGCAGCAGGCGGGCTGCGTCGAGGCGCTGATGCTCAATCACAAAGGCGAAGTCGCCGAGTGCACCGCCGACAACATCTTCGTCGTCCGCGGAGACCGCCTGCTCACCCCGCCACCCGACGCCGGCATCCTCGAAGGCATCACCCGCGGCGCGGTGATCGAGATCGCGCTCGCGGCCGGCATCGACTGCCGGGAAGCGACCCTCACGCGCCACGACATCTACACCGCCGACGAGTGCTTCATCACCGGAACGGCCGCGGAGGTGGTGCCGGTGGTGGAGCTCGACGGTCGGAAGATCGGCGCCGGCACGCCGGGCCCGGTCACGCAGCGTCTGCGGACCGCATTCCACGCGCTGGTGCGTGCCGGCGGCTGACGGCATTGGCTGTCCGCCGGCGGTGCATCGCGGACGCATCGGCCGGCCGCGGGCCGCACGCCCCGCCGACCGGATCGTCGGCGGGGCCCTCGCGGACCGTGGCGGCGCGGCGGAAGCCGCTCAGCGCGGCAGCGTCGGCGGACGACCCGGGCGGGCCTCCCCGCCGAACCGTCCGGCGGCCACGGGCGCTTCTCCCTCGCGCTCCGCCGCCACCGTCTCACGGCGCGGTTCCTCGTCGCCCATGTCGTCGTAGCGCGACACGTAGCCGGGCTGGCGCGACCGTTCCAATTCGCGCTCGTACTCCTCGACCACCTCGCGCTCGATCGTCACTCGGCACGCCACCGAGATCGGGTGGGCGATGTCGGCGTACATCCGCCGGCGGCCGTCGGGATCGGCCGGCAGCGGCATCTCTGGCTGCCGGCTGCCGCATTGGTTGCAGTAGTTGGCGCGAACCGGGTTCTTCAGACCGCAACGCGGGCAATGGGTCGTCATCTTCCGGCTGGGCATCGCCACGAATGGCCCCTGGGGCCCCATGATCAGCTTCAGGTCACGGACCACGAACGCGTGATCGATCGTGATCGCCCCGAACGCCAGCAATCGATCCGTCGACTGGTTCATCAGCTTGATACGAACCTCGGTGATCCTCATGGACGCTTCTCCTTCGTTGTCCGTCTCGGGATGCAGTTCGTCAGCCTGTTCTCGACTCCGTTCTCACCACCCAGACCCCCGGCCATCCCGCGGCCTCCAGACGCGCGGCGATCCTCCGGGCCTCCATCGTTCCCCGCGCCAGGGCGAAACAGGCGCTGCCGCTGCCGGTGAGCATCGGCCGCACCGCCCCCGCCCCGCGCATCGCCGCCAGCAGCCGGCCGACGTCGGCCGACAACTCGCTGGCGGGCGACTCCAGATCGTTGTGCTGCCCGGCGACAGCCTCGCGCCACCGCCCCGCCGCCAAGGCCGCGGCGAGCCGTGCGGCGCACCCGCGCCGACCGGCATCGGGCCGGCAGCGGCCATAGACCTCGGGCGTCGACAAGCCGCCGGCGGGTCGGGCGACGACGACGTCGATGGCGGGCAGTGCGAGCGCCGCCCCGACGCGTTCGCCGCGGCCACCGACGATCGCCGCACCGCCGGCGAAGAACCAGGGTACGTCGCTGCCGATCCGCGCCCCGACCGCCATCAGCCGCACCGGGTCGTCGGCGACACCCCACGCGGCGGCCGCGGCGCGCAGCACCGCGGCGGCGTCGCTCGAGCCGCCGCCGAGTCCGGCGCCGGAAGGGATCCGCTTCACCAGTTCGACGTCGAGGCCACGGCCGACGCCGGTCTCGGCGGCCAGGGCGCGCGCCGCGCGGATGACGAGATTCGATTCGTCGGCGGGCACGTCGGCGGCGAGGGCGGCATGGCGGGCGAGCCGTCCGCCGCGGCGCACCGCGAGCGTGAAGCGATCGTCGTCCCGGGCCCGCACGGTCAGCGTGTCGGCGAGCGACACCGGCACCATCAACGACTCGATCTCGTGATAGCCGTCGGGCCGCCGCGCGAGGACGGCGAGCGAGAGATTGAGTTTGGCAGGCGCGGCGACGGCGACGCCGACCGCCGACCGGCGCGTCCATCGATCGAACGCCGCGACCATGGTGCCTACTCGATGGTGAAAAACCGACCGGGAACCGGCGGTCGGGCGCGATGCTAACCAAACCGCAAGCGAATCGGGAAGAGGCGGGCCGGCGCCATCACCGCGGGGCGCCGCGACCGGGCCGGAACGCCGGGAAATACCGCATCCGGGCGGGCCATCCCGCCGGAGGCGCGATGTGCCGGAGCGGTCGCGAGATGGAGAAACCGCTGCCCGGAGCCGGCTTTGCCACCCGCGGCCGGGCGAACCGTCGTGGTCGGACGCGCCCAACGCTCCGGTCGGCGGGGCTCGCGCCGGGACGACCGATCCGGCGCGTCAATCCGCCGCGGTCAGCGCCACGCGGAGACGAACAGCACGGTGCCGATGGCGAGAACGAGGCCGATCGCGACCAGCGTGGCCAGCAGGATCGCGATGCTCCGGCCGGCCCAGAGGTCGTCCTTGATCATCTCGGCGCGGGTGCCCTTCTCGAACTCGCGATTCCACACCGGGAAGGCCTGCTCGTCGTAGACCCATCGGGTCCGCTCGTCGTATTTCCGCTCGTTGGTCATGAAAGGCTCGCGTCCGGACCCGCGGCGAGGGCACACTACAGCACATTCCATCGGCCTGTCGGCCGCGAGCGTCGCTCGCCGCTCCCGGTGAAACGTACCCCGCGGTCGGACGCTTTTCCAGGGCGCTTCGTCCGGACGATCCGCGCTTCCGTATGCACCACATCCTCGAACCGGGACCGCTGTTGGGGGAGTGGCTCGCCGCCCGCGGGCAACCGGGCTGGAGAGCCCGCGCGATCCGTCGCTGGCTGCATGCGGGCCGCGCGGCGTCGTTCGCCGAGATGAGCGACCTGCCGCTGGCGCTCCGCGACGACCTCGGCACCGCCTTCCGCATCTGGTCGACCGACGTCGCCCGCCACCATCGCACCGACGACGGCACCGAGAAACTGCTGCTCACCCTCGGCGACGGCCAGCGGATCGAGTGCGTGCTGATCCGCGACGGCGCGCGGCGCACGGTGTGCATCAGCACCCAGGTGGGCTGCGCGATGGGCTGTGTGTTCTGTGCCAGCGGTCTCGACGGCGTGGTCCGCAACCTCTCGGCCGGCGAGATCCTCGAGCAGGTGCTGCGCCTGGCGCGCCTCCTGCCGGCGGACGAACGGATCAGCCACGTGGTGGTGATGGGCATGGGGGAACCGCTGGCGAACCTCGACCGGCTGCTGCCGGCGCTGGCCGCCGTCCAGGACGCCGACGGGCCGGGCATCTCCGCGCGCCGTATCACCGTGTCGACGGTCGGGCTGCCGGCCGCCATCGATCGGCTGGCCGCCGTCAATCCCGGCTACCATCTCGCGGTGTCGCTCCACGCTCCCGACGACGCGCTGCGCACACGGCTCGTGCCGGTCAACGCCGCGATCGGGGTGGCGGAGGTGATGGCCGCCGCCGACCGCTACTGGGAGGCCTCCGGGCGGCGTCTCACCTACGAGTACGTGCTGCTGGGCAACGTGAACGATTCACCGCGTCAGGCACGCGACCTGGCCGACCTGCTCGCCGGCCGTGCGGCGTTGGTCAACGTCATCCCCTACAACACGGTCGCCGGCCTCCCCTGGCAGGAACCGTCGGCCGCGGCCCTCGACCGTTTCCTCGCCACGCTCCGCGGCGCCGGCGTCAACGTCCAGGTGCGCCGGCGCAAAGGGGCACGGATCGAGGCCGCCTGCGGCCAACTCCGCCGCGCCGTCGCCCACGCGGCATCGGGCGGCCAACCGGCCGTGGCCGACGCGGCGAACGCGGCTCAGGCGAGCCAGCCGAGCACGAGCACCGCCACCAGTACGGCGCCGAGAATGCCGCCGATCCACCCGATCCAGTGAATGGTGGCGCGGAGGATCGCATCGGGGCGCTCGTGGTGCGTGGCGGCGAAGATGACACTTGCCACCACCACCAGCGGCAGGCCGACGAGGATCCCGGGAAGCGATCCTCCCAGCACCGCCACGCATGCCGCCGGCACGACGGCGAGCAAGCCGTTCATCGCGGACCCCGCTTCCCGTCGCGCCGCCCACCGGGGGACGGCGCCGCCCCGGCCGTCCGGGCGGATGCGTCGGCCTCGGCGCCCCGCGGCGACCGTTCCCGGTTCTCCGTCCCCATCGGTCCGGCCCAGGCGTCGTAGACCACCAGCAGGTTGAGCATGCCGGCGAGCATCGTCCACAGCGTGCCGATGTCGAACCAACGTCCAAGCCGCCGATGCCATAGCGACACCTGGTCGAAGCGGCTCTCGCGCAGGGGCGGACGATCGGCGAAGTCGTCGCGCTCGATGTCGGGATCGGATCGCACCAGTCGCTCGGCGTAGGCGCGTGACACCGTCTGCCGCGGCACCAGCGGCGGGGCGAGGAACTCCCCCGGGAAGAACGGTTCCTGCCGCGTGCCGTGGAGGCTCGCGGTCTGCACCAGCGCCGGCAGGGCGACACATCCCACGCCCGCCTGACAGAGGAAGCTCCAGCGGTCGATCCGCGCCAGCAGCGGCCGCCCCGGGGCGATCGATCGCGGCACCCACGAGGCGTAGACCGCGCGCCCGCCGCCGAGCCACATGCCGACGACGAGCGTGAACAGGATCACCCCCATGAACAGCCCCCCCTTGAAGCGGCGCCCCTGGTAGAGCTGGCCGAGGCCCGGGAGGAACCAGGAGAGCAACGCCGCCACGCCGGGGCTCTTCAGCGGGATCGCTCTGCCGTCGTCGGGACAGAGCGCCACGATCCTCCCGATGCGGCGCTCACCGGTCGAACGGGGTGGAGTCGCTGGGCTGGGCATCGAAGGCTCCCGGAGCGCCGAACCACGGAGGGACCGGATGGTACCGCACCGATGGTAAACGACGCCCGCGCGGCCGCGTAGACGGCCTCACCCCCACAGCCGCCGGACCGGACGGACGGTGGGAGCGGCGGACGCGTCGCCCCCCTCCGGCGCGGTGGTGGCGCGGCCGTCGGCAGCCTGTCGCGTGGGCGCGTGATCGTCGACGGGCAGGATCACGGACGCGACGGCCGCCGGATGGAGCTCGCACCACGCCCGCTCCACGACCGCGGCGTCGGCGACGCGTTGCCCGGCGCCGGCCGCCGCCGCCAGCGACAGCCGCGCCAGGTGGACCACCACTCGCGGCACCCCGCCACTGAAGCGGGCGATCGCCCCGGCCGCCGCGGGGCTGAACAGCGGCGGCGCGCCGACCCGCTCGGCTTCCCAGACGAGGTAGCCCGCCACTTCATCGTCCGTCCAGGGGGCCAACTCGATGCGGATCGCCGCCTGCGCGCGGAGCGACGCCGGCAGCGCGGCGCACCCTTCCGGCGTGGCGGTCGCGACCACCAGCACGCGGG
>JBJSXB010000219.1:0-9204 GCA_046086245.1 Planctomycetaceae bacterium | reverse complement strand
GTTTGCCATCGACGCCGTCGCGTCCGGCCGGCCCCTGCAGACCGCGCTCTCCCTGCAGGCCGGCGGGCCCGCGCTCACCCGTCGCACCGCGTTCACCGGCAGCCCCGCGGGCGCCGGCGGCTCCGGCGACCGTGCCCGAACCGGCGGCACCGCCGAATCCAAATGCCTCGCCGAGGCTCGCGATCAGTCCGGGGGACGCACTGTGCAGGCGACCGACGTCGATCCACTTGTGATGTTCGTCATCCCAGATCCACAGGGCACCGGCGGCTTCCTCGTACCACGAGTCACCCACGGTGCCGTGCTTGGGCAGGCTGTTCACCTCGTCGATGACCCCGAGCAGTCGGTGGATGGGCGGAAGTTCGCGGCGTGCCATGTATGTGATTCCCTGCGGAAAAAAAGGCAGTTCCGTACCGAGGGGAGGGAGGCAGAAATCCTACGCAGCCACCCTATTCCCCCTAGGGCTCCTATTCGCGGGGAGCGTAGCGCTCGCACCATCGTCGAACAAGGGGCTGTTGGACCGGTTTTTCATCCACCGGGAGCCGTCGGCGCAGCGGCGGAGCGCGTGGCCATACTGTTGGGCCGACCGGCGTCGACGCGCGGCGCCGGGCGCGACCCCGCTGCGCGAAGGCGCGGATCGGTTCGGGGTGAGTGCCCGTCGATGCCCGCGTGCGTTCAGGAGGCTTCTGTGATGACCGTCGATCCACTCGTCCGCGACTGTCCCCAGTTTCATCGAGTCGGGTGCGACGCCGCGTCACGGGCACGACCGCACCGGGCGATGATGCCGCACCCGTGGCGACCGTTCGTCGCGGCGATGATCCTCATCCTCTCGGTGGAGGTGGCCCATGGCCAAGCGCCACACGCGCGCGTCGCGGCGCTGGCCGAGGCGGCCGATGCGCGCATCGCCGCCATGGTCGCGGCCGACGGAGATGCCCTGGCGGCGTGGCTGTCCGACGACCTGCGTTACGCCCATTCCAACGGATTGGTCGATTCCAAGGCATCGCTCGTCGATCTGATCGCCTCCGGCCGCTCACGCTATCTCGCCTACGAGACGCTCGAACGCGCGTTCACGTTCCCAGCCGACACGATCGCCATCGAGTCGGGACGGGCGCGGATCCGGGCCGAGTCGGCCGTCGGCATGCTCGACAACGTGCTGTCGTATCTCGCCACCTGGCGCCTCGAGGATGGGCGGTGGCGTTTCCTCGCCTGGCAGTCGGCCCGGCTGCCGCAGCCGATGGTGCCCTCGGGGTTCACGCCCCTGTTCAACGGCGTCGATCTCACCGGTTGGCGCGGCCGGCCGCACCTCGACCCGGCGGTGGAACTCGCGATGGCGCCCGAGGAGCGCGGGGCGAAGCAGGCGGAATGGAACGCCGACCTGGCCCGGCACTGGAGCGTGGAAGGAGGGGAGATCGTCAGCGACGGCCAGGGGGTGTTTCTCACCACGACGCGGGATTACGCCGATTTCGAGCTCCACCTGGAGTGGTCGCTCCCGCAGCCGTGCGCCGACAGTGGGATCTACCTCCGGGGCAACCCACAGGTGCAGATCTGGGATCCCGATTGCCAGCGCGACTTCAAGCATGGCAGCGACAAGGGATCGGGCGGCCTGTGGAACAACGCCGCCGATTCCGCCGGCCGGTTTCCGCTGGTCCGGGCCGACGCCCCGACCGGCCAGTGGAACACGATGCGGATCCGGATGCAGGGCGACCGGGTGAGTGTCACGCTCAACGGCCGCCTCGTCGTCGACGACGCTCCTCTGGCCAACTTCTTTGCGCGCGAGCAGCCGATCCCCGCGACCGGGCCGATCCAAATCCAGACCCACGGTGCCCCGATGCGCGTGCGCAACGTCTGCATCCGCGAGCTCACCACGCTCGAGGGCTCGGGGCCGGGATGGCGCGACCTCGGCGCCGACGACTTCGAGAACGTCAACGGCGAGCCGGGCACCTGGACCTGGACCGGTGGCGTCGCCCATTGCACCGGTCGGCCGGTCGGCGTCATCCGTACGAAGAAGCAGGTCAAGAACCTCGAATTGTCGCTCGAGTGGCGGCACCTGACCGCCGGCGGCAATTCCGGCGTGTTCCTCTGGGCGCCGCCGGCGGTGCTGGAGAACCTTCCGCCGGGGCGGCTGCCTCCCGGGGGTATCGAAGTGCAGGTGCTCGATCACGGCTACACCGCGCAGTATGAGGCGTCCTCCGGCAAGAAAGCCGACTGGTTCACCACCGACGGTGATGTGTTCCCGGTCGGCTCCTCGGACATGAAGCCGTTCGCGCCGACGGCGCCGGGGGGCAAACGCAGTTTCCCCCGCGCCCGCCACGTGCGCGGCACCCCTGATTGGAACCATTACTACGTCCGCGCGATCGACGGCGAGGTGCGTCTTTGGGTCAACGGCCACGAGGTCTCGGGCGGGAACGACTGCCGGCCGGCCGAGGGGTTCTTGTGCCTCGAGTCGGAGGGCGCGCCCGTCGAGTTCCGCCGGCTACGGGTCCGCGAGCTGCCATCGGCGCCGCGCGAGTGAGGCGTTCGGTCGGGTGAAGCCGTGCCGGCCCACGCGGCGGGCAGGAGGCACCCGGCGTGGAGTCGCCCGGCCGGCTCGCGTGACTGGCCAGCGTGCGGTAGAACACGCGTCACGAGCGCAACGACGGTGGTCCAGGCGACCATGCGGCGGACACCGACGAAGGCACATGACCAGGAGCGAGCGATGACGACCCGGACGGAGGGTGGGCGGTGGACGGCGTTGGTGCTCGGGGCGGCGTTGGCCGCCGCGCACGTCGCCCGCGGCGAGGAGGGGTTCACCCCGCTGTTCGACGGCAAGAGCCTCGCCGGCTGGCAGGGCGACGTGGCCGGTTACGAGGTGGTGAACGGTGAGATCCACTGCCGCCAGGGGGCCGGTGGCAAACTGCTCACCGCGGCCGAATATGGCGACTTCGTGCTCCGCTTCGAGTTCCGGCTGACGCCGGGAGCCAACAACGGCCTCGGGATCCGCGCGCCGGTCGACGGCGACGCCGCTTTCGCGGGAATGGAATTGCAGATCCTCGACGATGGACACGAGAAATACCGCTCGATCGCCCCCTGGCAGGCACATGGCTCGATCTACGGCGTCGTGGCCGCCACACGCGGCGCCCTCAAGCCGACCGGCGAGTGGAATGTCGAGGAGGTGACGGTACGCGGTTCGAAGGTCATGGTGGTGCTCAACGGCCAGACGATCGTCGACGCCGACGTGGCGGAGTTCCGCGACGGCAAGGCGACGCTCGACGGCAAGGAGCACCCCGGCCTGAAACGCACCCGCGGCCATCTCGGCTTCCTCGGCCACGGGGACGAAGTCCATTTCCGCAACATCCGCCTCCGGCCGCTTTCCGGCGGCTGACGCGCGATCGATCGCCTCCCGCCACGGACGCACCCGCCATGCAGTCAGCCGACGGCGATCAACCCGGCGTGGATGCCCCGAGCGCGGCTGCCGCCATCCCCACCCCCAACCTCACGCCACCGGCGTGGCGGCTCGGCCTGGCGGTCGCCTTTCTCGGGCTGGCCGGTCTGGCCTCCGCCATCCAGGGCACGATCGGGCCCAAGGGAACGGCGTTGGTGGGGTGCGTCGCCTTCCTGGTGCTCGCGGCGGCGGCATCGACGAACCTCCGCGCGGTCCATTGGCGGACCGTGATCGGCGGCATCCTCCTCCAGGTGGCACTGGCGGTGCTGGTGATCCACGGCAGCGTCACGCTCGGGAACACGGTGTGGTCGGTGCGGGGGCTTTTCGAAGGGATCGGCGCGGTCGTCAAGGCGTTCATCGGCTTCTCCGACGAGGGGGCGAAGTTCGTCTTCGGCAACCTCGCCAACCCCGGCGACATCGCCCTCAACCCGGGCAAAGAGTTCCTCTTCATGTTCGCCTTCAAGGCGCTGCCGCCGATCCTCTTCGTGTCGGCGTTCTTCACCGTGCTCTATCACTTCGGCGTCCTCCAGGGGATCGTGCGGGTGTTCGCCCGGGTGATGGTGTTCCTGCTGGGGACCAGCGGCGCCGAGACGCTGTCCGTCGCCGCCAACGTGTTCATGGGGCAGACCGAGGCCCCGCTGATCGTCAAGCCCTACGTGCCACGGATGACGCGATCCGAGTTGGCGACGCTGATGGTCAGCGGCTTCGCCCACATCTCCGGCGGCATGATGGCGGTGTACATCAACTACGGTGCCGATCCGGTCGCGGTGCTCACCACGTGCGTGATGGCCTGCCCCTGCAGCCTCTACCTCGCCAAGCTCATCTTCCCGGAGACGGCGACGCCGGAGACGAGCGGACTCACGCCCCACACCGACGTGAAGAGCCCCTACGTCAACGCGGTGGATGCCGCCGCCGCCGGCACCGCCGACGGCCTCCGTCTGGCGCTCAACGTGGCGGCGATGCTGATCGTGTTCATCGCCTTCGTCGCGATGTTCGACGGGCTGCTGTCCTGCGTGAAGCCGCTGCTCGGCTGGTTCGGGATCCCCGTGCAGGCGATCCCCGACGGACTGTCGCTGCGGATGATCTTCGGCTGGTTGTTCGCGCCGGCGGCGATGCTGATGGGGGTGGAGCCGGCCGACCAGCAGCAGGTGGGTTCGCTCCTCGGGGCGAAGCTCGCCATCAACGAGCACTATGCCTATCTCGAGATGAAGAAGTTGCTCGCGGCCGGCGGCATGCAGAAGCGTTCGTTCGAACTGGCCGCCTACGCCCTGACCGGCTTCGCCAATTTCGCCTCGGTGGGGATCCAACTCGGAGGGATCGGCGCGATCGCGCCGTCGCGCCGCGCCGACCTGGCGAAGCTCGGCGGGCGGGCGCTGTTCGCCGGGTTTCTCGCCACGCTCATCAATGCCGCCATCGCCGGCGTGCTCACCGGCCGATGAGCGTCGCCGGCAGAGCGTTCCGCGGTGTCTTTCCCCGCCCCTGGCCGCTCGTCGGGATGCTCCATCTCCCCGCGCTGCCCGGTACGCCGAACGCCCGGCTCTCCGTCGACGCGATCGTCGCCCAGGCCGTCGCCGAGGCGCGGATCTATCGCGACGGCGGATTCGACGGCCTGATGATCGAGAATATGCACGATCGCCCCTATCTGGTCCGCGACGCCGGGCCCGAGGTGGTGGCGGTGATGGCGGTCGTGGGGCGCGAGGTGCGCCGTGAGGTGCCGCTGCCGTTGGGCGTCCAGGTGCTGGCGGGTGCCAACCGCCAGGCGCTCGCGGTGGCACATGCCTGCGGCGCCGCCTTCGTCCGCGTTGAGGGGTTCTGTTTCGCCCACGTGGCCGACGAGGGGATCATCGACGCCGATGCCGGCCTGCTGCTCCGCGAGCGGCGGCGGATCGGCGCCGATGGCGTTCTGGTGTTCGCCGACGTGAAGAAGAAGCATGCCTCCCACGCCCTCACCGCCGACGTCGACGTCGCCGAAACGGCCCGGGCGGCCGCCTTCTGCCTCGCCGATGGGGTCGTCGTCACCGGCACGTCGACGGGAATCCAAGCCGCGGTCGCCGAGGTCGCGGCGGTCGCCGCCGCCGTCACGATCCCCACGCTCGTCGGATCGGGGATCACGGCGGCCAACCTCCACCGCTACGCCGCCGCCGCGGGGTTCATCGTCGGCTCGGCCGTGAAGCGCGACGGGCACTGGGGCAATCCGCTCGACGCGGCCCGGGTGGCGGAGGTCGCCACCGCGCGGGCGGGGCTGGCGGGGGGAGGCTAGCGCCGTGGCATCACCGCCCGATCTGGTGTTTCTCGGGAACCTGTTGGTCGACGACATCGTGCTGCAGGACGGCACGACGCTGATGGGGGAACCGGGCGGGGCGTTGCTGCACGCGGCCCTCGCGGCCCGGCTGTGGGGGGCGCGGGTCGGCCTGGTCAGCGTGGTGGGCGACGACTATCCCGCCACGGCCCTCGGGGCGCTCGCCGACCGCGGCGTCGATCTCGCCGGTGTCCGCCCTCTCGGCCGGCCGGGCGGGCGCACGTGGCTGCTGTACGAGGCGACGCACCGCCGCGCCATCCACCATCTCGCGCGACCCAGCCACGACGACGTATCCCCGCTTCCCGACGACGTGCCCGGCGGGTTCCGCGGCGCCGGGGCGTTCCATCTGGCGCCGATGCCACTCGGCAGGCAGCGCCTCCTCGCTGCGCGCCTCGCCGACGAGCGCTTCCTCTCCCTCGACCCCTACGAGTTGGTGCGCGACGACAACGTCGCCGCCTGGTCGGAGGTCCTCGCCGGAGTGGATGCCTTCTTCCCCAGCCGCGACGAGATCCTCGTCGCCGGCGGCGGCGACGATCGGCTCGCCGAACGGCTTTCCGGGGGCCGGTTGCGGCTGGTCGCGCTCAAGGCGGGTGCCGGCGGCGGCCGGCTGGTCGATCTTTCGTCGGCTTCGGCCCTCGACTGGACGTCGCGCGCCGACATGGTGGTCGATGCCACCGGCGCTGGCGACGCGTTCGCCGGAGGGTTCCTCGCCGGGTTCGTGCTGCACGGGGACCGCCGCCGGGCGATCGAGCAGGGGATCGTGGCCGCCAGCTACGCGATCGCCGACTGGGGGGCGCGGGCGTTGCTCGCCGCGACGCCGGCGGACGCGGCGGCGCGGCATGCCGCGTGGTTCACCGCACCGGGCTGGGGAGGCGCACGGTCATGAGCTCCCTTCTGCGCGTCGCCGCTCCGGTCGCGACGGCGCTCGAGCGCGGCCGACCGGTGGTGGCGCTCGAGACGACGGTCGTGACCCACGGGCTGCCGGCACCCGATGGCGTGGCGACGGCGCTGGTGCTCGAGGAGACGGTGATCGCCAACGGCGCGCTCCCGGCCACGATCGGGATTCTCGACGGCGCCATCCACGTCGGCCTGGATCGCGCGGGGCTCGAGCGGCTCGCCGCCACTCCGGGCGTGGCGAAGGTCAATCCGGGCAACCTCGCGGCGGTGACGGCCGCGGGCGGCGCCGGCTCGACGACCGTGGCGGCCACGCTGTTCGCCGCGGAGCGGGCCGGGATCCGCGTCTTCGCCACCGGCGGGATCGGCGGGGTGCATCGCCACGCCGATTCGACCGGCGACGTGTCGGCCGATCTCGGCGCGCTGGCCCGCCATCGCGTCGTCGTCGTCTGTGCCGGCGCGAAGGCGATCCTCGATCTGCCGAAGACGGTCGAGATGCTCGAGACGCTCGGCGTGCCCGTGCTCGGCCTCGGCACCGACGAGTTTCCGGCGTTCTACCGGCGTTCGAGCGGCCTCTCCGTCGATGCCCACCTCGCCGACGTCGCCGCGGTCGCCGCGGCGGTCCGCGTGCACTTCGAACTCGGCCTGCCGACGGGCGTCGTGGTCGCCAACCCGGTACCGGCTGCCGAGGAAATGGCCGCCGAACACTACGACCGCGCGCTCGGGGCGGCGCTCGCCGCCGTCGCGGCCGAGGGGATCCGCGGCCGCGACGTCACCCCGTTCCTCCTCGAACGGATGCGCCGGCTCACCGACGGGGAGAGCGTGCGCGTCAATCGTGCGCTGTTGGTGCACAACGCCGCGATCGCGGCCCGTCTCGCCGTCGCCCTCGCCCCCGGGCATGGCGAGCGGAGCGGTGCCGATCGCGCCGGCGGCGCACAATGAACGCGAGCCGCAGGAGTCGCCGCCATGTCGCACGGCCCCGATCCCGTCGCCGAACGGGCCCTCGCCATCAACCTCGATCCCGAGGTCTACGGGTCGTTCGCCGAGATCGGGGCCGGACAGGAGGTAGCGCGTTGGTTTTTCGCGGTCGGCGCGGCCGCCGGCACCGTCGCCAAGACGATCTCGGCCTACGACATGACCTTCAGCGACGCGATCTATGGCAAGGCCGATCGCTACGTGTCGCGGCAGCGCGTCGAGGAGATGCTCGACCACGAATACGCGCTGCTCCGTGAGCGGCTCGACGCCACGCGCGGCGAACGGACGCGGTTTTTCGCGTTCGCAGACACCGCGGCGGCCCGCTCCTATTCGGGCAAAGGTGAGTGCCACGCGTGGCTCGGCGTTCGCTTCCAACACGCCATCCGCGCCGATCCGAGCGACGTGATTCTCCACGTCCGGCTCCTCGACCACACCAACGCGCTGCAGCAGGAGGCCCTCGGCCGGTTGGGGGTCAATCTGCTGCACGCCGTGATCACGCGGTGGTCCGAGCCGATGCGGATGATCGAGGGGTTGCTCGACGACGTCGGCCGCCACCGGCTGGAGATCGACTGGATCATGGCGCGGGGTCCCGCCTTCACGGGGACGGACAACCGGCTCCTCGACCTCCAGCTCGTCCGGCTCGGGTTCACTCCCGCCGTGCTCTTCGACACCGACGGCACCCCGCGACTGGCCTCGGAGGCGATCCGCCACGCCCACGTGCTCGTCGAGCGCGGGCGTTTTGCCCCCGTCACACGCATGAACCTCGAGATGCTCGCCGCGGGTCGTGCCGCCTTCGCCGCCGAGCCCGACGCGGGGCCCGCCAACGCGGGAATCCGCGAGATCATGGAAATCGCCATGCACAATCTCAGCGACCGGGGCCAGGCGGCCGACGCCGATTTCCTCGCGCGGGTCGATCTCTTGACGGCGGTACGGCGGATGGTATTGGTCAGCGACATCTCCACCTTCTACGCGCTCGCTGAATACCTCGCCGAACGTTCGGTGGCGCGGACCGGCTTCGTGATCGGCGTGCCGCTGCTCCGCGCCGTCTTCGACGAGTCGTTCTACACCGACCTGCCGGGGGGCATCCTCGAGGCCTTCGGCCGGCTGTTCACTCGTCGGGTCCGTCTGTACGTCCAGCCGACGCGCGATCCCGCCGACGGCAGGGTCGTCACCGCCGACTCGCTCGCCGTGCCGCCGCATCTCGTCCACCTGCTCGACCACGTGCGTGCCAACGGGCTGGTGCGGGCGCTTCCCTACGACACGGCGAAGCTTCGCACCTACTCCAGCGACGACGTCCGGCGGCGCATCTGCGCGAACGATCCGACCTGGAAGGACGACGTCGCGCCGGAAGTGGCGGCGCACATCGAGGCGCACGGGATCGCCGGGTTCACCTGCGAGCGCTGACCACCCCGCGCGACCGCGCCGTTCCCGGGAGCCGCGCACGCGGCCGGCGCGCGCACAGGGGACGGGTCGCCGCTCGGCTACTCGTAGGCCCCGGCGAGAATGCGATCGTTCCCGCTGTCCACCACCACCAGGCGTCCGTCGGGGGCGATCGCCACGCCGTGAGGCCTGTCGAGATGCGTGGAGGCCCAGCCGGCGGCGATCGTGGTGCCCGGCT
>JBJSXB010000218.1:0-3512 GCA_046086245.1 Planctomycetaceae bacterium | reverse complement strand
CATCAGGCTCGCCACACCGGCGGTGATCGAGACGCACCACGCCAGCGCCCGGAACGGATGGCGGAGCGGCTGTGGGCAGGGAGGCAACGTGGCGAAGGCGACGTGCGGAACGGACTCCGCGCCGGCGTCGACCGGCGGCTGGTGGGCGTCGGCGGGTGCCGCGACGAGGGGCGCCATGGGGCCATGATACCGGTCCCCGACGGTGTCGCCGCGATGGCCCGCCGGACGATACGATGTGGGTGTCGAGGGAGCGCGGGGAATGACGCCACGGCCGACCGACGTGCGAGCGGGACTGCCGTTGCTGGCGGTGCTGGCCGTGGCCGGCCTCGTCACATCGGCGTCGACCAGCCGCGAAGCGGCCTCGGCGAAGACCGCACCGGTCGCCGCAGGCCCCCTCCGGTCGGCCGACGCGGCAGTGGTCGACGGGCCTCTCGCCGCCCGGTGGGCGGAGGCGTCGATCGACCCTGCGGAGCCTGCCGCCGACCTCGAAATCCTCCGCCGTGCCTGGTTGGCCTTGGCCGGGACGATCCCCTCGGTCGAGGAGATCCGCCGCTTCGAGGCCGACGCCGGTCGCGATCGCCTCGACCGTTGGATCGACGGGCTGCTCGCCGAACGGCGCGTGGCCGACCACCTCGCCCGCCGCTTCGCCAGGGCGTTCGTCGGGCGGGTCGATGGGCAGTTCATCGTCTTCCGCCGCGACCGGTTCACCGACTGGCTGGCCGAGCGGCTCCACGCCAACGAGCCGTTCGACCGCGTCGTGACCTCGATGGTCGCCGATCGCGGTCTGTGGACCGAGTCGCCGGCGGTCAATTTCGTCACCCAGGCCATGGCGAACGACGATCTCGACACCACCGTGCTCGCCGGCCGCGTGAGCCGCGCCCTGCTCGGCATGCGGCTCGACTGCGCGCAGTGCCACGACCACCCCTTCGCCCCCTACACGCAGGCGCAATACGAGGGGCTCGCCGCCTGCTTCGGCCAGGTGCGCGTGACGGCGCTCGGCGTGGAGGACGACCCCGCGCGCGTACTCGCCATCGACCTGCCACCCGCGCCGGACGGCGGCGCCGGCCCGCGGGCGATGCAGCCACGGACGCGGAAGATTCCGCCGCGCGTGCCGTTCGGTGCCGAGTGGTGGACCGACGGCGGCAGCCACCGCGAGAACCTCGCCGCGTGGATCGTCGATCCCCGCAACCGCCGCTTCCACCGCGCGGTGGTCAACCGCGCGTGGGGGATCGTGTTCGGGCGGCCATGGCACGAGCCGGCCGACGACCTTCCCGATCCTCCCGGGGTCCCCGACGACGACCCGCTCGATCGGCTGGCGGGCGATTTTTGCGACCACGGCTGCGACCTGCGGCGGCTGCTGGCCACCTTGACGCGGAGCCGACTGTTCCGTCTCTCCAGCCGCCACCCGCTCCGCGGGGACGAGGCGGGGGATCGCCGCGTCGACGAGGCGTGGGCGGCATACCCGATCACCCCCGCGCCTCCCGAGACGCTGATCACGGCGATGGTCCAGGCGACCAGCCTGCGGACGATCGATCGCGATTCCCATCTGCTCACGCGGACCATCCGCTTCTTCCGCGAGGTCGACTTTCTCCGCGATTACGGGGTCACCGAGGACGCCAACGGCCGCCACGAGACGACGACGGTGCCCCAGGCCTTGGTGCGGATGAACGGGCGCCTCGCGCGGGAGATGGTGGAAGCCAATCCGTTCACGGCGCCGGGACGGATCGCGGGGTTCGCGAGCGACGACGAGCGACGCGTCGAACTCGCCTGTCTCGGCATCCTCACGCGGCGGCCCTCCGCGGCGGAGCGGACGGCACTGGCGCACGTGGTGGCGGCGGCGCCGTCGCGTGACCGCGGGCTCGAAGACCTGTTCTGGGTGTTGATGAACTCCGCCGAGTTCGGCTGGAACCACTGAGGCCGGGGGGTGCCGATGCCACACGTCGGGCGGCGGAATTGGTGCCGGATCGCGTCGCTCGGGCTGTCGTTCGCGCTGCCGGCGCTCTCCGCCCGCGCGGCGGCCCGGCGCGGCCGCGAGCGCGAGACGGCGCTGATCGCGATCTGGCTGACCGGTGGGCCGAGCCAATTGGAGTCGTTCGATCCCCACCCCGGCACGCCGATCGGCGGGCCGACGCGCGCGATCGACACACGCCTCCCGGGGGTGCGGATCGCCGCCGACTATCCGCGGATCGCCGACGTGCTCGACCGCTTCACCGTCATCCGCTCGCTCACCACGCGCGAAGGGGACCATGAGCGCGGCGTCCACTGCCTGCGGACGGGGTATCGGCCCGATCCGCTCCTCGACCATCCTGCGATCGGGGCGATCGTGGCCGCCGAGTGTCCGGCGGACGCGTTGGAACTGCCCCGCTTCGTGGCGCTGGGCGATGATCCCCACCCGTCGCGTGGCGGATATCTCGGGGCCGCGTTCGATCCGTACCGCGTCTCCGCGCCCGGGCGAGCCGGGCAGAATCTCGTGCCCCACGTCGCCGCGGACCGGCAGGCGCGGCGACTGGCCGCGATCGGCGTCCTTTCGCGGTCGTTCGCCGAGGGCCGCGAAGCGGCGGTCCGCGCGACGCTCGACGATCACACGCGTCGGCAGGCGCTGGCGTTGATGGACTCGGAGCAACTCGCCGCGTTCACGATCGCCGACGAGTCGGAGGCGGTGCGGGCGGCCTACGGCGAAGACGCGTTCGGGCGCGGTTGCCTCGTGGCGCGGCGATTGGTGGAGACGGGGGTGCGGAGCGTCGAGGTGACGCTCGCCGGCTTCGACACGCACGCCGACAACTTCTCCGGCCAGTCGGATCGGGCGACGCGCCTCGACCCGGCGTTGGCGGCGCTCGTGCGGGACCTCGAAGCGCGCGACCTGCTCGCCTCGACGGCGCTGGTCGTCGTCGGGGAGTTCGGCCGCACGCCGGCGATCAATCCCCTCGACGGCCGCGACCACTGGCCGCACGGTTTCAGCGGTCTGGTCTGCGGCGCCGGGTTCGCCCGGGGACGGGTCGTGGGGGCGACCGATCCGACCGGCGAGAAGCGGCAGCCGAGCGATCCGATCGACGTCGCCGACCTCGCCGCCACGGTGCTAGCGGCGGTGGGGGTGGATGGCACGCGCGAGCGTTCCACGCCGATCGGGCGGCCGATGAAATTGGCGGCGGGCCGGGTGGTGCCCCGGCTGCTCGATGACCCGGTGTGAACGGCCCGGCCGACGGTGTGAACGGCCCGGCCGACGGGGGAATGCGATGCTTCGCCGCTTGATCGCCGCGACGTTCCTGGTGGCGGTCATGCTGCCGTGGTGCATCCCCTGCACGCCGCGGGAGGTGCGGGCGGCCGACGCCGCCCGCGGTGGCGTCGCGACCGGTTCCGTGGACGAGGTGCGCGCGGTGCTGCGCGTTCGCTGCGTGGCCTGCCACGGAGCGTTGGCCCAGCAGGCCGGCCTGCGGGTCGATACCACGGCCGCCCTTCTCGCCGGGGGCGACGATGGCGCGGTGGTGGCGCCGGGCGATCCGGCGGCCAGCCGG
>JBJSXB010000217.1:0-8159 GCA_046086245.1 Planctomycetaceae bacterium | reverse complement strand
CACGCACCCGATGGATCGGCCGTGCATCATCCATGGCTTCCCGTCCGCCGTCGGCGGTGCCGCGAGGGTCCGCGCAGCCCATCGAGAATTCCCCACCCTCGATCCACACCATACCTGTCGGCGCGAGCGTCGCCCGGGACGACCCTTCCGGTGACGGAGGCGTCACGGTGGCTTGGAAACGACTCGTCTCGCTCACGCCCGTCGACCGTTCGGTGGAGCGTTGCCGCGCCGAGCCGGATCGGGCGGAGTCTGGCCGCGGTACCGCACCCTGTGGTGGCGCGACCAGACGGCACAAGGCCCACAGCACGATCGCACCGGTCACGCCGGCAGCCATGGCGACCGCCAACGCGGACGGGGCGGCCGCTCGTGATCGGGGGTCCGTCACTCTGGTCATGGTCGGCTTCCTTGGATCGCGCGGATGCAGCGGCGGCAGTGACGCCGGAGACGTTTACCTGCCGCGTTGTCCCACCAGAGTTCCAACGACCGCCGTACGCGATCGGCTGCCCGTCGTTCCGCCCGACGGACCGCCCGCCATGCGGTGCGCCGGGTGGCGACGGTGTCGATGTTCCCCATCATCCGGGCCGTGGCCACTGCTGTCCAATGGTCGGTGCAGACGCCGCTCCGGTCTTGAAACCGATGCAAATCCGACACGCTCCGCTCTGCCACGCCGGGTAGAACGTCGCGTAGACCGCCGATCACATACCGGAGTCGTTTGCAGCGCATCCGCAACCGGTGCAGCGGCCGATGTTCCGCGTGCGGTCGCCGTGCCGATCGGAGAAAGCGATCGATCCATCGCCGGAGTCGGCGCTCCAGCCGACGCGATGGGTTCCCCGACGATGAAGACCGCTCCAGGATGCGTCGGCGACACGCCGACACGCGCGTCATGTCGAGCGACCACACGACACGGCGCAGGACTTCGTCCATCGCACGTCGTCGGTCCGCAATCGCCCGGCGCATCGGGGCGCAGGAATGAGGCGTAACGACGGCGGCGTGTCGCCGCATGTGAAGGTCGAGAATGTCGAGATCGCGAACGGCGGACGTCGCGCGGAGGATCCCGCGCAAGCGCCGCTCGAGCCATCGGCGCGGCCGCTTGCGAACGATCCCGCGCATGAAGGTGAGTTGGGCCAGCAACCTCCGTGCCGCGACACGGAGGTGATGGATGGTCTGCGAGCCGGTAGGGCGATCGGAGACGACACGCAGCGCGGCTTCGAGTGCGTCGAGCGAGCGGGCGAGGGACCGCCGTGCCGCGTGATGCAGTCGCGGTCGCCGTGAACGGCGAAGCTGTCGCGGAGGGCGTGCCGACCGCACCGCTACCTCGCGGAGACGCTGTCGATGCCGGAACGCATCCGTGTGGGCTTGACGACAGTGACGTCGGAGGCGAATACCGTCCCCGCGGCGAGGCAGCCAACGCCGCTCCACACCCGGCCTTTCACCTCGAGCGTGTCGCCGGTGGTGGCGAAACGAACGTCCGCCGCATCCACACCGACGCCCACGTCGTCGGCCAAGGGCAGGGTGACGCGACGGATCGAACCACTCCCGATCCGCAGCACGATGAAGGAGGGCTTCGCGTGCACGACCGTGCCGGTGATCGTGCCAGTGACATCGGGGCGGACCGGCTCGGGCCGGTCGCCGGCGGGGATGGAGACGACGTCGAGCTGCCGGACCTCCTCTTCCCCCTTGCCGTGGCGATCGACGCGTGATCGCGCGCGAACCGTGATCCCCGGCACGATCGTCCGCAGATCGGCGTCACCACGCACCGACACCCGGGACACACCGGCCGGATGGAGGATCGCCACTTTGACGGCGACGGCGGGGTCTTCGACCGATGAATCGACGAAGGTGATCATCGTCGCCGATCCATCATGCTGGACGTCGCGGACGACACCGTGCAGCGTCACTTCGGGCAGCGAATCGATCGCCACCTGGTTGTGTTCGACGGGCCCAGTGATCGCCTTGTTGGTGCCACGGCATGCCCCGAGATTCCACAGGCGCTCGTAGGCGCGCTGGAGGTCGGCCGACTTGTAAAACGTCCCCCAGTGAATGGTCCCGTCGGCCGCGACCGTGGGCCGCGCATCGTGCGTCTCGGCGTAGGGGTTGTAAGGAGTCAGTTGAGCCGCCGCCGGGGCCGCCCAACCGGCTGCCAGCACCGCCACCATGATCAACGACGACGGTGCGGACAAACGGCCGTCGAGGTGCGCGGCGCTCCATCGGCAGCCGAGCGACCCACGCCGTGGGCGTCCGGGGACCGGGCGCCGCGTCGCGGGGCGACGGCGAACAGGCAGCAATGCCAAGCGAGCGGGAGGGTTCATCACGGTGCACTCCAAGGACCGTGAAACACTACCTCCGAAAAAGACCGCCAGCCACTCGTCACTCCCCATCGGGAGGGGGTGGCAGTCACTGCCGGCACGTTCGTGGGCACAGGAACCGGTCGTGCCACCCTGACTGCACGCGCCCGGCAGCGTCTGTCCGGCGGACACCCGCCGTCAACCGCCGCCGCGGTCCGCTCCCTCGGCGCCATCGGGCGACGGGGCCTGCTGAGCGGGCGGAGGGCTGTCCAGCAGCGGGAACTGTTTGATGAGGACGTCCCGGTCGACACGCAGCGACTCCAGCGCCTCGGGCCTCACGCGAACCTCCGACGACTGGAAGGTGCTGAAGCCGGTCCCGGCGGGAATCAAATGACCGAGGATGACGTTTTCCTTCAGGCCGACGAGATTGTCCACCTTCCCGGCCAACGCGGCTTCCGTGAGAACCTTGGTGGTCTCCTGGAAGCTCGCGGCCGAAATGAAACTGGAACTCTGCACGCTCGCCTTGGTGATTCCCAGCAACTGCGTGCTGGCAGTGGCCTTCTTGGGCTTCGTACCTTTCGCCGGTGCCCCACCGAGGGCCTCGATCTGTGCGTTGGCTTGGGTCAACGCGTCCTTCGGCACCACCTCGCCGACGGCGAATTCGCTGTCTCCGCGGTCGGTGATTTTCAGGCCATTCTCGATGCGCTCGTTGGCCTTCTTGAACTCGAACTTGTCCAGAACGCTGCCCGGCAGAAGGTTCGTATCACCGACCGTCTCGATCTTCACCTTGCGAAGCATCTGGGACACGATGATCTCGATGTGCTTGTCGTCGATCTCGACACGCTGGCTGCGGTAGACGTTTTGAATTTCACGGACGAGGTATTTCTGCACCTCTTCCTCGCCGGAAATCCGCAGGATGTCGTGTGGCACGAGTGGCCCGTCGACGAGTGCCTCGCCAGCCTTCACATAGTCGCCGGCATGAACCCGCAGGTGCTTGCCGTGCGTGACCAGATGCTCGCGTTCGGTGCCCGCTTCATTACGGACGATGATCGTCCGTTTTCCACGACGCTTCTCGCCGAGCAATTCCACCTTGCCATCGATCTCCGCCATGATCGCGGGATCCTTCGGCTTACGGGCCTCGAAGATTTCCGTGACGCGCGGCAAGCCGCCGGTAATGTCTTGGGTGCCCGAGGCCTCGCGCGGGGTCTTGGCGAGGATATGGCCGGCTTTGACCACCTCGCCTGGGGCGACCTCGATGTAGGCCTTCTCGGGGAGGTAGTAAAAATCGAGGATCTTTCCGGTGTCGTCCTCGAGGACCACCTGCGGATGCTGGACCCCCTTGTGCTCCATGATCATCCGGCGGATGTGTCCACTGGGGTCTTTCTCGACGCGGACGGTCTCCCCCTCGACGACATCCTCGTAGCGGACACGGCCGGCGACTTCCGAAAGGATCGGGATCGAGTGGGGATCCCATTGCACCAGCAGGGTGCCCGGCTTGATCTCCTCGTTTTCCCGCACCTTGAGGATCGCCCCGGCCGGCACGTCGAACTTCTCCAGTTCGACCCCCTTGGCATCGGAGATCAAGATCTCGCCGTTACGGGCCAGCACGACCTGCTCACCCTGCTCGTTTTGCACGGTGCGCAGGCGGGTGAACTTCACCGTACCACCACGCTTGGCCTTGCTCTCGCTCTCCTCGATCGCCCGCTGGCCGACGCCACCGATGTGGAACGTCCGCATGGTGAGCTGCGTGCCCGGCTCACCGATGCTCTGCGCCGCGATGATGCCCACGGCCATACCCTCTTCGACGAGCGAGCCCGTGGAGAGATCCATGCCGTAGCAGAGACGACACACCCCCAATGGCGCGTCGCAGGTCAGGGGGCTGCGCACGAGGATCCGGTCGCGTCCCAGTTCCTCGATACTGCGGGCGATCTCCGGCGTGATCAGTTGGTCCTCGTTGACCACGACCCGTTCCGTGACCGCGTCGACGATCGGTTCGCGGCTCACGCGGCCCCGGATGCTGTCCGCGAGATTGACCTCCACCTTCTCGCCGCGATAGATGACCGTTTTGGTGATGCCCTGTGACGTGCCGCAGTCGTGCATCGTCACCACCACGTTCTGTGCAACGTCGGCGAGTTTGCGGGTCAGGTAGCCGGAGTCGGCGGTCTTGAGCGCCGTGTCGGCCAGCCCCTTGCGGGCGCCGTGCGTCGAACTGAAGTACTCGAGAACCGTGAGTCCTTCACGGAAGTTGGCCTTGATCGGGGTCTCGATGATCTTGCCGGACGGCTTGGCCATCAGGCCGCGCATGCCGGCCAACTGACGGATCTGTTCGACACCACCGCGGGCACCCGAGTGCGCCATCAGATGGATCGGGTTCACGTATCCGGCCCGCCGTTTCTCGCTGGCGGTGTCCTTCTCCAGCTCACTCATCATGTCCTTGGTGATCTGCTCGCGCGCGTGCGTCCAAGCATCGAGCACCTGGTTGTACCGCTCGCCATCGGTGATCATGCCGCGCTGATACTGCTTCATGATCTTCATCACGCTCTTGTCGGCCTCGCCGATGATTCGTGATTTGTTCGCGGGCGTGATCAAGTCGTCCGTGGCGAACGACAGCCCGCTGCGCGTGCTCCACTTGAAACCGGTGCGGTTCATGTCGTCGAGCAGATCGATCGTTTTCCGGCGGCCAAGGGCCTGATAGCAATCGGAAATCACGCGCGCCAGTTCGCTGGACCGCATCGGGATGTTGTAGAAGAGCATCCCTTCCGGAAGGATCGAGTTGAACAGCACGCGACCGGCAGTCGTCGAGATGATCGCACCCGGCTCACCGAGTTTCGGGTCCTCCGTCTTGAGGCGGCGCTTGGCCGGCAACCGCACCTTGATCTTGGCGTGCGTGTCCACCTTGCCGAGGGAGTGGGCCAACTCCACCTCCTCGATACTCTTGAAGACCATGTCCTCCCCCTTGCGGCCGGGGAGTTGCATCGTGAGGTAGTAACATCCCATCACGACGTCCTGGGAAGGACTGATGATCGGCGCCCCGTTGGCGGGACTGAAGATGTTGTTCGTCGACAGCATCAACGTGTGGGCCTCGACCTGCGCCTCGATCGACAGGGGCAAATGGACCGCCATCTGATCGCCGTCGAAATCGGCGTTGAAGCCCTTGCAGACGAGCGGATGGAGTTTGATCGCGTTGCCCTCGACCAGGATCGGCTCGAAGGCCTGGATGCCCATGCGATGCAGCGTCGGGGCGCGATTGAGGAGTACCGGGTGATTGCGGATCACCTCCTCGAGGATGTCCCACACCTCGGCATCCTTCCGCTCGAGCATCTTCTTCGCGCTCTTGATCGTGTCGGCGTGACCCAGCTCCTTCAGCCGGCGGATGATGAAGGGCTGGAACAACTCAAGCGCGATCTTCTTCGGCAACCCGCACTGGTGAAGCCGCAGATTCGGGCCGACGACGATCACGCTCCGCGCCGAATAGTCGACGCGTTTGCCGAGCAGATTTTCGCGGAAGCGCCCCTGCTTCCCCTTGATCATGTCGGTAAGGCTCTTGAGCGGTCGATTGCTCGACGCCAAAACCGGCCGCTTGCAGCGGTTGTTGTCGAACAGCGCGTCGACCGACTGCTGCAGCATCCGCTTCTCGTTGCGGATGATGACCTCGGGCGCATTGAGATCGACCAGTTTCTTCAGACGGTTGTTCCGGTTGATGATCCGACGGTAGAGATCGTTGAGGTCGCTGGTGGCGAAATTGCCGGAGTCGAGCATGACGAGCGGCCGGAGATCGGGGGGGATCACCGGGATCACGTCGAGCACCATCCACTCCGGCTTGTTCTCGCTGTCGCGGATGCTCTCGACGATCTTCAGGCGGTTGACGAGATCCTTCTTTTTCTGCTTGGAGCCGGTCGTGTGCAGCTCTTCCCGGAGCTCTTTCGAGAGGGTCACGAGATCGAGACCGAGCAGCAACTTGCGGATGGCGTCGGCGCCCATCTCGGCGTCGAACGCCGCGTCGCCGTACGTCCCCCGTGCCTCGCGGAACTCTTCCTCGGTGAGCAGTTGCTGCTTCTTGAGGGGCGTGTCCTTGGGGTCGAGGACGACGTAATCCTGGAAATAGATGACCTTTTCCAGGCTCGACGTCTTCATGTCGAGCAGGGCGCCCAAGCGACTGGGCATCGCCTTGAAGAACCAGATGTGGACGACCGGCGCGGCAAGTTCGATGTGCCCCATGCGCTTGCGCCGCACGCGGCTGTGCGTCACCTTGACGCCACACCGATCGCAGATCATCCCCTTGTACTTCATCCCGCGGTACTTGCCGCAGGAGCACTCCCAATCCTTTTCCGGTCCGAAGATCTTCTCGCACATCCAGCCGTCTTTTTCCGGACGGTAGGTGCGGTAGTTGAGGGTTTCCGGCTTCTTGACCTCGCCGAATGACCAACTGCGGATGTCGTGCGGCCGGGCCAGGCTGATCTTCACCGCCGTGTAGTCGTTGACGCGATCGTAGGTGGCTTCACCGATGCTCACGGGTCTTCTCCTTCGGTATGACGGTGTGCGATGCCCGGGTGGGGGCCGGGATGGAGGGGATCAGCGAACGACGGTGGTCACACGCGTCGCTTCTCCAGGGACATGTTGAGCGCCAGGCCACGGATCTCGTTGGTGAGCACGTCGAAGCTGGCCGGTGTGCCGGCTTCGAGCGTGTTCTCTCCCTTGACCATGCTCTCGTAGATCTTCGTCCGACCTTCGACGTCGTCGCTCTTGACGGTGAGCAGCTCTTGGAGGATGTAGGCCGCGCCGTATGCCTCCAAGGCCCAAACCTCCATCTCGCCGAAACGCTGTCCACCGAAACGGGCCTTGCCGCCCAACGGCTGCTGCGTGATGAGCGAATAAGGACCTGTCGATCGCGCGTGCACCTTGTCGTCGACGAGATGGTGCAGTTTGAGCATGTAGATGTAGCCGACCGTCGTTTCCTGCTCGAGTGCATCGCCGGTTCGGCCGTCGAAGAGCTGCGCCTTACCGTGACGAGGAAGGCCGGCTTGATCGAGCAGATCGTTGATCTCTTGCTCGCTGGCGCCGTCGAAGACCGGCGTCAATGCCTGGAAACCGAGCACCTTCGCGGCCCAACCGAGATGCGTCTCGAGAATCTGACCGACGTTCATGCGACTCGGAACGCCGAGCGGATTGAGCAGAATCTGCACCGGTGTGCCATCGGCGAGAAACGGCATGTCCTCCTTGGGAAGGATCTTCGCGATCACTCCCTTGTTGCCGTGGCGTCCCGCCATTTTGTCGCCGACGCTGATCACCCGTTTCGCGGCGACGTAGACCTTCACCATCTGCAGCACGCCGGGACGCAGCTCGTCACCGCGCTTCAGGCTGTTGAGTTTGCGCTCGCGGAGATCGATCGCTTCTTCGACCGCGGGCCACAGCGACTTGTAGACCTTCTCGATCTCCGTCTTTCGTTGCGGCGAGCGGATGTCGAGTTCATCGAGCTTGAATCCTCGTGCACGCTCGACGACGACCTTGTGCTCCTGATCGCGGACCAACGGAGTGCCGTCGGGGGCGGTGAGCTGTCGCTGGAGGATCTTCTCGATCTCGCTCACCATGCCGCCGAACACTTCCGCGACGTGGGCGTTGCCCTCCGCCTCGGTATCCTTCACTTGCTTCTGGAACTCGCGCCGCTCGTCCTCCGACAAACTCATCTGACGGGAGAACTTCTCGGTCGCGATCACGATCCCCTCGACGCCGGATGGCACCTCGAGCGAGTCGTTCTTCACGTCCTCGCCGGCCCGGCCGAAAATCGCGTGGAGGAGCTTTTCCTCCGGGGTCAGTTCGGTCTTGCTCTTCGGTGACACCTTGCCGACGAGGATGTCGCCCGGCCGCACGTAGGTG
>JBJSXB010000216.1:0-2833 GCA_046086245.1 Planctomycetaceae bacterium | reverse complement strand
TCCTCCCCGGCGTACGGACGGTGTCGGTGCCGGAGAACGTACCCCAACACCGCGGAGAAGACACCACCGACGCCGCACTCGCCGCCGGTGTCGCCCTGCTGTGGGAGCGCAAGGAGATGGACGACGGCTCCGTGATCGGCCGGCTCGCCCGCTTCAAGGAGGAATGGTGGGAGCGGATCATCCACTGGAAGCGGGTGCTCGACGAGCGCGTCTGGCGCCCGCAGGACTTCCGGAAGTTCGTCGAGAACGTGTACCGGCTACCGGCGAGTGGTCCGCTCCTCATCCTCGGCGAGCCACGTTCGTTCCTCGGCGCCGACGCCCCGCCCGGCGCGCATCCGCCGCCGCAACTGGCGGCGTGCCTCGACGCCGCCGGCCATCCCAATCGATTCGAGCTGCGCGGATTGATCGACGGTGTGTCGTCACTCTACGACCACCGGGCGATGCGGATGATCGGCATGCCCCGGGGGGAAGGCCACGGCCCGTTGGACGTGGACGTCGGCCTCATCCATCTGACGCGCGGCGTCGACGATCGCGATCTGCTGGTGATCGCGGGGAACAATTGGCTGGGAACGCTGGCCGGGGTGCAGTTGGCCTTCGCCGAGCGCCGCCCGAGCGTCGACCGGGCGGTGCAGGACTACATCGCCGGCCGCCGGCACTCGGTCGACATCGGCTACCGCTGCCGCCGTGTCGAGGCCCGACGGCTCGGCGAGACCACCCGCTACCCGATGTGCCATCCGTCGGTCGATCTCGAGGTGGAACTCATCGACGAGCCGGGGCTCGACGAGGCATTCCGGCGCAGCCGCCGGGCGGCCGAAGCCTTCGAACCATTGTGGCGTGCGGTGCGCACCGCGGGCCCGCCGCCGCTGACTTTCTTCGGGGATCACTCGATCGCGATGCACCTCGACCCGGCGGACGGTGAGCCCACCCTGCGGATCACGTGCGCGATCGACGTCCGTATCCGCTCCGCCGGCGACGTCGCCCCCCAGCCGATGTTCGCCTGCGACGCGACCGCCGCGCTCGTCGATCGATTCCGCAAAGCCGTCCGCCAGGAACTCCGCACGTACCGACAGGACAAGCGGAGGAATCGCCACCGCTGCTACTGTTTCCTGGTCGTCGGCCCACCGGGGAGCGGCAAGGAGGCGATGGGCCATCTGCTGCGCCACTCCGTCGGCGACAAGACGAGGCTCGTCCAGGCCAACGTCGCCGGACTTTCCGAGACGCTCGTGCAGTCGCAGCTCTTCGGCCACAAGCGCGGCGCGTTCACCGGCGCCCACGAGAATCGCTTCGGCCTCGTGCAGGAGGCAGGGGACGGTGGCGTGTGCGTGCTCGACGAGTTCGTCGCCGGCCCCGACTCCCTCCAGTCGCTCTTCCAACCGCAGTTGCTCCGTTTCCTGCAATTCGGCACCGGACTGGCCGTCGGCGAAACCGCGACCTTCCGCCAACGGGCGTTCGTGCTGGCGAGCACCAACGAGACCGAAACCCTCGACGGCCTGTCGCGCCTCGTCCGCGAGGGTCGGGTGCGCCCCGATCTTCGCGACCGCTTCGCCCATCGCTTCGAGCTGCCGCCGCTGGCCGATCGGCCGCTTGAAATCCTTCCGACCTTCCTCTGGATGATGCACCGCGCGCGCACCGAGGCCGATGGCGAGCCCCCCGCGCCGCTCGTGTTCCGCTTCGAGCGCCGGGCGCTGGAGCTACTCCTGCTCCACGGCTTTCCGGGCAATTTCCGCGAGCTCGACCAGCTCGCCGCACGGATCGCCTTCGACCTGCCCGACGGCGACCCGCTGGTCACCACCACCGCCATGGAGACGGCGCTCAACCTCCGTTCCGACGACGACGCCCGCAGCGACGCGGTGATCCGCGTCGAGTTGTCGTGGCACGATCGGCCGACCACACCGCGGGCGGACCAGGTGTCGCCCCCGGCTTCCTTCCCGCCCGCCGAGCCGCGGGAGGCGATCGCCTGGCCCGACGGATCGATCGTCGTCCGCGGCCTGGCACGGGTGGACGACCCCGCCGAAATGTGCCGCCGCCTGGCGATCATCGGCGACGACGACGGAGTCGAACACAAGATCCGCACCACGTCGGCAGCGATGATCGAGGAGTCGCCCGGCCGCGCGGCCGTAGCCGCCGCCGGCGTCGCCGCCGACCCCGACCCCGCGTTGCTCGGGCGGTTGATCGGCGGACTGCTGCGGGCCGGCGCCAACGAGGCGGACAAGTCCCCGAACTTCGACGTCGCCTATCTTTTCAAGTGGATCCTGTTCCTGCTCGGCGACGCGGGCACTTCGGGTCAACACCGGCAGTGCGACCCCGACCGCTGCGCGCGGTTTGCCTTTCCGAGTGGGGCGGCATCCTGGCAGTCGGTGTGGCGAAAGCTATGGTCGTGCGATATCTCCAGGAGCACGGAGGATGGTCGCCTGCTCAGGGCACTGGTGCTGCTGCTGCTCTGCGGTGTCGACGTCCGCACCGGGGAGGAACTGGCACGCATCGACCGCGCGAAGGCGTTTACCCGCCTCCGGCAGCAATCGCGCTGAGGCCGCCCTCGCGCACGGCCCGGGCTTCCCCGTGCATGGCCCGGCGCGAAGGCTGCTTCGGCCGAAGCGAGCCGGGGAGCGGCAGGCCGGCGGAGTTGATCGGACGCTGGACGATGGCATTGCGACCGACACCCGATCAACTTTTTCACATCGCCACAAACCCTTTCACAGATTGGAGATCGAGGCGAAGAAAAACATCCGGGCGAGGACTGGCACGGCTCTTGCTCTCGAGTGGGGTGGCTCTCATCGATCCCCTCTTTTCCCCGGAGTCCACCGATGCCGTCCGGCAACACGCCCCACCGTCG
>JBJSXB010000215.1:0-5038 GCA_046086245.1 Planctomycetaceae bacterium | reverse complement strand
TGGCTGTTCCACGTCGACGTGCAGCGGGGCCGGACCGACCACCGCCACCGGCAGGCGGTCGGAGACGCTCGTCCGGTAGACGGTGTTGTTCGGCTGGCCGAAGACCAGGGCGGTGATTTGCCGCAGTCCCCCGACCCGCTGGCCCGCGGCACAGCCGCCGGTCGCCTCGTGGGCCAGACAATCGATGCGTGCCAGTCCGGTCCCCTCGACCGCATGGAGTGGCGCCTCGAGCACCATGAACGTGCCGCCGGCGCCGGCCGGCAGCGGCGCCACCGTGGCCTGGACCCCGAGGGGAAGGTCGTTGCAGCGCACGTCGACACCGCCGGTGAAGTCACCGCGAGCGGCGTTGAGCACAAGCGCCGTCCGGTTGCCGCGCGGCACCACCCCCGCGAGCCTGTCCTGGGCGTTGTTGCGACCGGGCGGCACCGACACGTGCACTTCCGGCTCGACCGGCACCACCTCGATCCACCAGACGAAATCAGCGCCGCCGCGCCGCCGATGGTCGGAGACGCGGAGCAAGAACGACCCGCCCTCGGGAGTGGCGACACGCAGCACGCTGTCGGGACCGTCGCCATCGTCGTTCGACGTGATCCGCGCGCGCTTGGCGTCGTCCTGGTGGGCGGCGACCACGAGATCGACCGGCGATCCCAGGCGCCTGCCGAACGCCCGCACGTGCCACGCCGAACCGGCGGGGGCCTCGACGCGCAGCCAATCGACGTCGCCCGTCACGGCGAGGACGCCGTGGAACGCCGCCGGAGCGCCGGCCCGGCTCGCCCGCTCCGGCTCGTCGTTGGGTTCGGTCTCGGCCACGATCGGACACCGTGCGACCCGCAGCGGCACCGGCACCGGCCCCTCGACGCCCTCCCGCTCCGGGAGCACGTCGACGAGTTCGGCCAAGCCGGCCACCTCGGGAAGCCTGACCCGGCCGGTGAACGGCCCGGTCGCGTCGCCCAGCCAGGTGACGTCGATCTCCGATCCCGGTGCGCCACCGGGGGGCCAGGCGACCGACGGCGTCGGAAAGCCGCCGATGTGGAGTTGGTAGACACAGCCGTCGCTGCCGCCGTAGGCGCTCTCGCGGACCCGGACGAAGTAGTCGCCGTCGGCGGGCGCGGTGATCGCCAGCATCGCGTCCTGGGCGAGGAGCGGATGGTCGTCGCGCTCCGCGATCACGGTGCCGTCGGCGGCGACGATCTCGAGATGGGGGTCGAACATCTCCTGCTCCAAGCGCACCGCGTCCACCGCCGCCGCGATGCGCTGGCCGGCCCGGGCGCGCACCCGGAACATGTCGACATCCTCGGCGGTGATCACCCCCGCGACGGTGCCGCCCGTCCCGATGGGCACCTCGCCGGCGGTGGCGGCGTCGCCGTTGGGTTCCCGTTCGGCGATCTGCCCGAGCCCGCCGACGCGGAACATCCGCAGGTCGGAGAGCCCTTCCGCCGTCCGGAGCCGCAACCGATGGTTGCCCGGTCGGCAGTCGGCCGCCACGGCGATCCGGGCGCGGACGCGATTGCCGTCGATGGCGGCCAGCTCCACGACGCGGATCCCGGGCTCCTCGAACACCAGTTCGCGCGGCTCCGCCAGCGTTCGCCCGGAGAGCAGGATGTCGACGTCGCCGCCCCGCGGACCGCCCCCCGGGGCGATGCGGTCGATCGTGGGCACCGCGGACGCCACCGCGATCGGCCACAGCCACGCCAGGAGCGTTGCCCCGGCGAAGCGGCCTGCCCGCCGCGGGCTCTTCGGCAGGAGCACCATCACCGCCGGCGACACCACGGCACGCAGCATGGTCGGGAGCATCCTCCGCGGGAATCACCGGGCGCCGCCGGGCGGCCGCCGCAGGGTCAGGCGAGCAGTTCGCGACGGACCGTGCCACCGTCGACGATCTCGATCGGCCGGTTGCCCGGCGCCATCAATTCCTTCTCCGCCACGATGCCCAGGCAGTGGTAGACGGTCGTGGCCAGGTCTTCGATCGACAGCGGATCGTCGGCCGGCTCGGCGGCGATCGCGTCGGACGCGCCGTACACCTGACCGGCACGGATGCCACCGCCGGCGAGCACGACGCTGAACACCTTCGGCCAGTGGTCGCGGCCGGCGTCGTTGTTGATCTTCGGCGTCCGACCGAACTCACTCGACACCATCACCAGCGTCGATTCGAGGAGCCCGCGGCGTTCCAGATCGGTGACGAGCGCGGCGAACGCCTGATCGAACGGGGGTACCGTGCGGGCGATGTTGTCGCGGATCTTCTGGTGCATGTCCCAACCGCCGTACGACAACGTCACGAAGCGCACGCCGGCCTCGACGAGCCGCCGCGCCAGCAGCATCCGCTGGCCGGCCTGGTTGCGCCCGTAGGCGTCGCGGATCGCCGCCGGTTCGGCGGCGATGTCGAAGGCGGCACGGGCCTTTTCGGAACTCACCAGCGCGTAGGCGCGTTGGTAGAAGGAATCCATCGCAGCGAGGTTGTCGGACGCCTCGAGCCGCTGGAAGTGGCCGCCGACCACGTCGCGGAGCCGCTGCCGCGTGGCGAACCGTGTGGCATCCACACCACCGGGCAGGGCAAGATCGCGCACCTTGAAGCCCTCGTCGGCCGGATCGGAACCGATCGAGAACGGTCCATAGCCGCTGCCGAGATACCCGGCACCGGCATCGGGCGCCGGAAGCCGTGGGATGCAGACGTACGGGGGCAGGTCGGCGCGCGGCCCGAGTTCGTGGGAGACGACGCTGCCGAGACTGGGGTAGGTCAGCGCCGGGCTGGGACGGTACCCGGTGTACATGTTGTGCGTGCCGCGTTCGTGGGCCGCTTCGCCGTGGGTCATCGACCGCACGACGGTGATCTTGTCGGCGATCTTCGCCGTCCGGGCGAGCTGCTCGTTGAAACGCACCCCCGGCAGCGCCGTGTCGATCGCCGCCATGTCGCCGCGGTATTCGACCGGCGCCAGCGGCTTGGGGTCGAACGTCTCCTGCTGGGCCCACCCCCCCGGCAGCCAGACGTGGATCACGCTCTGGGCGGTGCCCTCGAAATGGTGGAACGACTTGGCGTCGCCACGGGCAGCCCGGAGCCGGAAAAACGAGCCGAGCGACAGCCCCAGCCCCCCCAGGGCACCGACCTGGAGGAACGTGCGCCGATCGTTTCTCGAACGCGGGCGGCACGGCGAAAATCCAGCCATCGCATCACCTCCCGGCGCCAGGGGTTCCAGCCCCGAAACTGAGCCCGAATATAGATCGGCCGGCACGGGCGTTCCACTCCTGCCGGGCGTGGCGCGCACCGGCGGGCGGTACCGGACCCGAACCGCTCGATCCGTCACTCGGGCCCGACGTGTCGCGGCCGCGGTGCCGATCAGGCGTCGGCGTCGTTTCCCAAGGTGCGCCGGCGGCGCAGGAAGTGATGGTAGTGCTGGGCGAAACGGTGCGCCTCGTCGCGGACGTATTCGAGCAAGCGAAGCGAATACGCGTCGCGCGACAGCCGGAGCGGCTCCGACCGCCCGGGCACGAACACCTCCTCCTCGCGTTTCGCCAGGGAGATGACGCACGGCGCCTCGATCCCCAGCGACTCCAGCGCGTCGAGTGCGGCGGAGAGTTGCCCCTTGCCACCGTCGACGAGGAACAGATCGGGCAGCGACGCCCCCTCCCGCACCAGCCGCGAGAATCGGCGCGACACCACCTCGTGAATGCTGCGGAAATCGTCGATGCCGTCGACCGTGCGGATCCGGTAACGCTTGTAGCCCGGCTTGAACGGCAGACCGTCGATGAACTGCACGAGACTGGCCACCGTCTCGTTGCCGGCCAGATGGGCGATGTCGACCCCCTCGATGACACGGGGCGGTGCCGGCAAGCCAAGCACCTTGGCCAGTCCTGCGAGCCCCTTCTTCGGATCGACGAGGAACACCTCCGGCTGCACGTGATCCTCGAGATCGCCGCGCTGGTCGAGCGTCTCGAGGAGCCGGATCTCGTCGCGCAGCCGCGCGGCGCGCTCGAACTCCAGCCGCCCCGAGGCCTCCGTCATCTCGGCGCGCATCTCGTCGAGCAGCCGCGTCCGCCCCCCTTCGAGGAAGGTCTTCAATCGTTGGATGTCGCGCCGGTAGTCCTCCTTCGAGATCCGCAGATTGCAGGGTGCGCTGCACTGGGCGATCGACGCCAGCAGGCAGGGCCGGTACCAGCGCCACTGGGGATCGGCGGCGTCGATGTCGAGCGTGCAGGTGCGGAACTTGAAGATCCGCTGCAACACGACGATCGCGCCTCGGAGACTGCCGGCGCTGGTGAACGGCCCGTAGAGCTTCACCCCCTTCTGCCGCGGCGTCCTCGTGAACTCGACGCGCGGATAGTCCTCGTGGGTGGTGATCTGCAGGTAGGGAAACGTCTTGTCGTCCTTGAGGTCGGAGTTGAATCGCGGCTGCACGTCCTTGATGAGGCGGCTCTCCATCAACAGTGCGTCGACCTCGCTGGCGGCTTCGAGGTAATCGGCGTCGCGGATCTCCCGCACCAGATCCGCGGTCCGGCGATCCACTTCCGCGGCCTTGAGGAAGTAGCTGCCGGCCCGGCTGCGGAGGTTCTTCGCCTTGCCGACGTAGATCACTCGTCCGGCGGCGTCCTTGAACAGGTAGACGCCGGGCCCCTGCGGAAACGCGCGGACTTTCGTTGCAGCCACGCCGAAGCCGATCCCGGCCTCGTCGGGACCGGTGTCGGCGGGATCGGTCTCGCGGTCGTCGGGAGGGTGGGACGCCATGACGGCGGATTGTACGGAGGGTGGCGGCCACCGCCGCGGACGCGCGGAGAACGCCATGACAGGGTGGTACATTCAGATCGGGGCCCCCCGTTGTGCACCGGACCGCCGTCGCCCACGCCGGCGGGTGGATCGTCCTATGGAGAATCGCGGAGCCGCCGAGGCCGGCGGGGACGACACGCGTCCCGTCCATGACGGCGGGACCACGGCACCCGTCGACGGCGCCAAGGCTCCGGCGGACCCGGTTCCCGCCACGCCGACCGCCCCGATCGATCCGGCGGCCACCGTCGCCATGGCCCCGCCGCGGCGCGAGGCGCGGTTTCC
>JBJSXB010000214.1:0-5138 GCA_046086245.1 Planctomycetaceae bacterium | reverse complement strand
TGCGCGCGGCGGGCTACGTGCGCGTCGAATGCCGTCGGCGCGACGATGCGCCCGTCGACGTGGTCGTGGGGCGCCCGGAACTGGTCGTGCGTTCCGACACCGAGGGGTTGACCGTCGCCGCAATCCGTGACGACCGCGACGGAATGTTCTACTGGGGCCGGCGCGGGCCGAGCGTGCATCTGGGCTACGACGTGCCGCGCGGCATCGACGTCGAATACGCCTACTCGGAGATCAACGTCCCGGTCGGCGAGGATCCGATCGGGTCCTATTTCATGGCCAACGGGTTCGGCGAGGGCTATTTCGGGATCCAGGTCAACGCCCCGGACGAGCGACGGGTGTTGTTCTCGGTCTGGAGCCCGCAGGCCACCGACGATCCGGCGACGATCCCGCCCGACGCCCGCGTTGGCACGCTCGCCGCCGGTCCCGGCGTGCGCGTGGGGGCGTTCGGCGGCGAGGGATCGGGAGGGCAAAGCATCCTCGTGTTTCCCTGGCGGGCCGGTGTCACGTACCGGTTTCTCACCCGGGTGGCCCCCGATGGCGCCGGCAGCACCGACTACGCCTCGTGGTTCGCCGAGGGTGCTGCCGCCACCGGCGGCGAGTGGCGACTCGTCGCGCGCTTCCGCCGCCCGCGCACCGACACCCACCTCACGGGGTTCCACTCGTTTCTCGAAAACTTCGCCGACACCCACGGGCACCACGGCCGCCGGGCGCGATACGCGAACCCGTGGGTCCGTGACACCGCCGGCCGATGGCATGCGGTGACGGCCGCACGGTTCACCGGCGACGCGACCGCCCGCGGCGGGCATCGGCTCGACTACGCGGGGGGCGTCGACGACGGGGCGTTCGTCCTGCGGAATGGCGGGTTCTTCGCGGAGCGCGTGCCGCTGGACACCGTGCTCGAACTTCCGCGCGCCAACCCCCGGCCGCCGGCGATCGATCTCGACCGCCTGCCGTGAACGAAGATCGGCCTCGGACCCGGCGGTCCGAATCGGCGCCGGCAGTGGTAGAATCTGTCCGGCGGGCGACGGAGCGGACCGCGGTTGGGCGTCATACCCCGTTTGCCACCACGAGTCTCTCGAGGCACACCGTTCCCGGCGCCTGCCGGGCCCCCGTACCGAGTGCGTTGTATGCTTCGCTCCCTACCGATCGGCCGGCACACCGCCGCGCTCATGGCCGTTCTCCTCGTGCTCTCGGCGTCTGGCGAGACGGCGCGTGCGCAGTCCGGGCGTCCGAAGACCGGCGCCGTCAAACCGCCCGCGCCCGGCGGAGCCGACACCGCGCCGCGCGGCGTCGATCCCGGTGCCGTGCCGGCGGAGATCGAAGCGATCGAAGCCGACGCGCTCGCCTGCCGCACGGCGGCCGAGGCGGTGCAGGTCTACAAGATCTTCCTCGCCGACAAGGGCATCACGGCGGCCCAACGCACCGCGGCGGAGCAGCGGCTGAAGACCTGGCTGAAGTTCGCCGAGGACAAGCGGCGCCGCCTCGGCAAGCGCTGGGTCACCGCGACGGAGTACGAGGAGATCGAGAAGGAGACGGAACGGCTGATCGAGCACAGTTTCGAGCTCTGGCGCCTCAACGACCGCGACCTCTGCAAGCAGGAACTGCTCCGCGCCAGCCGCCTCCATCCGGAGAGCGGCAAAGCCGACTTCATCATCGGCTTGATCTACACGCTCATCGCCAACAACGATGCGAAAGCCGCCGAGCATTTCACCGAGGTGGTGAAGCGCGAACCGAACAACGCCTACGCGTACAACAATCTCGCGGTCGCGGAGATGTTCACGCGCCGCTATGGGGCGGCGGCCCGGCATTTCCGCCGGGCGCTGGAGATCATGCCCGAGATGCAGGATGCCTGCGACAACCTCGGCGTCGCGATCAGCGCCGGTGCGACCACCGCCCGGTTCCGCCTCCCCGACCGCAATGCGGCCGAGATGAACGATCTCTACAAGTGGGCGATCCACGACCTCCATCTGCGGCCCTACGATCCGCAGAAGTTCGGCCAGGGCGGCGGCGGGCCCGCTCCGGGCGGCGGTTACGCCGGTGACGGCGAGGGACTCGCCGGCGGCGCGACGCCCGGCGGTCCGCCGGGTGGGATCCCGCCGGGGGGGCCGGGTGGACGTGGCGGCCCGGGTGGCCGCGGCGGACCCGGGGGGGGCAGCGGTGGCGATGCCGGTGGCGGTGGGCACGGGATCCTCGCGTTCACGGTGTTGCTCCCCAACGGCAGACGCTGGGACACGCGCAATCCCACCGATGGCAACGCGCTGCTCGACGAGCCGGAAGAGGACACGATCGTCAGCATCTCCAGCGGCACCGGGTTCGTGATCGCTCCCGGGTGGATCCTCACCAATCGCCACGTGATCGACGAGGCGACCGAGTTCCTCATCCACGATCCGGCCGACAGCGAGCGGCAACTCGCGGCGCGGGTCGTGGCGTCACTGGAGAATCCCGACGTCGCCCTGTTGCGCTGCGAGGATCTCGACAGTGATCCGCTGCCGGTGGCGGCCACGATGCCGCGGAGCGGAACCGACATCATGGCGCTCGGCTACCCGGCGGGCGGCGCCCTGGGGATGGAGGTGAAGAGCACGCGTGGGTCGGTGATCTCGGCCGCCGACCCACAACTCGACGGCGGCAATTTCCTCCACAGCGCGCAGGTGTCGCCGGGCAACAGCGGCGGACCGATCGTCGACGACACCGGCCGTGTGGTGGGAGTGGTGGTCGCGATCGTCCGTACCAGTTCCGTCGGCAATGCCTACAGCGTCGGCATTCCCATCGAGCGCGTCTGGCCGTTCATCCGCGAGCATGTCGAGGACATCGAGCCGGCCTCCGCCAGCGAAACCCTCAAGTGGCCCGACGTCGCCGAGCGCGGCGGCGCCGGCACCGTGATGATCATCGCCAAGCAAAAACGCGAGGGAAAAAAGAAGCGTCGCGACGGCAACGAACCCGATCCGTTCGCTGCCGCACCCTCCGCACCGCCGGGCGGGGCGCCGGGCTCGCTTCCACCGGGCTCGCTTCCACCGGGCTCGCTTCCACCGGGCTCGCAGCCACCGGGCTCGCAGCCACCGGGCTCGCAGCCACCGGGCGGTGGACAGATCCGCGGTCCGCGACGACCGGGGATGGGAACGCTGCCGCCCGGGGGGGGAACGCCGCCGAGCGCTCCACCGGGCAGCACGCCCCCCGGATCGACGCCTCCCGGGCCGTCACCCTCCTGACGCCCCGAAGCCGGGCGCGCCATGGCGACATGCCGGTGCGGATCAGCGCCCCGGCGACGGGCCCAGGAGCCGCATCACCTCCGCGATGCCCGCGGCATCCACGAGCTCCTCGCGCCTCGTCGCCGAGGCGACACAGGTGGTCGCCAGCGTGGCGCCATCGATCGCCGCCAAACCGCGAAATCGCCGCGCGACGGTGCCGGCGTCGGGCGTGCGAAGCTCGCTCTCCGACCAGGCGAGGGCGACCCGGGTGCCGTCCTCCGTCACGCGTTCGCCCCACGGCGGGCGGACGATCCGCACCAGGCCGTCGTCGACCAGCGGCCTCATCCACCGTGCCAGAAAGGCGATCACCAGGGCGCCACAGTGGATACCGTCGGCGTCGGGATCCATCAGCACGACGACGCGATCGAAGGGCACGCGCGGCCGCTCGAACGGCCCGCCGATCGGCGTCCGCAGGGCGGTCGCCAGCGCGGCGTAGAACGGGTGATCGGCGACTCGCCGTGGGCCGGCCCGGAGCGAGTTGAGCGGCTTGCCACGGAGCGGGAGGACCGCCTGCAGGGCCGGATCGCGGACGCGTGTGACCGCGCCGGCCGCCGATTCCCCCTCGACCACGAACAATTCCGCTCCGCTGCCGGGCCCATGGAGCCTCGAGTCGGTGAGCACCGTCGGTCGTGCGGAGAACTCCATGTCCGGCGGGGCGTCCCGTGAATGTCAGTCGTCGGCGGCGGGGATGGTCACGTGCCATGCGCGGGGGCTGCGATGGCGGGGCCGCACCTCGCCGCTGATCAGGACGAATCCGCCGGCGACGGGCAGGGCGGGTGTCGCCAGTTGGTTGACCGGCGGCGGCGCCAGCGTGTCCCAGCGGTCGAGGTCGGCGTCGTAGAGGAGCGCGAAGGGTTGGAAGCCGGGATGCGCGTCGCGGAGCGTCGCGCCGCGTTCCCACAGCGTGCCGTCGTCACCGGAAACGACGACGACGCGGGACGGGCCCGCGGCGACGCCCGTCCCCGCCATGGCGGCGTGGGGAAGATCGGCCCGGCTCCGAAACCCGCTGGCGGCGTCCACAGCGTAGCGCGCCGGGTCGAACTCGACGTGATCGAGGAGAGCCTCGATCGCCCCCGGCGGCCCGCCGACACGCGGCCGGCGGCCGCTCATCACGTGGATCACGCCACCGGCCCCGGTGGGGCGCGCCACCACCACGGGAAAGGACCGGGGTCCGGAGGGAATCCTCGGGAGTCGCTCCCAAGCGAGGGGCGCCGCGGCGCCGTCGCGGCTTGCCGGCGAGTCGAGCGCGGCGAGATCGAGACGGAGAAAATCATCGGTGGCGGTGCCGGCGTCGGTGCCGTGTTGTCCGCCGGCGAGGTAGACGACGTCGCACAGCGCGGCCGCCGCCGCGAAGGCGAGCGGCCGGGGCAGGGGCGGCAGGGCACGTGCGCGCAACCGGCGCTCCACCGCGTCCCAGGCGAGCAGTGTCACGGCGGTGACGGCGGCGGTGCCGTCCTCGCCGCCGATGCACACGATGCCGTGCGTGGTCGAGGCGACTGCCCCGTAGGCGACCGGCCGTTGCAGCGGCGGCATCCCTTCCCAGGCCTTCGTGTCCCCGGCGCCGTCCGCGACCGTCGGTGCGGGCAGCACCCAGACGCCGGCATGCCATTGCTTTGCCACCGACCAGCGATCCTCCCCGGCGGTGACCGGGAAGTTGGCTCCGCCGGCGACCACCAGCGCCCCGTGGTGCGTGCCGACGAAAGGCCCGGCGACCCCGAGCCTGTCGGGAAGCGGCGGCAAAGGCCGCCACGTGAGCCGGGGCGGGTCGGCGTTCGCCGCCACCCCGGGCGCGACCATCGCCAGTCCGATGCACGCCGTCGCGCATGCCCGCCGCACGCGGGTGAGACGCGGCGAGTCCCTCCGATTCGTGCCAGCCGCCCCGGCCGGTGGCGA
>JBJSXB010000213.1:0-5026 GCA_046086245.1 Planctomycetaceae bacterium | reverse complement strand
CTTGGCCGTCTGTGCGCCGATGCGACCCGACAACTCCTGGGTATCGATGGGAGTGCCGTCGCGCGTTCCACTCAGACGGCCGTCGCCGCGATCGATGGCGATGACGACGTTCGACTCCTCGCCGTACTGCCGAACGAGAGCTGTCACCAGCGCCGCCTCGATCGCCTGGAAGACAATTTCCTTGTCGATGTTTTTGTCGCGATGAATCGCGTCGACGATGCGGAGGATTTCTTCAGGCTTCATGGATCGCTCGGAGTTGCTTCCGTCGCAGCTGTCGACCGGTCCGCCGGCCCTGTCCCTATCCAAACAGTCCCTATCCAGATCCAAACAGTCCCGGTCTGCCAAACAGTCCCGGTCTGGATGAACGCCATCCAGACACCAGATCTGCCCACTCCAGACGGCAGTACACCACCGCGCGGGGAGGACAGGCTTCACCGCGCGGAAAGGACTGAGCGGAAAGGACTGGGCAGTCCGACAGGGAGCCACCCCACCAGGGGGCAGTCGTTTCTCCCCGTTCGCGCGACGGCCGCGGGCGACGAACTGGGTCGCACGCGACGAACGCCGTCGTCGGGTCCGCCGGGGGGAGCGATCACCCTGACAGGAGTCACCCTGGCAGAAAATCGTCAAACCCGCACACAACCCGACCGCAGCCCCGCCGAACCACCGTTTCACGGCGGGGTTTTTTTGGAAGCAACACCCGACACCCTGGTCAGCTGGCCACCCGCTGACTCAACCTGCAAAGGGTAAGGCTGGCTCGGTCCACTGTCAAGGAGCGGGACACCACCAGCGAGGGGGCTTTCGAGGCTTGCCCCCGACCGCTCCAGATGGTCAGCCGCCGTGCTGCGACGGCGCGGCGCCGAACACCACCGCAGCCGCCTGCCCCTGGGGCGTGACGGATGCCGACACGAACGATGTGCCGGCCGGGTCATCGGCCATTGCCGGACGAATCGGGCATGCCGGATCGGACGTCTTGTGGTTCAAGAGCGGAAACAACACCCCGTCGCGCAGCGCCGCGAGGCTGGCAATGCATTCGACGATGCCGCTGGCAGCGCCGAGATTACCGAAGTGGGCCTTCGCGGCGACGACTGGCACGTTCGCGCCCCGCGGCCCGAAGACGTCGCCAATCGCTTCCGCTTCGTCTCGATCGCCCCCGACGGTGCTCACGCCATGCGCGTGGAGGTGCCCGACCCGCGCAGGCGGGATGCCCGACGCCTCGATCGCCCGGCCCATCGCCATCGCCATCGCCTTTCGTTTCAGCCCGACTCCCGACCGGTCGCTGGCATGCCGTGCCCCGTGCCCGAGGACCTCGCCGTGGATGGTCGCACCGCGGCGGACCGCGTGTTCGTACTCCTCGAGGACGAGCGCCGCCGCTCCCTCGCCGAGTACCATGCCGCGACGGTCCCGGTCGAAAGGTCGGCTCCAGGTCGCGGGGTCGTCGGTGCCGAGCGCCACCTGCTCCGATTGCAGGGCATGGACCGTCTTCATCGGGTGGACCCGCGTGCCCGTGGCCCCGGCCAGCATGATGTCGGCTGCGCCACGCTGGATCGTCATCGTCGCCTCGCCGATGGCGAGATGTCCGCTCGCCTCGCGGATCGTGATCGAATTGCTGGGGCCGCGGAGATCGTTGTAGATCGCGATGTGGCTGGCGGGCATGTTGGGCAGGTACTTCAGCAGCCAGAGCGGGTTGAGCAGCGGCATGCCGTCGTCCGCCCAACGACGGTACTCGAAGCCGCCGTCGTCTCCGCGGCAGCGGGCGATCCCGGCGGTGAAATCCTCGGGCAGCGTCAACATGTAGTCGGAGCCGAACAGGCAGCCGAACCGTTCCGCAGGCCGACCGCCGGCGCTCAGGCCGGAGTCATGGAGGGCTCGCTGGGCCGCCGCCACCGCCATCTGGCTCTCGCGGCACATCACCTTGATTCCCTTGCGAATCGCCTTCTTCGCCTCCGGTTCGAGCGCCCCGAAGTCGGCGATGTCGCCGCTGAACTCGGCCGCTTCGGCGCCATGGTGGAGCGGCAGACCCGCCGTCACGAACGCACGGATCGGACCGACGGCGCTGCGGCCCTCGCGTAGTCCCGTGACGAGCGCCGCCGGCGTGAGGCCAAGCGGGCAGATGACACCGATGCCGGTCACCACGACACGTCGCGCTGCATTGGCGGGCATCGGGGCGGATCCTGCTGATGGATGAACGCCGCGGAGGGATCGGCGTCCCGCACCGGTCATGACGGGCTGCGCAGTCGCGGCTCGATGAACACCACGACGTCGGTGCGCGGGGCCTCGAGCGTGAACGGAGATCCGTCATTCTGCGCTGGAACCGGCCACGGCACCAACCCCAGGCCCACGACCAGGACGCGTGTCGCGGGCCAGCGCAGGCGTTCGCCGACACGGACCGCGGCGATCTGTGGGACCTCGAGACGCAGCGGTTGCCCGGGGACCCCCGACGGCCCGATCGGCAACGGCGCCATCCGCTCGACTTGATCGATTCGGCAGCGGACGACCGCATCCACCGCCCCGCCATCCGCGGAGAGCAGCGGCTGGACGTCGATCGCGAAACCCTCGTCGCACGCCGCCGGCAAGGGTTGCCACCCCGGCCAGATGTCCGGCCGCGCGGCGACGTCGCGCAGGTAGGGCAGGGATCGGCCGCCGCTGACCACGGCGGGGACGCCGTTGGCCGCCAGCACGGCGCCGGTCGGGAGCTCGGAAAAGTCGCGACGCTGCCGCAGGGTCGCCAGGAGCATCGCGGCATCCTCGCGGGATGCCAGCCAGGCCTGGACGCCCGGAGTCGCCGCGGGAATCGGCTGAAGTTGCCCCCGGGCGGCGACCCGCCAGCCGGGGTCGCGGACTCCGACGACACGGACCGCGAACCGGTGGGGCAGGGAGGCCCCCGCCACGAAGCGGGCGACCACATCGGCGACGCGATCCTGTACCGCCGGCTGATGGAAACAGCGGACGGTGGCGTCATCGGCCGACAGTGACGCCACGGTGTCGCCGTGCCAGACGCCGTAACCGGTGTCCTGGAGAATCCAATCGACGACGTGGCGCTGGCTGCCTCTGCCGGCGACCGCGGTGAAGGGGGCGATCGAATGGGTGCGCCACACCTGGCCCGACGTCGCCGGAAGCCGGTCGTCGGCACTCGTCGGTGCCGTCGCGATCACGAGCATCGCCAACCCGTGATACCACCTCCGGCGTGCCCGCCGCCGCCGTGTCGGCAGGCGGCCGGCATCGTCCCGGACACCGCGGCCCGCCGCACTCCGCCCGTCGGATCGGGTCATCCCTGTCGCCTCCTGCGGCCCGCACGTCGCGGCGACTGTAGCAGGGGGGGAAACGCCCCCTCCAGACCGCTTTCGACGCGGTCGGAGTCGATCCCGTCCCCCGGCCACCCGGGCCTCACACCCGGGCGAGGACGAGCGACGCATTGTGGCCGCCAAAGCCGAAACTATTGCTCATCGCGACACGGACGCTGGCTTCGCGGGCTGTCTTGGCGGTGTAGTCGAGGTCGCAGTCGGGGTCGGGATGATCGAGGTTGATCGTCGGCGCGATGACTCCGCGCACCAGCGTCAGGGCACATGCCACCAACTCGATCCCGCCGCTCGCACCGAGCGTGTGGCCGAGTTGGCTCTTCGTGCTCGACACCGCCAGCCGTCCGGCATGCGTGCCGAACACCTGCTTCATCGCGATCGTCTCCGCCTTGTCACCGAGCGGGGTGCTCGTGCCGTGGGCATTGACATAGTCGACGGCATCGGGCGCCAGGCCGGCATCGGCGAGCGCCTTGCGCATCGCCAGGGCCGCGCCCCGTCCCTCCTCGTCGGGTTGCGTGATGTGGCCGGCATCGCCGCTGGCGCCGTAGCCCATCAGTTCGCCATAGATCCGTGCACCCCGGCGGCGCGCGTGTTCGTAGTCCTCGATCACCACCACGCCGGCTCCCTCGGCGAGCACGAAGCCGTCGCGATCGCGGTCGAACGGACGACTCGCCGCCTGCGGAGCATCGGTCCGAAACGACAACGCCCGCATGTTCTGGAAACCGGCCAATCCCATCGGGGTCAGGGCCGCCTCGCTCCCGCCGGTGATCATCACGTCGGTCTCGCCGGATTGCACCGTGCGCAGGGCTTCGCCGATGGCGTTGCCGGCGCTGGCACATGCGGTGGCGACCGCGAAATTCGGCCCCTTGATCCCGTACAGCGTCGATACGTGGCCGCTCGCCGAATTCACCATCAGTTTGGGAATCGTGAACGGCGAAACCTTGTCGATCCCCTTCGTCAACAGACGCTCGTGCTGAGACTCGAACTCCGACAGTCCGCCGATGCCCGAGCCGATGACCACGCCACACCGCTGCGGGTCCTCCCTGGCGAAGTCGATGCCGGAGTCGCGTACGGCGTCGATCGCCGAGGCCATGGCGAACTGCGTGAAACGGTCGAGACGGCGGATCTCCTTCGGGCTGGCGATTCCCTCCTGCTCGCCGTTCCAGGGCACTTCCCCGCCGAACTGCACGCGGAATCCACTGACGTCGAACAGCGAGATCGGCCCAACGCCGCTGTCGCCGCGCACCAAACGGTCCCAGAACAGGTCGATCGCCCGGCCCAGCGAGGTCACGACTCCCAGGCCCGTCACCACGACCCGCCGCTTCATCGCGTCTCCGGGGCTGTCGCCCAGTGCTTGCCGTTACGAAGCCATCCATGTCCCAGGCACCGTGGCAGGCCGGAACACCGTGCCACCCGAGCCACCCCCGAAGACCATGCCCCATCCGACAGCGCCCGATCCGACGGCGCACTGGGGTCCGGTGGCACTCCGCGGAGCGCATCCCGCGCCTCGCGGGTCCGAAACGGGCCGACGTCGCCCGCGGGACTCGATCGCCGCCCCCCCGACGGCAGGCCGGCGGCCCGTGAATTCGGTGAAGGGGCCGAGCCGCGGCGGCGGGAGATCAGTCGAATCATGCTGTGCCCAGCGACCGCACCCCGGCATGTACCCTGCGAAACCACGACGGGAAACACGACCCATGGCTGCTGAGCGACGGCGGCGCGGGGACCACTCC
>JBJSXB010000212.1:0-7574 GCA_046086245.1 Planctomycetaceae bacterium | reverse complement strand
TGCTCGAGTACGTCGGCAAGAAGACGATCGCCAAGCTCGCCTGTGCCGGCTGCCACGACATCCCCGGATTCGAGGACACCAAGCCCGCCGGCGCGGCGCTGGCCGACTGGGGGCGGAAGGAGTCGTCGAAGATCGCCTTCGAGCAGGTGTCGCACTTCGTCATGCACCAACTCGAGCATGGAAACGGTCATCACGCGCATGGGATGCGTGGGGCTGGCAGCGACGGCCACGACGCCCCCCACGGACACGCCGACGCGGAGTCGGGCGCCGAAGGCTCGACCGGCGTCGCCGGCGGCGTCGCGTCCGGTGCCGGCCTGCGCGACGAACCGCTCGCTCCCGATCTCGCCTACGGTCTCACGACCGAACCGCATGTCAGCCCCGAGGCGGTCGATCCGGACACCGGGTTCTTCCTCGAGAAACTCCTCGCCCACGAGCGCGAGGGCTTCCTCTGGCAGAAACTGCGGGCTCCGCGGAGCTACGACTACAAGAAGGCCGAGAACAAGACCTACAACGAACGCTATCGGATGCCGCAGTTCCCGTTCGACGCCGCGCAGCGCGAAGCGGTGATGACGTTCGTCCTCGGTCTCGTCTCGGAACCGCCCGCCTCCCAATACGTGCATCGCCCCGACTCACGCGAGCAGGCGCGGCTCGATGGTCTCGTCGTCACCGAACGCTACAACTGCGGCGGCTGCCACACGCTGCAAATGGATCGCTGGGACATCCGGTACCGACCGGAATCGCTCGGCACGGCCACCGCGCCGGCCGACTACGCGTTCCTCGCCCCCCACTTCACCAGTGACGAAGTGACGCGTTCGATGGCGGTCGACCGTCAGGGACGGCGGCATGCGCGGCTCGCCGGGATGCCGATTCTCGACCCTGCCACCGGCAAACAGCAGTACGTGGACGAGGAAGGCGTGGCGATCGAGGAGGGCGACACCGAGTCGGTGCCGCACCTGCCGGTGATGATCTGGAAAAACGTGCTGATCGACGGCGAGCCGCGGATCGTCGGCACCCAAAACGTCCAGGTCCCACTCGACGCTATCGCCGCGGGGCGTCACTACGAGGCGCAGGGAGGCGACCTGGCGCGATTGCTGTTCCCGACGGTGATCGCCGACGAGAAGAAGATCAACCCGAACGTCAAGGCGGACGACGCCTGGGGCTGGCTACCGCCGCCGTTGGTGGGAGAGGGGCAGAAGGTTCAATCGGGTTGGCTGCATCGCTTCCTGCTCAACCCGCAGACGATCCGTCCGGCCGCCGTGCTGCGGATGCCCAAATTCAATTTCCAGGCGACGGAGGCCACCTCGTTGGTCAACTACTTCGCGGCCGTCGACGGCGCGACGTTCCCGTACGTGTACGACTCGCGGCTCGACGAGTCGTCGCTGGCTGCCGCGGAACGGGCCCACCCGGGTCACCTGGACGGCGCGATGAAGATCGTCACCAACGGCAACTATTGCGTGAAGTGCCATCTCGTCGGCGGCTACACGCCGCCCGGAAATCCCAAGGCGTTGGCACCGCAACTCGCCGAGGTCCACGAACGGCTCCGACCCGAGTACGTGCACAACTGGATCGCCAACCCGAAGCGGTATCTGCCCTACACCGGCATGCCGGTCAACATTCCGTTCGACAAACCGGTGAGCCAGGATCTCTACAAGGGGTCGAGCCTGCAGCAAGTGGCGGCACTGACCGATTTGCTGATGCATTTCGACGCCTTCGCAAAACAGAACCTTTCGCTCGAGAGCTATCTGCGGCAATCTCCGCCGCCGACGGAGCAACCGCCCGCCGCCAAGGCCGACGGCGTGCCCGGTGGCACGGTCGCAAGCCCAGGCGGCACGGTCGGAAGCGCGGCCGACGCTCCCCGATCGCTCTCCGGCGGCTAACCTTCACCGAGGCCACCGACGTTTTTCCCCGTTCCGTATTTCATCGCCTCGTCACCCCCCGGCGCGGTCCGCTGCTCTCCCCGGCAGCGTGCGCGGCGAGCCGCCCCGCCCCGGCGGCTGGGGTGCGATAAAGGGGCTTTGCAACCTCACGACACGGTGAAACCCACGACACGGTGAAACCCACGACACGGTGAAACCCACGACACGGTGTCCGGTATTCGTCTTCCGTCACCTCCCTCCTGTTCTCACCCCCCGACGCGACCCGTCAGCCAATCCGCGGAGACCAGCCATGAACCGTCCCATCATGCTCGCCACAGGCATCGTCGTGACCTGCTTGGGGATCGCCCGAGCCGACGATTGGGGAACCATCAGCGGACGATTCGTGTACGCCGGCGCCAAGCCGACCGTCTCCGACATCAAGGCCGACAAAGACGTCGAGGTCTGTGGCAAGCACAAACTCGTGAGTGAGGAATTGGTGGTCGGCGACACGGGTGGCATCGCCAACGTCGTCGTCTTCGTTCGCGACAAGGACGTGAAGATCCATCCCGACCTCGCCGCCTCCAAGGGTGCCACGGTGACACTCGACAACAAGGATTGCCGCTTCCAGCCCCATGTCGCGGTGGTGCAGACCGGTCAGTCGCTCGTGCTGAAGAACTCCGATACGGTCGGCCATAACAGCAACGTCGCCACCATCAAGAACAGCCCGTCCAACAGCCTCATTCCCGCCGGCGGAGAATCGAAAATCACCTTCACTGCCGAGGAGGCGATTCCGGCGCAGGTGACCTGCAATATCCACCCGTGGATGAAGGCCTGGGTGGTCGTCCGGCCCAATCCCTATGCGGCGGTCAGCAAGCCGGACGGAAGCTTCGAGATCAAGGGTGTTCCGGCGGGAGAGGTCGAACTGCAACTGTGGCACGAAAAAGCCGGCTACATCGGCGAGATCAAGGTCGCCGGCAAGTCGGAAAAAACCGCGAAGGGACGCAAGAAAGTGACCGTCAAAGCCGGGGACAACGCCATGGGAGACATCACGCTCGATGCCAGCCTCTTCAAGAAGTGATCGGCGCCCGGCCTTCGGCCCCGCGTGGGGCATCCTGGCCGCGGCAGTGCCGTTGATGATCGGCTGTGGCTCCGACCGGGTGGCAACTCCGGTCGCCGACGCCGGCCTCGCGCTCTCGCTGCGCCAGTCGCTGGCCACAGCCGACGCGTCGGCTGGAACCGTCGCCGCTGAAGCGGGGGGGACGGGTTGGGGCACGCTGACCGGTCGGTTCGTCTTCGCGGGCGGTCCGCCGGACGCGCGGGCGCTCGTCGTCGACAAGGATACCGAGGTCTGTTCCAAGGATGGTGTGAAACTGCTCGACCGATCCTTCCTCGTCGATCCCTCGACGAAGGGTGTCGCCAACGTGGTGGTCTTCGCCCGAAAGACGGGGCGGGTGCGAAACCCCGTGCCCGACACGACGCTCGTCTTCGATCAAAAAACCTGCGAGTTCCTCTCGCCCGTGTTCGCGGCACGGGTCGGTCAGCCGATCGACGTCCGCAACAGTGATCCGATCGGGCACAACACCAACATCGCCGGCACGAGCTTCAATCAACTGATTCCCGCCGGTGCCGGCACGGTCTACAAGGCCGACGTCGAAACCGGTATGCCGACGATGGTCACGTGCAACATCCACCCGTGGATGAAGGCATACGTCGTCTTCCGCAAGGACGGCTACGTGGCAGTGTCGTCGGCTGATGGGTCGTTCACCATCCCCGATCTCCCTGCCGGCGAGACCGTCGAACTGCAGGTATGGCACGAGCGTTCGACCGGGCCCAGCGGGGCCCTGGGACTCGACCGCCCCGACCTCAAGTGGACTCCGAAGGGTCGTTTCCAGGTCCGCCTCGAACCCGACCAAGTCAAGGATCTGGGCACGCTGGAGATCCCGGTGTCCACCCTGGGTACATGATCGTCACCGTCCCTGCCGCGAGGTTCATCAAGGACCTTCCCATGTCGCAGCGCACTTCCATCCGGCCCGCACCGATCTCTCCCGCAGTGTCCGCGCGATCTGCGATCCATCCGCGGATCGCCGCGCTGCTGCCCCTGGTGATGCTCGCGTGTACGGGATGCGGCGCGGTTCCCGCCGCGTGGTTTCGGCCGAACATGGTCGAAGCGGCAAAACAGAGACTGACCGCGGACCAGGAACAGCAGGTGGCGACGATCATGCTCGCCCTGTTCGGCACCCCCGACGCCCCGACGGTCCTCCCCGAGTCGGGACTCGATCAAAACAAACTCGATCTCGCGGCCGGCCCGGTACACAGCGACGTCACCGGCAAGAAGAACGGGCTCTATCGCGAACACTGCGCTCACTGCCACGGCATCACGGGCGACGGGCTCGGACCGACGGCGGCGTTCCTCAATCCCTATCCGCGCGATTACCGCCCCGGCGTCTTCAAGTTCAAGAGCACGGAACGGGCCGACAAGCCGACGCACGACGATCTGGTGCGGATCCTCCACAACGGTATCCCCGGGACGTCGATGCCGTCGTTTGCACTGCTCAGCGAGACGCAGATCGACGCCCTCGCGGAATATGTGAAATACCTGTCGATCCGTGGCGAAACCGAACTGTCGCTGATGCGGGCGTTTTTCGACCTCGACGACGACGCCCAGGGCAAACTGCCGCAAACACGGGAGTTTCTCGTCGACGAGACCCTTACCGTGGTCGCCGACAAATGGCGCGGCGCCGCCGATGCGCGGATCGCCGTTCCGGAGATGCCGGCCGACATCGACCTTGTCGAGTCGATCGCCAAGGGGAAGGAACTCTTCTACGGTGACAAGGCCAACTGCGTGAAGTGCCACGGCGTCACCGGGCTCGGCGACGGCCAGGCGAACGACTACGACGACTGGAACAAGGCGATCGTCGAGATCGAAAAGGAACTCGACGGCACCACGCAGCGGGCGCGGGAGACCAAGACCTCCGGCATGACCTCCGAGGAGCGGGCCGAGCACCGTGCGACACTCGCCTGGGTAGATCGATTCCACCAGGTCCTCGATGGCGACGCCCACGCACCGCGGACGATCCCACCGCGAAACCTCCGACAGGGCACCTACCGTGGCGGCCGCCGGCCACTCGATCTGTATTACCGGATCCACGCCGGCATCAACGGCGCACCGATGCCCGCCGCGAAGGGCACCGTGGCACCGGAGGACATCTGGCACATCGTCAACTACGTCCGCTCGCTCCCCTACGATTTCGACGGCGAACTGGGGGCCGACCGGGCCCCGACCGCCGTGGCCCGCGACCGCTTCTGAACGAGCCGAACGACACCGCGAACGAACGCCGTCCGCCGCACGCAATACCCCCGCCGAGGAGAGACATCCGTGGGAAGCCGTTGGGCCGGAATTTTCTGGAGCCTGCTGTTCCTCGCCGTGCCGGTGCTCGGGGTCGCGACGTTCGCGGTTGCGCCGGCCTATGACATCTGGTTGCCCAAAGACGTGTCGGCGCACGGCGCGTCGATCGACAGCCTGTTCTATTTCATCCTCGGACTGACGGGGATCGTGTTCATCGTCACCGAGGTGCTGTTGTTCTGGTTTTTGTGGAAGTACGACTCGGCACGGACCACGAAGCCGGCGACCTTCATCCACGGGAGCCACACGCTCGAGGTGGTGTGGACGATCATTCCCGCCGCCACGTTGCTCTTCCTGTCGATCTACCAAATGAACACGTGGGCGGACGTGAAGATGCGTCGCCCGCGGATGGCGCCGACCGTGGAAGTCGTCGCGCGGCAGTTCGAGTGGCGTCTCCGCTACCCGGGACGTGACGGGGAAATGGGCACACGCGACGACATCTTCCTCGTCAACGACATGCACGTGCCCGTCGACGAGGACGTCCTCGTCCAGCTCAAGAGCATGGACGTGCTACACAGCTTTTTCCTCCCCAACCTCCGCATCAAACAGGACGCCGTACCCGGCATGAAAACGCCGGTGTGGTTCAAGGCGACCGAAGTCGGCCAGTACGACATCGTCTGCGCCGAACTGTGCGGCTGGGGCCACTACAAGATGAAGGGGCGGATCACCGTCGAGTCGCGGGCGGATTTCGACCGCTGGCTCTCCGAGATGGAGGCTCGGCAGGAGGCGACCCAGCCCGAAGCGACCGCGGACACGACGGAAGTCGCCGCGCTACCATAAATGATCCACCACCGCGATCGGCGGCTTGTTCCGAGCCCCGTCGATCGCCCGGGAACCTTTCGACCACCCGACCGCGCTAGCCCATCGTCCACCGAACCGTCACCGAGCCCGTTCCGGAGAGCAGCCCATGAGCACCGTTCACGCCCCCCACCAGCCTGCGAGCGTCCCGGCGGCTCCCGAGCGGCGTCCGACGAGCCAGCTGTCGACCTTCCTGTCGACGTACGTTTTCTCCAAGGACCACAAGGTCATCGGCCTGCAGTTTCTGTTTTCCACGCTGCTGTGGTTCTTGATCGGTGGCTTGCTTGCCCTCGCGGTCCGTTGGCAGGTCGCCTGGCCGTGGTCGAAGGTGCCGGTCCTCGGCTCGTTGTTCGCCCAGGAAGGCGGACAGATGTCGCCCGAGTTCTACACGATGCTGTTCACCATGCACGCCACGGTGATGATCTTCCTGGTGATCATCCCGATCCTCGCCGGCGCCTTCGGCAATTTCCTGATTCCGTTGATGATCGGCGCGGATGACATGGCTTTTCCGACGCTCAACATGCTGTCGTATTGGTTCATGTGGCCGGCCTTCTTCTGCTTCGGAGCGAGCTTCTTCGTCGAGGGCGGAGCGGCGTCCGGCGGATGGACCAGCTATCCGCCACTGTCGACCAACGTGGCGTCGAGTCCCGGGAGCGGCTGGGGTCAGACGCTGTGGCTGCTCGGGCTGACGTTCGTCGGCGTTTCGAGCATGCTCGGCAGCGTGAATTACATGACGACGATCATCCTCATGCGCGCCCCGGGGATGACCATGTTCCGCCTGCCGATGACGATCTGGGCGATGTTCATCACCGCCGTGCTGCAGGCGTTCGCGCTGCCGGTGCTCACAGCCGCCGGATTCATGCAACTGACCGACCGGATCATCGGCACCGGGTTCTTCACCCCCGAGGGCAACGTGGTCAATAACCTCTCCTCGGGCCCCGGCGGCGGCCATCCGATTCTCTGGCAGCACCTCTTCTGGTTCTACAGCCACCCCGCGGTCTACATCATGATCCTGCCGGCGATGGGCATGGTCAGCGACATTCTCACCGTGTTCGCCCGGAAACCGCTGTTCGGTTATCGGCCGATGGTCTACTCGGTAGCGGGCATCGCGGGCCTGGGGTTCATCGTCTGGGGGCACCACATGTTCCTGTCCGGCATGAACCCGGCGCTCGGCATCACGTTCATGGTGTCGACGATGATGATCGCGCTGCCGAGCGCGGTGAAAACCTTCAACTGGCTCGGGACGTTGTGGGGCGGACGGATTCAGTTCACGACGGCGATGCTCTTCGCGGTGTCGTTCGTGTCGATGTTCATCATCGGCGGTCTGTCGGGCATTTTCATGGCGGCGACGCCGGTCGACATCTTCATCCACGACACGTACTTCATCGTCGCCCATTTCCACTACGTGTTGTTCGCGGGCACGGCGATGGGAGTCTGGGCGGCCATCTATTACTGGTTTCCGAAGATGTTCGGCCGGATGATGAACGAGTTCTGGGGCAAGGTGCATTTCTTCCTCA
>JBJSXB010000211.1:0-4114 GCA_046086245.1 Planctomycetaceae bacterium | reverse complement strand
CTCCGACGCCGGCCCCGCGAAAGGAGGGATCCGGGTACTCCCCGCCGCTCCCCCGAAAAATTCGGTGGCTTGTTTGGCGTCGTTCGTTCGCCTTTGAGAGTAGCCAGGGAAACGCGCGGAAGAAGCGTTGGCGAGCCCGGGACGGTTTTCAGCCGTACCGTTTGAAGTGATGGCCGGTGAGCCAAGATCCCGCGGGCCAAAATCCCGCGGGCCAGGATCAACCGTGAGGACTGCGCGTCCCCCCGTGAAGAGGGATTGGACTGAAGGAAAGGCCCGTGGCCGCAGCGCCACCGCCCGGATGGACCAAGGTTGTCCACCACCCGAGCTAGGGTGCGTGACGCCAACCGGCTCGATACTCGAAGGACCGATCCATGTCCGCCAGTCTGCTCGACAGCCCAGCGATCCGCCTGCTCAACGGGGACTCGATACTGCGGTCGCGCGCCGCCATGCGTCCGTCGCTCTACCGGCCGTTGACGCTCGGCACCGTGATCGTCGTTCGACCGCCCGACAGCCCCCGGTTCGAGGTCGAAGTGATCGACGACGGCACGCTTCTGCCGCGGATCCTCCACCACGACCGCGAGACGGTGTCCCGGCTCACGCGCTATCGATCGCGCGGCCTGTGCTGCCGGGCCGCCGCGACGCTCGTCGTGCCCGGTGATGCGACATCGCCGCTGCTGCACCGACCGGCCGATGCCGTCGCCACGGCCCCCATCGGCCGGCGCGATGCCGCACCCCCGCACTTGCGGCCCCGGCGGGGGGCGCGGCGGCGGCCGATCCGGCGCGCGCTGGAGATGTACGGCTGGTCGTTGATGTACCAACCCGTCGGTGTGCGCGGCGTGGCGTACATCGACCGGCACGAGGCCTTCGACGACTTGCCGGCCTATTTCGAACTGCCGCAGGAACTGCTCGACCGCGCGGCGTTTCTCGCCGCGCGAGGGATTGCGAGTCGGCCGCTGGCGCTGGTGACGGCGGTGTCCGATTTCGTCCGCCTTCCCGACGGTTGCTGGCGCAACCGGTTCATCGCCACCGCCCGGTTCCACGCCGCGGTCGCCGGCTGAACGGCCTCGACAACGGACCGGGCAGGAAAAACCCCTCCTTCGCGGCCCCTGCGCCCGCCGTTTCCATTCCCGGGCAGGGCACGTGTTCACGGTCCGGCGGGCCGTTCGGCCACGGGCTGCTACGCTACCCGGCACCTCAGGCCGTTCGCTGGCGAGCTGCGCGGCCCCGTCACCGCCACGTCGTCCGCTCTCCGGGAGCCACCCGATGACCAGTCGCCCCGTCGTATCGCACATCCGCACGCCGCTGCTGGCGGCGCTGCTGGTCAGCCTGCCGGTCGTCGCCACGGCGCAGACGGCTCCCTGGCCCCAGTTCCGCGGACCGGGCAGCCGCGGTGTCGCCGCCGGCGACGCCCTGCCGCCCGATCGCTGGAGCGCCACCGACAACGTCGCCTGGACACGCGACATCCCCGGCCGCGGCTGGTCGTCGCCGGTCGTGGCCGGCGACCGGGTCTTCCTGACCACCGTCGTCAACACCGGCGAGACCGAGGCGGCGAAGAAAGGGCTCTATTTCGGCGGCGAGCGCCCCAAGCCGGCCGAGAGCGTGCACCAGTGGCGGGTGCTGTGCCTCGATCTCGCCACCGGCGCCGTCGTCTGGGAGAAGCAGGTCCACGAGGGGGTGCCGAAGACGCCGATCCACATCAAGAGCAGCTACGCCTCCGAGACCCCGGTCACCGACGGGAAGCATGTCTGGTGCATGTTCGGCAGCGTCGGCATCTGGTGCCTCGACCTCGACGGCACGGTGAAGTGGAACCGGCCGCTGCCGCCGCGCGCGATGCGGTTCGGTTGGGGCGCGGCCGCCTCCCCCGCGCTCGCCGACGGAGTGCTGTACGTCGTCGACGACAACGAGGAACAGTCCGAACTGGTGGCCCTCGACGCCGCCACCGGCGCCGAGAAGTGGAAGACGGCCCGTGACGAGAAGAGCAACTGGAGCACGCCGTTCGTCTGGAAGCACCCCCTGCGCACCGAGATCGTCACCCCCGGCACCGGCGCCGTGCGCAGCTACGACCTCGACGGCAACCTCCTCTGGTCGCTCAAGGGGATGTCGAGCATCACGATCGCCACGCCGTTCGAGGCCGACGGCCTCCTCTACGTGACCAGCGGCTACATCCTCGATCCGCGCAAGCCCATCTACTGCATCAAGCCGGGGGCCGCCGGCGACATCTCGCTGGTCGCCGGCGAGACGTCCAACCCCTCCATCGCCTGGAGCCAGCCCGCCGCGGCGCCGTACAACCCCTCGACGCTCGTCGCCGACGGGAAGCTGTGGGTGCTGTTCGACCGTGGCTTCCTCGCCTGCCACGACGCCGCGACGGGCGCGGCGATCTATCCGTCGCAACGGCTGCCCGAGGGGCGCGCCTTCACCGCGTCGCCCTGGTATTCCGCTGGCAAGGTGTTCTGCCTCAACGAGGACGGCGTGACGTTCGTCTGCGACGGCGGACGCGAGTTCAAGATTCTCCACACCAACGCGCTGGCGGAAGACGACATGGGGATGGCGACGCCGGCGATCGTCGGCGAACGGCTGCTGCTGCGCACGTCGGCCCGGGTGTATTGCATCGCGCCGCAGGGCCGGGCGGCCACGCCAGCCGGCAATCGCCCGGCGACGACGCGCGATCACCTCCCGAGTACGGGCGGTGGTTGAGTTGCCACGCCCCGACAGCGGCCACGGCGATGGCCAGGGCGGCGACCGGGGCGGGTCGTTTCTCCGGCTCGTCGACGCCATCGACCTGGTCCGTCTCGCGTTGCCGGTGGCGGCGACGCGCGCGAGCTTCCTGATGATGGGGCTCACCGACGCGATCGTGCTCGGGCGCAACCAGCCGGGGGAGCTGCCGTTCGTGCTCAACGCCTGGCTGCCGCTGGGAATCGCGATGGGGTTCGGGATCGGCCTCCTCACCGGGGTCCAGGTGCTCACGGCGGAGCTCTCGGGGGCGGGCCGGGCCGGGGAAACCGGCCGTGTTTTGCGCCGTGGGCTGGCAGTCGGTGGGCTCTTCGGCCTGGCGGCGATGGCGGTCTGCATGGCGGTCGCGCGGCCGCTGATCGCCGCGTTCGGCTTCGACGAGCATGTCGTCGCCGCGACGGCGACCTGCACGCGGATCCTCGCCTACGGGCTCCCCGTGCAGATGGTCTTCGCGGCCACGGCCAATTCGCTCGAGGCGCTGCGGCGGCCGGGGGTGGTGACGGCGATCAGCTGGGGGGCCGTCCTCCTCAACGCCTGGCTCGACGTCACCTGGGTGCCGACCCACGGGTCGGAGGGTGTGGCGTGGGCGACCACGCTCTCGCGCGGTGCGATGGCGGTGGCGGGCCTGGTGGCCGTGGCGGTCTTCACGCCGCTGTTCTCGGTCGTCGGGCGGGCCGACCGCGGCGAATTCGCCCGGCAGAACCGGCTCGGCTACGGGGCGGCGCTGGCCAACGTGGCCGAGTGGGGCAGTTTCAACCTCACCCACGTCTTCGCGTCGCTCGTGAGCCTCGACGCGGGAACGGTGTGGGGGATCGCGGTGCAGGTGCTCGGCGCCGTCTTCATGATCGCGGTCGGCCTCGGCTCGGCCACGGCCGTGCGCGTGGCGGAGCACCGGGGGCGGGGCGACTCACCGGGGGCGGCGCGGGCGGCGCGCCTCGGGATGACGGTGAGCCTGGTGATCGGCATGCTCCTGGCGGCGGCGATCTGGGGGGGGCGATCTTGGCTCGCCATCCACTGGCTCGACGCCGAGGGCACGGCCGACGGGGCCCGGCTGGCGCCGCTGTTGGCTGCGATGCTGGCGGCGACGGCGCCGGTGACGATCTTCGACGGCGTGCAGGGGGTGGCGTCGATGGCACTACGGGCGGCGGGTGTGGTGTGGGCGCCGACGGCGATCCATGCGGCCAGCTACGTGGCGGTGATGGTGCCGTTGTGCTGGTGGCTGGCGTTCCCGCTGGGCCTCGGGCTGTGGGGCGTGGTCATCGGCGTGGCGATCGCGTCGATCCTCGCCGGGGTGCTCCAAGGGGTGCTGCTCGAGTGGGTGCTGCGGTACGGGCGGCGGCCCGCGCCCGGCGACGCTCCCCGTTCCGACGCACAGGCCCTGCCG
>JBJSXB010000210.1:0-4461 GCA_046086245.1 Planctomycetaceae bacterium | reverse complement strand
TCGCCGACGCCCTGCGCTACCGCAAGCCGCGCCCCGACATCGCCGCGCGCGTGCAACTGTTCGTGCGCGGGGAGGCGACGGCGCCTTCGTTCGCCGGGAAAACGCCCGAGGCGCTCGTCGCCGACGGGGCATGGGCCTGGCAGGGGGTCACGGCCGGCCTCGCCGCCGCCGTACCCGCCGATTCGTCCGCGGACGACGACGTGCTTTCGGTGTGGGAGTTCAACGGGCGCACGGCCGAATGGGGTGTCGGACGGTCGTTCGCGCTCGCCGCCGACGGTCTTCCGCCGACGACCGTCGCCATCGAGGCGCCCGTGGCGTGGCTGTCGGCGGTGACGTTCCTCGATCCCGCCGGCGGCGTCGCGCCGTCGCGCGTCGTCGTCCACGTGGCCAACTCGGGTGCCGACGCGCTGCCGGTCGAGGCGCTGCGGCTCTGGGTGCCCGACGACGGCGCCCGCTGGAATCGGCTCCGCGCCCGACCGGCGATCGCTTTGGCCGGCGCCGTGCCGGCGGGGGAGAAAGAGGTGTTCGTCGCCGACGTGGCCGCACTGCCACTGGCGTTGGCCGCGGTCGAGGTGATCACCCCGCGCGGCAGCCTGTGGGGGGCGCTGCGCGTCCGGGCGGAACGCTTCGACATCGGCGGCGGCTGGGTCGGCGACGGGCTGTCCGACGCCGACTACCGCCGGCTGCTCGGCGGCCTGCATGTCTCCACCGGGCAGATCGGCATGGTCGGCGGATTCACCGACGACGAGGCGGTCTACGCCACGCTCCCGCTGCGCCTCTGCAACAAGCCGCAGCCGGTGTCGCAGTTCGACAACAATGTCTGGCTGCCGCGCGTCCATGCCGTCGAGTTCCTCGGCGAGCCTCAGTATGGCGGCGGCCGGCCGGTGCCGCCGCAGGAGGTGTTCGACGCGCTGCTTCCCTACCGGGCGACGCGCCTGCCGACGAGCCTGACGCACTCCGAGGAGCGGATCTGGGCGCTGTACGCCGGCCTGTGCGACTATCCCCACTTCGACGCCTACCGCGTCGTCGCCCCGGCCGCCGACGCCTGGCGCGAGTACGACCGCTGGGGCGGCCAGCGGATCTCGTGGGGCGCGCCGTTGGAGACGATCGGCGACCTGACGCGCTCGCTCCGCGATCTCAACCGGCCGATGGCCTGCGCCGCCTGGGCCCAGGGGCCGCACGACGGCTGGAAGAGCTCGTTCTCGCCGCGCCGGCGCCGCACTCCCAACCCCTACGAGCTGCGCGCCCAAGCGCTGCACGCGCTGGCGGCACGGATCACGTCCCTGTATTGGTTCAACCTCAGCCAGCGGTCGCTGGCGGCGTTTCCCGACACGCACGCCGCGCTACGGCGGATCGGCCGCGAGATCCGCATGCTCGAGCCGCTGCTGGTGGAGGGGGACGCCACGTCGTTCGCCCGGCTGCCCGGGCCCGACGGCGGCCCCGGCTGGGAACTGTCGGTCGTCGCCGCGCCCGCGGCGGCGGCGCTGTTCGCGCTCGACACCGCCTACGGGATCGACGGCGAGCGCCTCGAGTTCGTGCCGCCATCGCCGCGCGCGGCGACGTTCGCCTTTCCGCTGCCGCGCCGGCTCCGGGCACCGGCGGATTGCTTCCGGATCGACGCCGACGGCGTCCACGACGTGGCGTATCGCGCGACCGACGGGGGCATCGAGATCACCGATCACGCCGCCGGCGACCGGATCTACGTCGTCGCCCGCGATCGCGCCGCGCGCGAGGCGGTGGAGGAGCGTCGGCAGGCGGCCCTCGCCGTGGAGCAACGCCACGCCGTCGCGGAGCCGGCGCCGTGAGGCGGGCAGCCGCGCTCGCGGCTGGCATGGCGGCGCTCCTGATCGGCTGCCGCGGACGGGCACCCGCGCCGGTGCCGGCCGTCGGGCTCGCGGAGCAGATCGACGCCGTCCACGCCGGCCGTACCACCACGATCACCCTCCGCGACCCGGTCGGCCCCGCCGCGTGCTGGGAGTCGCTCCGCGGACTGTCGGGACTGCAGGCCATCGTCGTCGAGCGCGGTGGAGCCGACGATGCGGTGGCGGCGATCCTCGCCACGCTGCCCGATCTCACGAGGATCGTGCTCCGTGAGTCGCCGGTGGGCGATGCCGGGTTCGGGGCGCTGGCGGCACTGCCGCGCCTGCGCGACCTCAACGTGCCGCAATCGGCCGCCACGGCGCGCGGCGTGGTGCTCCTCGCCGCCGGCCCCGCGGGGCGGTCGCTGCGCAGCCTCCGGCTCGGGGGGCGGGGGCTGGGCGGGGTGGAGGTGGCCGCGGCGATCGCGCGGCTCGAGGGCCTGCGATCGCTCCACTTGGTCGACGTGCCGATCGGCGACGCGGGGCTGGCGGCGCTGGAGCGGCTCCCCGGTCTGTGGAACCTTTATCTCGACGGTGCCGGGGTGTCGGACGCCGCCTGGGACGGGTATTTTGAGCGTCACCCCGACGTTCATGTGCACGTCGATCAGTTCCATCACGACCGCGATCCCAGGCCGGCGCACTGATCACCCCGGTCGGTGCGGGCGGCGGTCCCCCCGGCGAGGTTTCCATGCTGCCAGCGGCCCGGCCCTTCCCGCGGGCTTCGTCCCGCTGCTCCCGTCGCGTGCCGTGGCGGCCCGTCGGCCTGGTGGTCGTCGTGCTGGTGGCGGGGACCGGACTGGCGGCGTGGTCGGCACTCCTGCAGCCGGTCCCCCCCGGGGTTGCCGTGGCGACGGCGGCCGAGGCGTTCCTCGCGTCGTTGGCGCCGGAGCAATTGGCACGGGCCCGCATGCCGCTCGACGATCAGCGACGCACCGACTGGCACTTCATTCCCAAGTTCGCGCGGAAGGGGCTGCCGCTGCGCGAAATGACGCCGGCCCAGGAGACCTTGGCCCTCGACCTGCTCGCCGCCGCCGTATCGCAGCCGGGATTCGCCAAGGCCGCCGGCATCATGGCCCTCGACGAGATCCTGAGGGTCCACGAGGGTGCCAAGGCGCGGAACATCCGCGATCCGAAGCGCTATTTCTTTACGATCTTCGGTGACCCGTCGGCCACCGGTCGCTGGGCGCTGTCGGTCGAAGGGCATCACCTGTCGCTCAATTTCGTGCTCCACGGCGGTCGCCTGGTGGATAGCACGCCGCAATTCCTCGGCGCCAATCCGGCCGAGGTGCGCGGCGACCTGGCCGGGCTGCCCGCCAAAGGCACGCGGTTGCTCCGCGACGAGGAGCAGCTCGCCTTCGATTTGCTCGCCGCCCTCGATCCCTCCCAGCGGGCGCGGGCGATCATCGCCGCCGAGTGCCCGAAGGACATCCGCGGCGCCGGGGATCCGCAGCCGCCTTCGGACCCCCCCGCCGGCATCCCCTGCCGCGACCTCACCGCCGGGCAGCGCGCCATCCTCCGGCGCCTCATCGACGCCTACGCCGACACGATGGTCGCCGACGTGGCCGACGAGCGCCGGGCGCTGATCGCGGCCGCCCCCGGAGGCGAGGAGGCGATCTATTTTGCCTGGGCCGGGGCGACGGCGCCGGGCGCGGGGCACTATTACCGCGTCGAGGGACCGTCGTTCGTGATCGAGTTCGTCAACATCCAGCCCGATGCCGAGGGCAATCCCGCCAATCACATCCATTGCGTGTGGCGCGACCGCACCGGGGATTTCGATCTGCCGGTGGCGACGCGCTGACGGGGTGTCGATCTCCGCACCGAGGGAGCTTCGTGTGATCCAACCATCGGTCCGATCAGCGGCCGCGGCCGCCAGCACGCTGGTGGTCGCGCTGGTCGCCGTCTCCACGGCGGCGGCGTGGCAACTTCCCGCCGAGGTCGCCGGTCCACGGCCCGCCGGCCGGGTCGTCGACACCACCGGCCGGCTCACCGCCGACGAGCGCCGCGAGATCACGGCCCTGCTCGATGGGATCGCCACGCATTCACGCGGCGACATGATGGTCGTGGTGATTCCCACCACCGCCGGTGTCCCGCACCGGCAGTTCGCCACCGAGCTGTTCAACCGCTGGCGGCTCGGCAGCGCGGAGCGCGACGACGGGTTGCTCCTCTTCGCCGCCCTCGACGACCGCCGCGCGGAGATCATCCTCGGCGACGGCCTCGACGACGCGGCGCGCGTGGCGGCGAGCCAGCGCGTGATGGACGGGGTGATGATCCCCGAGTTCAAGGCGGGTCGGCCGGGAGGGGCGATCCGCCGCGGCGCACTGGCCTGTGCCGCCGAGATTCTCGACAGCCCGACGGAGAGCCCGGCCACCGACACCGCGGCGGCGGATGCGAACGTTCCCGACGTCCCGGTCGCCGTGCCGGATGGACTTCCCGCCGAGCCTCTCGGGCTGCGTCCGGCGCGGGTGCCGCCGGTGCCCGCGGCGCCGGGTCCTCCGTGGGGCGCGGTCGCCGTCCTCGGCGGCGGGCTCGCCGCGACCGGCGTCGCGGGCTATGGCATGTGGCAATTCGACATGCGCCGGCGGCGGCGCGCGTGCCGCCGCTG
>JBJSXB010000209.1:0-2840 GCA_046086245.1 Planctomycetaceae bacterium | reverse complement strand
GGTCCTTCGCGCCGCCTCCCGAGCCGCCTGGACGGCGGGAAGGAGCAACCCCACGAGCGTGCCGATGATGGCGATCACGACCAGCAGTTCGACAAGCGTAAATCCCGCCGTACGGCGACGTGCGTAACCACTCGCGGACCTCACGCTCCACTTCGAATCGGTGGGGCTCCCTCGTTGTTCGTGCATCAGACGTTGTTCGTGCATCAGACCCTCCACAGGACCGCGGTCCACGCCGCTGCGCGACGGGAATGCAGCCACAGCTTGTTGGAAAAAAACAAATGAATTCCCAAGAAGTGAGACGCGGGACGGATCTCTCCGGGGAAGATCCCCCCAAAAGAGGCATCCCCCGACCGCCGTTTGTCCCCTTACGACCGCGCGCACTATAGAAATAGGCTCTTGGACCGTCAATGAAACGTCGCCCTGAAACCCCCGAAGAATCGTTGCAAAACCCGGAGCACGTCGTGCCATCGAGCCCGCTACCGGTGAACGACGTCGGTGTGTCGGTCGAAAACGCGGCCTGGGCGGCGTTCACGGCCACGGCCCCTGCCACCTTCGGCGCCGGGAGGGTTTGGTCGCATGGATGACTCCGCCCGTGCGTTTCTCGTCCGACTGCTCGAAACCCCCAGCCCGTCGGGGTACGAGTGGCCGGTTCAGTCCCTGGTCCGCGACTACCTCGCTGGTTCCGCCGATGTCGTCACGACCGACAGCCACGGCAACGTCATCGGCACCAAGAATCCGGGGGTGTCGCCGCGGGTCCTGCTCGCGGGACACTGCGACCAGATCGGGCTGATCGTCCAGTACGTCGATGGCGACGGATACATCTCGGTGCAGCCGATCGGTGGCTGGGATCCGATCCAGCTCGTGGGGTCCCGGGTGACGATCTGGGGCGGCGAAGGCCCCGTGCCCGGCGTGATCGCCCGGAAGCCGATCCATCTCCTCACCGATGACGAGCGAAAGGCCGTTCCCAAGCTCAAGGATCTGTGGATCGACATCGGGGCCGGCGACAAGGCCGATGCCGAGAGCGTGGTCCGCGTGGGCGATCCGGTCACTTTGGAACTGCGGTTCTTGCCCCTCCGCCGTGGGTTGGCCGCGGCCACGGCGATGGACGACAAGGTGGGGCTGTGGGTGGTGCTCGAGGCGTTTCGACGCGCCGCCGCCGAAGGGCCGCTTCCCTGCTCGCTTTCGGTGTGCTCCACCGTCCAGGAGGAAATCGGTCTGCGCGGTGCCCAGACCAGCGCGTTCGGCGTCGATCCGCACGTCGCCATCGCCGTGGATGTCACGCATGCCACCGACTGCCCGACGATCGATCGCAAGGCGGAGGGTGACGTGGCCCTCGGCAGAGGACCGGTCGTATTCCGCGGGCCAAACATGAATCCACACGTCGTCGAGCGCCTCATCGGCGCCGCCCGTGACCTGGCGATGCCGATCCAGCTCGCCGCGAGCGGCCGCGCCACACCCAACGACGCCAATGTGCTGCAAATCACCAGATCGGGCGTCGCGACCGGCTTGGTCGGTATTCCCAACCGTTACATGCACTCCGCCGTCGAGACCGTGTCGCTCGACGACGTCGACCGGGCGGCGACGTTGCTGGCGAGGTTCGTGCGCGGTCTCGATCCCGGCTTCGATTGGGCGCCGCGCTTCCCCGGTCGGTGATCCGATCAGTCGGTGGCGGGATCTGCCGCCCCCGATCACGGCCCGGGGCTGGACGGCGTCGGCCGCATGGCCAGCGGGCAGCCGTGACCATCCGTGTCACGGCCACCCGCGGCCTGCGAAGCCTGGTGAGTCGCAAGACGCCAACTCGACGGAACGGAAACGACTCCCCTCCCGAGGATGCCACCGTGCCCCGCCGCCTTCAGCCGGTGAGCGAGTCGAGATGCCGACGAAAGTCCGGCATCTCGGCGGTGATCGCCTCCTGCCAGGCTCGAGGGTGCCAGATTTCCACGCACACCGCCGCGCCTACCACCACGACGTCGCCACCCGGTTCGACGCCGAGAAACGCGCGAAAACCGTCCGGAATGACCAATCGATCGCGGCCGGCGATGGCAACCGTCGCATGGCGGGCGGAGATCAAGCGCCCGGCCCGCTGAACGTCGGCGAGCCGTTGGCCGAGCACCCCGGCGTGCAGCTTGCTTCGAATGACGTCGATCGCGGCATCGATCCGCGGCCGCCACACCGCCGCCGACCACAGCGAAAGGCAGCCGCCGCGCTCCTTGGCGAGAAGCAGTTTCGACCCGTCCGCAAGGAGCGGCGCTGCCATTGCATCCGGGAGTGACAAGCGGAAACGCCCGTCGAGCGTCCGAACCGCCTCCCCGATCAACAACGGCCCGCCCAAGGACATCGCGACCCATCGTCAACACGGGACCCTTCCACGACCACTCCACCGACGACCGGTCGCGGCCGCGGGCGAATCCCTTCCTCCTGATCGCGGCGACCAATGCACCGCGATCCATGGTGGGTCTTTTCCCCACAATTCACGGAAAAAAATCCAATGAATTGGGCAATAAACCCACGGCGAGGAGTGTAGCGAAGGGTGCGAAAAGTGCAACCTGCAAGCGTGCGACGGACCACAGCGGGGCTCCGCTGCTCGTCCCGGACAGTGTCCGTCGTCCGCGGGGCGGATCGCCCTGCGAGACCCCTTCCTCGCAGGGGCCCGCGTCTCTCAGTGACACGACTCGCATTCGGCCGGCGGGGAAGCCGCCTTCAACGCGGCCGCCTCCCGCGAGAGTTTGAACTCGGGGCCGGCCGGGAAGTACTGGATGTCGTCCTGGAGGTAGTACGCGCTTGGCAGCGTCTGGCCGCCGACGTCCACTTGGCATCCGGTCAGCAGCACCGATCCCACC
>JBJSXB010000208.1:0-3614 GCA_046086245.1 Planctomycetaceae bacterium | reverse complement strand
ATCCATATCGAGAGCACGCGGCCGACGGTGGTCTTCAACTCGATCACCAAGAGCGCCGGGGCGGCGATGTCGGCCGATCCCGACGCGTTCGAGGACACCGCGGTCCGGCAGGGGCCCGACGTCCGCGGCAACCGCATCGTGGACAACACGATCAACGGCCTGTTCGTACGGATCCGCACCCAGCTCGGCAGCCAGGTCGATCGGCTTACCGTGCCGGCCCGGTTCAAGAGCCCCGACATCACCTACGTGATCGCCGAGAACCTGCAGATCGCCGGCGGCGTGGGCGGCTACGAGGAGCGGGTCGACGCGACCGACGGGGTGACGAAGACGTTCGCCCGCGAGACTGGACGGCTGCAGATCGATCCCGGCGTCGTCGTGAAGCTGCTTGGGTCGCGGATCGAACTGGAGCGCGGCCTCGGCCAGCTGATCGCCGAGGGCACGGCGGGCAATCGGGTGGTATTCACGAGCCTCGCCGACAATCGCTTCGGCGCCGGCGGCACGTTCGACACCAACGGCCCCTCCCCCGACACGCGCGCCGCCGGCGACTGGGGCGGGATCATCGCCAATGCCGGCGGCCGGGTGAGCATCGACAATGCCTACATCGCCTTCGGCGGCGGTCAGACGCCGATCGAGGGCAATTTCGACAACTTCAACGTCATCGAGGTGCACCAGGGCTTCCTCCGCCTGGCCAACAGCCGGGTGGAGAACAACGCCTCGGGCCAGGCGGTGGGCAACCGCAACGCGCGGGGCACCAACGACGGCGCGACGGTGTTCGTGCGCGGGGCGCAGCCGGTGATCGTGGGCAACGATTTCCGCGCCAACGCCGGCGCCACGGTGAGCATCAACGCCAACTCGATGTCGGACGGCAAGATCGGCGATCCCGGCCGCAGCACCGGCCCGATCGAGCGCTCGATCGGCTACGACGACAACTATGGCCCGCTGCTCCGCAATAACCGCCTCTCCAACCCGGTGAACTTCTCCGGCGGGCAGCCGGCTGGGGCGTTCAAGATCGACGTCTCGTTCGGCCCGGGTGTGCCGCAGGCGGCGCAGACGGCGATGCAGGTCGCCGTCGCCAAGTGGGAGTCGATCATCATCGGCGACTTGTCGCTGGTCACCGACCCGGGCACCGGCCGGCAGATCGACGACATCGAAATCCGGGTGCAGGCGGGGCTGCTCGGCGGTTCTCCCAGCGACGGGGCGGGTAACACGCTCGCCAACGCCGGCCCAACGGCCTTCCGGCCGGCGACCGACGTCAACCGCTTCCTCCCCTATCTGGCCGACGTCGGCATCGACACCGCCGACATCGCCGACCCGCAGATGGCGCCGATTCTCGTCCACGAGTTGGGCCACGCGCTCGGTTTCCCGAACGTCAGCAATCTGCTCAACCTGATCAGCGGCTTCAACTACACCGGCAGCAACGCCCTCCGCGAATACCAGCGCTTCCGCCCGACCGCCGCCACCGTGCCGCTCGAGCAGGGGGGCGGTGCCGGCACCACCGGTGCCCACTGGTCGGAGGCGGAGTTCGACAACGAGATCATGACCGGGGTCATCAATCCCGGCGTCAACCCGCTGAGCCGGGTGACGATCGGCGCCTTCGAGGATCTCGGCTACACGGTGTCGTACGCGGCCGCCGACAGCTACACCCTGCCCGGTAGCGGGGTGACCACCGGGCCGACGAGCACCGGTGCGGCGATCACCGGCGTGGTCGTCCGGCCGGAGCAGATCACCGTCGAGAGCGTGTGGGACGACACCGACGTCGTCCACGTGCTCCAGGGGTCGATCGACGTCGTCGTGGAGAATTTCCACACCACCACCGGACTGCGGTTGCTGAGTCGTTCGGACGCCAGCCTCGTGGTGAAGCTCGACGGGCCCAATGCCGGCTTCACGGCCGCGGGCTTCCCGCTCGAGATCGAAGACCGGATCGGCGGCACCGTGCAGGTGGTCGGCCAGCCCGGCTACCCCGTCGTGCTCACGAGCATCGCCGACGACTCGGTGGGGGCGAGCCTCGATCCGCTGGGTCGGACGGTCAAGGACACCAACAACGACGGCGTGTCGGGCGTCGATTCGACCGCCACCGCCCCCGCGCCGGGCGATTGGCGCGGCCTGAAGTTCCTCCCGCTCTCCAACGACACCAACGTCTCGATCCAGAAGGAGGCGGAGAAGCCCTACACGGGCAAGCTCGAGGCCAACCAGACGACGGCCGCGGCACAGTCGCTCGGGGTGCTGGCCCCCAATTTCGCCACCGGCACCAACACCACCGAGTCGGCGCAAAACAAGGGTGGTGACGAGAACCGCAAGAACGGGTTCGAGGTCCACGGCGTGATCGCCTACGACGACCCGACCGACGTCGACGTGTACAGCTTCGGCGGCTACGCCGGCAGCGAGGTGTGGATCGACCTCGACAAGACGTCGTTCGGCCTCGACGCGATGATCGAACTGCTCGATGCCTCGGGCGCCGTGCTGGCCCGTTCGGTGGACGCCACCAACGATTCGCGGATCGTGGAGCAGGATCTCGTCGCCGGCACCGGCACCGGCACGACGCGCACCTACCAGCTCGCCGCCGGCAACGTGCTGCCGGGCACGCTCGGCGGCGTGCTCTACCGCAACAACACGGCGATCCAGAGCTTCACCGTGAACCGTGCCGGCGTGTTCGCCTTCACCTCGATCGGTTCGCCGGCGGTGCGGGCGACGGGAGCGACGCTCGACTTCGCGACCGGTGCGGTGACGTTCACGTTCAACGGCGATCCGGGCGCCGTGACGAGCCTCCGCGACGTCGCCTTCGCGGCGGGCACGCTGTCGCGGCAGACGCTCGGCTTCACCGCGTCGGGCGGCAACGGCGCCCTGCCGATGGGCAAGGACGAGTTCCGCGGGCTCGACTACTACTCCGTCAACCCGCGCGACCCCGGCATGCGCGTGATCCTGCCCGGCACGGCGGGCACGCAGGCACAGTACTTCCTCCGCGTCCGGAGCCAGCCCACGGCGATCGGCGTCGCCACCCAGGCGGCCTACGAGACGCGGCTGCGCGATCCGGCATTGGTCAAGAGCGGCGTCACGTTCGGCACCTACGAGCTGCGGATCCGGCTCCAGCAGCAGGATCAAAAGCCCGGTTCGACCGTCCGCTACGCCGACATCCGCTACGCCACCAACGCCATCGACGTCCAGGGGCTACCGCGCAATTCGCTGGTGGTCGGTGAGACCGGCGAGAGCGCCGCCGCCAACGAGGTGTTCGGCTCGGCCCAGGACATCGGCAAGCTGCTCCAGGCCGACCAAAACACGATCAGCCTCGCCGGCACCGTGGCGGCGGAAGGGGACATCGACTGGTACACGTTCACCGTCGACTATGCCTTCATCCAGGCGATCGGGGGGGTCAACGGCGGCGGCAAGACCTGGTCGACCGTGTTCGACATCGACTACGCCGACGGCTTCCGCGGCGACCTCACGCTGTCGGTGTTCGACTCGACCGGCAAGCTGATCTTCGTGAGCCATGATTCGAACGTCGCCGACGACCAGCCGGGCGTCGGCCAGGGCAACGACTTCGACGATCTGTCGCGCGGCAGCGTCGGCAAGCTCGACCCGTTCATCGGACCGGTCCAATTGCCGGCCGGCACCCCCGG
>JBJSXB010000207.1:0-7376 GCA_046086245.1 Planctomycetaceae bacterium | reverse complement strand
GCTCTCGGCGGCGAGGTGCTGCTCACCGGCACCGCGACCACCTACACCGGGCTGCCGGTCGCGGGGGCGAAGGTCGCGTGGCGCGTCGAGCGCTTGGTGCGTTGGCCGGAGTGGTGCCGTTGGGTCGTGCCCGGTCTGCCCGAGGGGGGCGAAGCACGGGCGATCGCGCGGGGTACCGCCCGCACCGACGAGATGGGACGGTTCACGTTCCGATTCGCGGCGCGCGCCGATCGCGCCATCCCCGCGGCGGCGCTGCCCGTGTTCCGCTTCCGGGCCGAGACGCTCGTGACCGACGCCGGCGGCGAAACGCAGGGCGACGAGCGGACGGTATCGGTGGGCTATGGCGACGTCGAGGCGACGGTGACCGCCGCCGCCTGGCAAACGGCGACCGAAGGTACCGCCCGGGTGCCACTGACGGTGACGACGGCGTCGCTCGATGGCGATCCGCTCGCCGTCACCGGCCGGCTGTCCGTCGTGCGGCTCGTGCAGCCGCCGCAGGTCGAGCGCGTGAGCCTGTTCAGCGACGGCGCAGCGCCGTCCGCGGACCGACGTCCCGGATCCGCTCCCGAGACCTGGCCGGCCGGCGCGGAGGCATTCACCGCGGTGGTGACCACCGACGCCGCCGGTCGGGCACGGATCGACGTGCCACTGCCGCCGGGCATCTACCGGGCGACGTTCGCCAGCGCCGCCGGGGAGGGAGGGGCGGCGGCCAAGGGGGTGGGCGTGGTGGAGGTGCTCGATCCCGGCGCCGCCGTCTACCCGGTGCGGGTGCCGCTTTCACTGCACTGTGAACGCGAGCGCGTCGTTCCCGGAGAGACGGTTCGGGCGCTGGTGGGCACCGGCTACGCCCATGGTCGGGCGCTGGTGGAGATTTCGCAGTCGGGGCGGACCGTGTCGCGGCAGTGGACGGAGCCGGGACGGACGCAGTGGGCACTGTCCCTGCCGGTCGATGGCACGCACCGCGGCGGATTCACCGTCCGCGCGTGGCTGGTGCGCGATGGCCGGCTGACGACCGTGCAGCGGACGATCGACGTGCCCTGGAGCGACCGGAAGCTGACGCTCACCTGGGAGCGCTTCACGCGGCGCGTCGAGCCGGGGGCCCGCGAGGTGTGGCGCGCACGGGTGACGGGTGCCGACGCAGCCGGGGTGGAATCGCCGGCGCTCGTCGACGTGCTCGCCATCCTTCACGACGAGTCGCTCGAGGCGCTGGCGCCGCACCAATGGCCCACCGACGGCCTCCTCGGCATCTTCCGCCGCGAGCAGGATGGTTTCACGTCGGCGTTCACCAACACCGCGCAGGGATTGGTGGACTGCGGCGGGGCGTTCGTCGTCCCCGACGTGGAGGTGCCGCCGATCGAGTACCGTGAGTTCCGGTTTCCCTTCGGACGGCCGCGGTTTCTCGGCCGCGGTGGGATGGTTTCCCGCATGCGCGGGGCGCCGGAGGTGTTCGCCGCCGCGGCGATGGCCGACGGTCCGGTCGCGCTGGGGGCGCCGATGGAGAAGCTCGGCGTGGCCGGGGCGCCCGCACCCCCCGGATCGCCGCCTCGCGCTGGCGATGCGGCGGGCACTGGCGGCGGCCGCGGTGGAGAGAGGCCCTCGGCCGCCTCCCCGCCCCCGCGCCGGCGGTTGGTGGAGACGGCCTTCTTTCTGCCGTCGCTCGCCACCGCGGCCGACGGCACGGTGTCGATCGAGTTCACGCTCCCCGACACACTGACGACGTGGCGCTTCAAGGGGCTCGCCCATGACGCGCGGCTCCGTAGCGGCACCCTCGTCGACTCCTGCGTGGCGGCGAAGGATCTGATGGTCGAGGCACTGGTGCCGCGTTTCGTGCGCGAGGGGGACGTGGTCGAGGTGCCGGTGAAGGTGGGCAACCGCTCCACCGGCCGTCTCGCCGGCACCGTGCGCCTGGCGCTGGCCGACGCGCGCGGCGGCGACGATCGCGGCGACCTCGTCGATGGCGCCCACGAGCAGCCCTTCGATCTGGCCGCCGGCGAGTCGTGCGCCGTCGCCTTCACGCTCCGCGTCACGCCGGGCACCGACCTCCTCGAATACACCGCCACCGCGTCGGCGGACCGGACCGCCGACGGGGAACAGGCCCTGCTGCCGGTGCTCCCGGCGCGGGTCCCGGTCACCGACACGATCCCGGTCACGCTGCGCGGGCCGACGACGCGCACCGTGACGCTCGACGCGCTCGCGGCGGCCCCGCCCGGCGTCGAGAACGAGGCGCTGGTCGTGCAGGCCGCCGCCAACCCGGCGTGGTACGCCGTCCTCGCCCTGCCGGTGCTCGTCGAAGATCCCGACGAGAGCTGCGAAGGGGTCTTTTCCCGCCTCTATGCCCACGCGTTGGCGGCCCATCTGGTGACCGCCGACCCGCGGATCGAGAAGGTGTTCGCCCAGTGGCGGGAGGATGGGCAACTCGCCGGGCCACTCGAACGCAACGAGGCCCTGGTGCGCACGCGGCTCGAAGAAACTCCCTGGGTCCGCGACGCCGAGGAGGAACGGGCGGCGCGCGGACGGATTGCCCTCCTCTTCGACCGCACCCGCACTGCGACGCAGATCGCGGCGGCCCTCGACCGCCTCGAGGCCTCGCGCGCGGCCGACGGCGGCTGGCCGTGGTTCCCCGGCGGAGTGACCAGCGACCCGGTGACGTTGGCGATCGTCGCCGGGTTCGGCCGGCTCCGCGCCGCCGGCGTGCCGATCGACGTGCAGCCGGCGCTCGCCACGCTGCCGTGGCTCGATCGCCGGCTCGTAGAGGAACGCCGCCGTGCCGAGGTGGACGGCCGCCGCGCGCCAGAGGCGGCGACGCTGACAGCCGTCGGCGCCTTCGCGCTGTATGCACGCAGCTTCTTCACGGCCGATGTCCCGCCGCAGGGAGAGGCGGCCGACGCGGTCGCATGGGGCATCGACCTCGCCGCGCGGACGTGGATGACGCTCGACGCCCGGCTGCCGCAGGGGCATGCCGCGATCGCGCTGGCGCGGCACGGCCGCCGCGACGCGGCACGGCGGATCGTCGACAGCCTCGCCCAGCGCGCCGTCGATGCCGCCGCACCCGCCGGCGCGGCCGGCGACGCGTGGCAGGGCATGTGGTGGCGCGATGCCCATCCCGGCTGGTGGAGTTGGGCGCACGCCCCGATCGCGACCCAGGCGGTCATGATCGAGGCGTTCGACGAGGTGGCCGGGGACGCCGCCGCCGTCGAGGCTCTCAAGGTATGGCTCCTCTGCCAGAAGCGCACCAGCCGCTGGGGCGCGAGCCGCGCCACCGCCGACGCGGTCGGGGCGCTGCTCGGCCGCGGTGCCGATCTGCTCGGCACGAAGCGGCCGGTGGAGGTGACGATCGGCGGCGAAGCCGTTGCCATGCCGCCGGCGTTGGCCGGTACCGGATTCCGCGAGACGCGGTTGCTCGGCGCGGCGATCACCCCGGACCGGGCGACGGTCACGTTCTCGGTGCCCGACGAAGGGCTCGCCTTCGGCGGCATCCACTGGCTGCATCGCGCGCCGATCGGCGCCGTCGCCGCCGTCGGACGGGCGGAGTTGTCGATCGACAAGGCGCTGGCGGTGCGTCGCGTCACCAAGGGAGGGGCGGTCCTCGAGCCGCTCGCCGACGGCGCCGTCGTCGCGCCGGGGGACGAGGTGGTGGTACGGCTGGTGGTGAAGAGCGACCGCGACTACGAGTTCCTCGAGATCGCCGACCATCGTCCGAGCCTCGCCGAACCGGTCGACGGACTCTCCGGCTGGCGCTCCGGGGACGGCGTGGCCTGGTACCAGGCGGTGCGCGACGCATCGACCCGGCTGTTCGTCGAGCGGCTGCCGCGCGGCACGCACGTCTTCGAGTACGGACTCCGCGTCGCGCGGCGCGGGCAGGTCGCCGCCGGGTTCGCCACGATCGCCAGCCGGTACGCCCCCGAGTTCTCCGCCCGCTCGGCGAGCCTGCGTCTCCACGCGCGGTGAGAACCGTCCGCCGCGCCGCGGGGCTGACGCGGTGCGCCGTGGTATCCTGCCGCTCTGGTCGGCCCCGGGTCATCGACGACCCGCCGGAGGAGGAAGGTGCGATGCCACGACGACCCATCATGACGCTGTTGGTCGCCGTGTTGGCAACGCTGGGGACCGATGCGGTCGCCGCCGACACGCGCCTCTACGAGATGCGGGTGTACGAGGCGGCGGCGGGTAAATTGGAGGCGCTCCATGCCCGTTTCCGCGACCACACCGTGGGGCTGTTCGCCAAGCACGGCATGACGAACGTCGCGTATTTCGTCCCCGAGGGGGACAATCCGCGCCGCCGGCTCGTCTATTTTCTCGCCTTTCCCGACCGCGCGGCGCGCGAGGCGTCGTTCCAGGCCTTTCTGTCCGATCCGGCCTGGCAGGCGGCCCGCGATGCATCGGAGCGGGAGGGGAAGATCGTCGAACGGATCGAATCGACGCTGTTGGCCACGACCGATTATGCGCCGGAGTTGGTCCTGCCCCAGGCGAAGGGCCCGCGCGTCTTCGAACTGCGCACCTACCGAGCGCCGCCGGGGAGGCTGCCGGCGCTGAACGCGCGGTTCCGCGACCATACGCTCGGGCTGTTCGCCAAGCACGGGATGACGAACGTCGTCTACTGGAACGCGGCGCCCGGCGAGCCGGCGGCCGACATCCTGCTGGTCTATCTCCTCGCCCATGCCAGCCCCGCGGCGGCGAAGGCGTCGTTCGGCGCCTTCCGCCAGGATCCCGACTGGATCGCCGCACGCACCGCTTCGGAGCAACGCGCGGGAGGGTCACTCACCGAGGCGACCGGCGGCGTGGTATCGGAGTTTCTGGTGCCCACCGACTATTCGCCGCTGCGCTAGGCGCCGTGGCAGCCTCGCGGAGCGGGACATGAGCGAGCCACCGGCCCCCCCGACGCTGGTCAACGAACTGGCCCGGGAACGGAATCGCGAGGCGGCCGACCGGACGCTGCTGGCCTGGATCCGCACCAGCCTGGCGATGATCAGCCTCGGGTTCGGGATCGAGCGGCTCGGTCAGGCGGCCGTCGCCCTCGACCAGCGCTTCGACGGCGCGGCGCAAACCAAGACCCGGTTCTTCGGCGCCGCGCTGATCGCCCTCGGCGTGGCGGCGACGATCGCCGGCATGCTCGAGCACCGGCGGATCCTCGCCACGATCGCCGCCGAGGACTACCGCTACGCCGACCGTCCGGCGATCGCCAGGTTCATGGGGGCGGCGCTGGTGGTGGTGGGCATCGCGGCGCTGGCCCTGGTGGTGGGGGGCATGTGAGCGATGGAGTGGTGCCACGACTACGATCCGCTCGGCTCATCCCTGCTCTCCACGCTCGTCGCCCTGCTGCCGATCGCGGTGCTGCTCGGCCTGCTGGCGATCGTCGGCGTGTCGGCGCCGCGGGCGGCGCTGGCGGGTCTGGCGACGGCCCTGGCGGTGGCGATCCTGATCGTCGGCATGCCGGCCGACGCCGCGCTCGCCGCCGCGCTGCACGGCGCCGCGTTCGGCCTGTTTCCCATCGGCTGGATCGTCGTCGGGGCGATGTTCGTCTACCGTCTCACCGCGGCGTCGGGGGCGCTGGCGCTGATGAAGCGATCGGTGACGACACTCTCCGCCGACCACCGGCTGCAGGCACTGCTCATCGCCTTTTCGTTCGGCGCATTCCTGGAGGGTGCGGCCGGATTCGGTGCGCCGGTGGCGATCTCGGCGGCGCTGCTCGCGGGCAGCGGATTCCCGGCGCTCGAGGCCTCGTGCATCGCCCTGCTGGCGAACACGGCGCCGGTGGCCTTCGGCGCGCTGGGGACGCCGATCGTCACCCTCGCGCGAGTGACGGGGCTTGACGAGCAGGCGATCTCGGCGATGGCGGGGCGGCAGTTGCCGCTGTTCTCGTTGATCGTGCCGGCGTGGATGGTGGCGGCCATGGCGGGATGGCGCGGGCTGGTGGGGGTGTGGCCGGCGGTGGTCGTCAGCGGGGCTTCGTTCGCGCTGGTGCAGTGGTGGGTGAGCAACCACGTCGGCCCGGCGCTGGTGGACGTGATCGGCGGCGCGGTGAGCCTGGTGGCGCTGGCGGCGTTTCTCCATCTCTGGAAGCCCACGCGGCCGTGGATGTACGGCATCGCGGCGGCGGCGACCGGAGATGCCACGAGCCCCCCCGAGCCGGCCCTGACCGCGCGCGACGTCGCCTGGGCGTGGATGCCGTGGGTCGCGGTGTCGGTGGCGGTGTTCGCCTGGGGGGTGCCGGCGGTCAAGGGGACCCTGGAGGGGCGCTCGGCGGCGGGTCGCGTGGCGCTGCTGCCTCCATCGATCGTCGCGCCCGAGTGGCCCGTGCCGGCGTTGCACCGCCGCGTCGCCAAGGTGCCGCCGGCGACGCGGCACCAGCGCGAGGCGGAGGAGGCGATCTATCGCTTCAATTGGCTCTCGGCCGCCGGCACCGCGATCCTCGCGGCGGCGCTGGTGAGCATTCCTTGGCTCGGTCTTTCCTGGCGGCACGGCGCCGGCCTGTTCGCCGAGACGATCGTGCACCTGGCGCCGTCGCTGGCGACGATCGCCACGATGCTGGCGCTGGCGTTCGTGACGCGTTTTTCGGGCACCGACGTGATCCTCGGCTTGGCCCTCACCGGCACCGGCGTCGCGTATCCCTTCTTCGCGGCGCTGCTCGGCTGGCTCGGTGTCGCCCTCACCGGCTCCGACACGTCGAGCAACGCGATGTTCGGCAGCCTGCAGCGCGTCACGGCCGAGCAACTCGGCCTCGACCCGCTGTTGATCTGTACGGCCAACAGCACCGGCGGCGTCATGGGCAAAATGATCGACGCGCAGAGCATCGTCGTCAGTGCCACCGCCACCCGCCTGGAGCGGGCGGAAGGGCGCATTCTCCGCCACGTTCTTCCCCACAGCGTTGCGCTGGCGGCGCTGGTGGGATTGCTCGTCTGGGCCCAGGCGGGGCCGCTTGCGTGGATGGTGCCCCGTGTCCCCACCGGCCATGACACGGCGCCGGCAGAGCCACGCCGCTGACAATGAACCGCCGCCGCGGGATCAAACCCGCGGCGGCGGTTGAAGGCACGGCATGGAACGGCCGCTCACTCGAGCGATGCGTTCTCACCGTATTCGGTCGTCGCCGCGGCGCGCCAGGTGGCGATGTCCACGTCGTTCGACACGAACCGGATCGAGCCGTCGCAGTTGCAGACATTGACGCCGCCGGGATGGCGGCTGCGGGCGGCGAGTTGCACTTCCGCCGCCTGGATACAGGGGAGATTCTTGGCCGGCTGGTTGTTGCAGTACGACGCGAACTGGAACTGGTCGGGCGTGGGAGAGTTGGGACCGTTGAAGGCGTGGAACACCGCGCCCGGGCCCCACCAGGTGAAGCCGCGGAGATCGGATGTGGTCACCGAGGGGTTGATCCCCAGGCAGGT
>JBJSXB010000206.1:0-5947 GCA_046086245.1 Planctomycetaceae bacterium | reverse complement strand
CCGTCGTTCGGGGGAGGTTCGTCGTTCGGCGGTGGCCGTTCCAGTGGCGGCGGCGCCAGCGGCAGCTGGTAGTGCGGCCGCGGCGGGGAGGGGTGTGCCCGATGATCGACCGCTCGAAGGTTCGCGGTGCCGTTGTCGCGTGGTGTGCGGCGCTGGCGGTCGGCATGACGGCCGCCGCGGGGCGCGGTGACGACGACATGCCGCGCGTGCCGGAGGGCTTCACGGTCGAGCGGATCGCGGCGGCACCGCTCGTCGAGCGCCCCGTGACCTGCGACTTCGACGAGCGCGGCCGGCTCTACGTCACCGAGAGCAGCGGTTCCAACGACAAGGTCGAACGGCAGCAGGCCGACCCCACCCACCGCGTACTCCGCCTCGAGGATGCCGACGGCGACGGGGTGTTCGACACGCGCACGGTGTATGCCGAGAAGCTCATGCTGCCGGAAGGCTCGCTGTGGTGGCGCGGGAGCCTGTACGTCGCCGCGCCGCCGGTGATCTGGCGGTTCACCGACGCCGACGACGACGGCGTGGCCGAGGAGCGCGCCGTGTGGTTCGACGGCCGCACGCTCACCGGCTGCGCCAACGACCTCCACGGCCCCTATCTCGGACGCGACGGCCGCTTCTACTGGTGCAAGGGGGCGTTCGCCGAGCAGCGCCACGATCTCCCCGGCCGCCCCGGGTGGACGACGCGTGCCAGCCATGTTTTCCGGGCGCGCCCCGACGGCACGGAGATCGAACCGGTGCTCACCGGCGGGATGGACAATCCGGTCGACGTGGTGTTCACCGCCGGCGGCGAGCGGATCCTCTCCTGCACGTTTCTCGTCCACCCTGGTGGCGGGCAGCGCGACGGGCTGATCCACGCCCTCTACGGCGGGGTTTACGGCAAGGACCATGGCGTGCTCGACGGCCATCCGCGCACCGGCGGATTGTTGCCGGCGCTGGCGCATCTCGGGCCGGCCGCCCCGGCCGGACTCCACCTCCATTCCGGCTTCGGCTGCGGACCGGTCGCGGCGGGCGACCTGTTCACCTGCGCCTTCAACCTTCGCACCGTCATGCACCACCGGCTCGTCGCCGCCGGCGCGAGTTTCACCACGGTGGACGAGCCGTTCGTGCAGTCGGACTCGGTCGATTTCCATCCCACCGACGTGATCGAGGATGCCGACGGCTCGCTCGTCGTCGTCGACACCGGCGGTTGGTACAAGCTCTGCTGCCCGACGTCGCAGCTGGAGAAGCCGGCGGCGCTGGGAGCGATCTACCGCGTGCGGCACGGCGCTGCGCCGCCGGTGGATGATCCCCGTGGTCGCGCGCTCGATTGGGATGCCGTCGCCGCCGCCCCGCTCGCCGCCCGTCTCGCCGATCCGCGCCCCGCCGTCGTCGCCCGGGCCACCGACCGGCTCGCGGTGCTCGGCGACGCGGCGGTGCCGGCACTGGCCGCGCTGCTCGCCCGCCGGCCGCCGCCGGCGCCGCGCACCGCGGCGGTCTGGGCGCTGTGCCGCATCGACGGCCCGGCGGCCCGTGCGGCGGTGCGCGAGGCGCTCGCCGATCCCGATCCGCTCGTCCGCCAGGCGGCCAGCCACGCCGCCGGGTTGCACCGCGACGGCGCGACGGTCGCGGCACTCGCGCCGCTGGTCGTCGCCGACACGCCGGCGGTGGCCCGCGCGGCGGCGGAGGCGCTCGGCCGGATCGGTGATGCCGCCGCTGCCGGCGCGCTGGTCGCCGCCACGGCCCGGTCCGCCGATCGGGCGCTCGATCACGCCATCCTCTACGGCCTCATCGAAAGCCGGCGCGCCGACGTGCTGCGCGCGGCGCTGGCGGGACCGCCCGCGGCGCGGCGCGCGGCGCTGATCGCGCTCGACCAGGCCGCCGATCCGCCGCCGGGCGCGGCGCTGGTCGCCGCCGACGTGCTCCCCGCCTGCGACGCCGCCGACCCGGCGCTGCGTGCGGCGGCTTGGTGGGTGGCCGCGCATCATCCGGAATGGGCGGCGGAGCTGGCGGAGCGGGTGACGGGGCAACTGGAGGCGATGGCCGGTGCCGACCCCGCCGTACGGGAGTCGATCGTGGCGATCCTGGCGCCGCTCGCCGCCGACGAGCGGGTGGCCGGGGCCGTCGCCACCGCGCTTGATGGCGACGATCCGGCGCTCAACGCCGCGGCGCGCGACGTGATCCGCGCGGCTCGTGTGCCACGCGCGCCCGACGCGTGGATGGCGGCGCTGTCGCGGCTCGCCCTCGCGCCGACGCGGCGCGACACGCCGGCCGCGGCCGCCGGGAGCGATGCGATCGCGGTGCTCGCCGGGCTGCCGCTCACCAAAGACCAGCGTGCCGCGTGGCGACCGACCGCGTTTCAGATCGAGGCGGCGGGCGTGCTCGCCCCCGGGGCGATCCTCCAAGCCCTCGCGCTCGTCGGCGACGCGACCGGTGACCTGCCCGAGGTGATCGTCGGCCGACTGCTGCTGGTCGCCACGCAGGGGGAATCGCCGGTCGATCGCGGCGCGGCCGCCGCGATCCTCGCTTCCGCCGCCCTCTCCCCGCCGGGCCGGCAGCGCATCGCCGACGCCTTCGCGCACCTCCGCCCGCAGGAAGCCACGCTCCTGCTGCCGATGCTCGTCGCGGAGGGGGGGGACCCGCTCGTCGCGGCGGTCGAAGGGCTCCTCGCGGGTGACGGCGCCGACGGCCTACGCCCCGATCTGATCGCCATGGCGGTCGCGAAACTGCCGGCCGAGGCGGCGCCGGTGGCCGCGGCATTGGTCGCGCGGAGCGGCGCCGCGGCGGCCGCGGAACGGGAGGCGTTCGAGGCGCTGTGGGGGGCGCTGCCGGCGGGCGACGTGGCGCGCGGTCATGCCGTGTTCGCCGGCAAGACCGGCGCTTGTACGTCGTGCCACGCGATGGCCTACGTCGGCGGCCGGGTCGGGCCCGATCTGTCGCACATCGGGTCGATTCGCACGCCGCGCGACCTGCTCGAGGCGATAGTGCGCCCCAGTGCCAGTTTCGTGCGCAGCTACGAACCGAGCGTGGTGGTCACCGCCGACGGCCGGTCGTTCCAGGGGGTGGTCCGCGAGGAACCCGGAGGGATACTCGCCGTGCAGACCTCCGCCACCGTGGTCGAGCGGATCCCGCGCGACCTGGTCGAGGCGATCGAGCCGGGGCGCGTGTCGCTCATGCCGCACGGCTACGACAAGCTGCTCTCGGCCCAGGAACTGGCCGACCTGGTGGCGTTTCTCCACCGCGCGAAGTGAGGGCATGATGATGGCGGATTCCACCGGGGAACGATCGATGCGCACGACGACGGGATGGTGCCGGACCGGTTCGCCGGGCCGGTGGGTGGTGGCACTCGGTGCAGTGGTTCTCGCCGCGCTGGCGGCCGACGGCCGCGCACAGCCGGTGGCTGGCGACCGCGTGCAGCCGGTGGCCGCACTGCGCCTGGCGACGTTCGACGTCGACGCCTCGCCGCCGGTCGGCACGCGGATGGCCTACGAGGTGTCGGTCCGCGAGGCCGACCTGCCGCTGCGCTGCCGCGGGATCGTGATCGTCGGCGCCGGAGCGCCGATCGTGCTGTGTGCGATCGATTGGATCGGCATCGGGAACGGTGCGCACGACGCCTTCCGCGCGGCACTCGCCGCGGCTGCCGCCACCACCCCCGACCGCGTCGCCGTCCACGCTCTCCACCAGCACGACGCCCCACAGGCCGACTTCACCGCCGAGAAGCTGCTCGCCGACCTCGGCGTGCAGTCGTCCGCCCGATTCGACGGCATGCTCGCCCGCGACGTGATGCGGCGGGCGGGGGAGGCGATCGGACGGGCGCTCCCCGGGGCGCGGCCGGTGACCCACGTCGGCTTCGGCCGGGCGGTGGTCGAGGGTATCGCCAGCAACCGCCGGCTGATCGGCGACGACGGGAGACTGCGCGCCTGGCGCGCCAGCGCCACCAAGGATCCGCTGCTCCGCGCCGAGCCCGACGGCACGATCGACCCGATGGTGCGGGCGCTGGTGCTGTTCGACGGCACCACCCCGCTGGCGGTGCTCACCGCCTACGCCACCCACCCGATGAGCTATTACCGCACCGCCGTCCCCGGCCCTGACTTTCCCGGCATCGCGCGGCTGCTGCGCACCCAGGATCTGCCGGCGGCGCTCCACGTCCACTTCACCGGCGCCGGCGGCAACGTCGCCGCCGGCAAGTACAACGACGGCGCCCACGCCAATCGGGTGGTGCTGGCCACGCGCCTCGCCGCCGGCATGCGCCAGGCCTACGAGGCGGCCGAAGCCGACCGGCGGCCGGTGGCGGCGGCCGACGTCGGGTTCGCCGCGGTGCCGGTGGTGCTTGCGGCACGCGCGGACCTCGATCGGGCGGCACTCGAGAAGAGCGTCCGCGAGGGGACCGATCGGGGCACGTTCGCCGCCGCCGACACGCTCGCCTTCCTCGAGCGCGTCCGGCAGGGGCACGCGATTCCGGTGACGTGCCTGCGGATCGGCCGGGTACGGATGCTCCATCTGCCCGGCGAGTTGTTCGTGGAATACCAACTCGCCGCCCAGCAGATGCGCCCCGATCTCGACGTGATGATGGCGGCCTACGGTGACTACGGCCCCGGCTACATCGGCACGGCCAAGGCCTACGGCGAGGGAGGCTACGAGGTGCTGCCCACCAGTTCGTTCGTCGGCCCGGACGCCGAGGCGCCGCTGCTCGACGCGATCGGCACGCTCCTGGAGGCGAAGCCGTGAGCGCACGCCACGTCACGACGTCGCTGCTTCTCGTCGCCGCGCTGTGTGTCGCCGGCGCGGCGGTGCCGGCCGGCGGCGCCGTGCGGAGCCAGGAGGACGGGGCCGACGCCGATTACGCCGGCGACCTACCGCGGATTTCCCAAGTGCCGGCGGCGCGGGCGCGCGACACGCTTCGCGTGGCCGACGGGTTCGACGTCGAGCTCGTCGCTGCCGAGCCGCTGCTGGCCAGCCCGGTGGCGCTCGATTGGGACGAGGACGGCCGGTTGTTCGTCGCCGAGATGCGCGGGTACAGCGAAGACCAGGCCGAACGGCTCGGACGCATTCGGCTCCTCGCCGACGACGACGGCGACGGCCGACCCGACCGGGCGACCGTGTTCGCCGCCGACCTCGCCTGGCCGACGGCGCTGGTCTGCCACGACGGTGGCCTGTTCGTCGGCGACGCCCCCGAGATCCTCTGGTTGCGGGACACCGACGGCGACGGGGTCGCCGACGAGCGCCGCGTGGTGTTCACCGGATTCGGCACCGAAAACGTCCAGGGGCTGTTCAACTCGTTCCGCTTCGGGCCCGACAATCGGATCCACGGCGCGGGAAGCTCGTCGGGGGGGGACGTGGTCCGCGTCGACGAAGCCGGCAAGGCCGTCGGTGCGCCGGTGTCGATCCGGGGGCGTGACTTCTCGTTCGACCCACGCACGCTCGACCTCCGTCCCGAGACCGGCGGCGCCCAGCACGGGATGGCGTTCGACGACGGCGGCGGCAAGTACCTCTGCCACAACAGCGACCACTGCATCCGGGCGATGATCCCCGATCGTTTTCTCGGCCGGAATCCCGCCTTCGCGGCCGGTGCCGCCCGCGAGAGCGTGGCCGTCGAGGGGCCGCAGGCGGCGGTGTTCCGCGCGAGCCCCGTCGAGCCGTGGCGCGTGCTGCGCACGCGCTTGCGCGCCAGCGGCATCGTGCCCGGCATCGTCGAGGGGGGAGGCCGGCCGGCGGGCTACTTCACCAGCGCCACCGGGATCACGGCCGTGCGCGGCGACGCCGTCGGCGACCTCGCCGGGATGGTGGTCGTCGGCGACGTGGGGAGCAACCTCGTCCATCGCAAGCGCGTCATGCCCCATGGCGCCGGCGTGCGGGCCGAGCGCGTCGACGCCGATGCCGAGCTCGTCGCCGCCACCGACATCTGGTTCCGCCCCGTCCAGTTCGCCAACGCCCCCGACGGCGGCCTGTGGATCATCGACATGCAGCG
>JBJSXB010000205.1:0-6949 GCA_046086245.1 Planctomycetaceae bacterium | reverse complement strand
CCGCCGATCGGCGCTGCCGCGAAGCGATCCCGGCGGTGTGCGCCCGCACGGCCGTCCTCCGCCATCCCGGCTACAACGTCGGACGATGGAACCTCGCGGAACGCCGCTTGACGCTGGCAGCCGATGGCATACTTCGCGCGGATGGGCAACCGCTGGTGCTGTTCAATCACGTCGGTTTCGATTCGCGTGCACCGGAGCGGCCGACCGCAGCGGACCCGGCGCCGGTCACGGACGAAGTCGCGCTCGCTGTGGTGCGCGACCATATCCGGGTGCTCGATGGGCTCGGTGCGGCGTGGTACGGCAGCCAGCCGTACGACTTCGGCTGGTTCGCCGATGGCGGGCCGGTGACCCCGGCGGAACGCGCGCGGTATCGCCGCGACGCGGCGCTCCGCGCGGCATGCGCGGGGCGTCCATTCGCGCACCCCGAACTCGCGAGACTCGTGCCGGACGACGACGCCGTGGGCCTCGCCCCATCGGCGGCCGTCCTCGGGGAGACCTGGCGATTGAACGCACTGTGCGAGCAACTGCTCGGCCGTCCCGTCACGGAGGCGGAGATCCGGGCGTGGCGGCCCTCGCTGCGCAGCCCACTGGGGATGGCACGGTTGCTGCTGACCATGGGATCGTCGCCCGAGGCGCGTCGCACGCCGGGCTGGCTGGCGCGGCTGTTGCGCGTCGTCGCGCAGAAACCGATGGCCAAAGGGCCCCTGCGGGTCGGTCGCGATGCCGTCGTGGGGGGGCTCGAGCGGCTGGTGGCGGGCGCGGCATGGATGGCACCGAGCCTGGCGTATCGCCCGGCACGCCGCGTCGACGGGGAAGCGCTTCCGGCGTCCCGCATCACGCCCGGAGGGCGGCATGCCGTGTCGCCTTCGCGCGCGCCGGGCGCCGCCGTGCCGCCGGTCACGATCGTCGGCTATTTCAATCGTGAACTGGGGATCGGCGAGGCGGCCCGGTCGCTCGCGCATGCCTGTCGGGAGGGGGGCATCACTGTCGAGCCGATCGACGTCGACGAACTCCTCGACGCCGGCCGGGCCGGCGGTCGCACGCCGGGGCCGGCACCGCGGGATCCCCGGTCGATCGACATCCTCTGCGTCAATGCCGACACCACGCCGGCCGCGGCCCGGAGCCTGCGCGCCATCGGTCACCATCCCGGCTACCGTATCGGTCTGTGGCATTGGGAACAGCCGGTGCTGCCACCGCGCTTCCACGAGGCCTTCGCCGAGGTGGACGAGATCTGGGCTCCCTCGACCTTCGTCCACCGCGCCATCGCCTCCGTCGCCCCCGTGCCCGTGGTGACGATCCCCCACGCGATCCGCTTCGCGCCGACGCCGGGGGTCGGCCGTGCGGTGTTCGGCCTGCCCGACGACAAGTGCCTGGTGCTCGTGATGTACGACTTCCACTCCGTCCAGGAGCGCAAGAACCCGCAGGCCGCCCTGGCCGCTTTTCTCCTCGCCAAGGCCGCTGAGCCAGCGCTCGGCCTGGTGATCAAGACGATCAACGCCGGGTATCACCCGCGCGAGCGGCAGGAACTCCACGCCCTGGTACGCGACGTCGCCGACGTGACGGTCGTCGATGCGGCGCTGTCGCGCCAGCAGACGTGGGATCTGGAGCGGTGCTGCGACATGCTCCTCTCGCTCCACCGGGCCGAGGGTTTCGGGCTGATCCTCGCCGAGATGATGTACCTGGGGAAGCCGGTCGTGGCCACCGGCTGGTCGGCGAACATGGATTTCATGGACGACACCAACTCGGTACCGATCGCCTACGAACTGGTGCCGCTGGCGCGGCCGATCGGTCCGTATGACGCGGGCGTCCCCTGGGCGGAGCCGGACGTCGAGCAGGCCGCGGCGGCCCTGCGTCGCCTGGCAAACGACCGTGATCTCGCCGCCCGACTCGGGCGCAACGCGCGGGAGACGATCCACCGCACGCTCGATCCGGCGGTGGTCGGCGCGCGGATCCGGGAGCGGCTCGGCGTCATCGCACGCTGGTTTCCCGGCGCGGGAGCGGTGCCGCCGCGCTGACGGCCGGGCATCGGCTCTCGGCCACCCGCGCCCTTCAGGGGGGCCGGGCCCCGGCACCCCATCCGCGAGGTGCAGCAGGCTGTTCGACCACCGCAAGCGCGCGTGATCACGCCGAAGGTACCGCACGCGCACCGGCGGGGGACGTCTCGGGTGGGCCGGGCGCATCGGCGCGGCGACCGGTCAGCGTGTCGATGATCCTCGCCAACGGCGCGTAGACATGATCGGCCGCGAGCGCCGTGGCGGCGAACTCCCGGGCCGCCGCCCCCATGCGATCGCAGGCCGCCGGATCCCGCAGCAGGGTCGCGCATGCGGTCGCCATGCCGTCGGGACGCTCGCAGACCCACAGGGCGCGTTCGGCACCTGGTTCGATGCCCTCGCAACCGATCGGGAAGGTGACGACCGGACGGCCATGGGCCAGCGCCTCGATCGACTTGATCTTCAAACCGGTTCCGCCGTGGACGGGATTCACGACGACACGAACCTGCCGGTAGAAGTCGGCGACGTCTTCCACGTTTCCGATCGTCTCCACTCCCTCGGGCAGCGCGTCGGCGAGGTGCGTGCGGATCGCGGCCCCCAGTTGGCCGGCGATCCACAACCGCCCGTCGGGGGCCAGCCGCGCGATCATCGGCCAACACTCGGCGAGAAACAGCCGCAGCCCGTCGACGTTGGCTCGGTTCGGCGATCCGATGATGCCGATCCGCTCCGGCGCCGCCGAAGGAGGCCCCGCGGACGCCGGCACGTGGTGATCCATCCCCACGGTCGCGACCGGCCGCTCGGGCACGAGGCCGGCGAAATACTCCGCCTCCACGCGCTGGATCGCGAGGATCTGCCCGCAGCCGAGCAGCATGCTCCGTTCCTCGTCGCGAGGAACGGAGAGCGTGGCGGCGATCGGGGAGCCGTCGGGATCGTGACGCGGCATGGAGAACGCTTCGACCGTGTCGCAGATCACGGTCTCGCGCCGCTCGACGTGCCCGAATGCCGGCAAGGCGAAGGCATAAAAGGCGACGTGGATGTCGACCGGCTCCTCGCGCGTCACACGGCGCACGAGCCGGCGCACGTCGGCCGGGCAGAGGACGTCGGCCAGTTGTCGCATCCCGCCCCCGTCGTGCGGGCCTCCCACGGGGTGGCGACCGGAGCGCCGGGACGCGCACCACGCGCGCCAGCGAGCGAGGAGGCGTCGGATGCGACCCGGGAGCGTTGTTTGACAGGGGAGTTCGAGCCGATCAACATGCCGGCCCGTCAGCTCCGTGCGATGCCGATCCACATCGGACGCCGTGAGCACGAGGATGACGCGGTAGCCGCGGCGGCGCATCCAGCCGAGGAGCCGTTGCAGACGGAGTTCGTTGCCGTGCCGCGCCGGCCAAGGACAGACGTGGGACACGCACAGGATCGTGGTCATGCGGCGGATACGGTGAACGGCGCGGACGCACGGTGGGGGCATGGCATGCTACCAGCGCCGTCCGGTCCCGACCGATCGCGCGACGTGGACCCCGGCGGGGATGCGCCATGAGTCAACAGCAATCTTCAGCTACCCCCGTCGGCGCGTTGTGGGTCGATCTCTCGACCACGAGGCAGTGGCAGGGGCCGCCGGTCGGCATCGTCCGAACCGAAATGATGGTCGCCCGGGAATTGCTCGCAGCCGCGACACCCGGCCTGCGATTCTGCTTCTTCGATCGGGAGCAAGACGACTACCGCGAGATCGCGCCCGCGGACGCCGAGCGTCTCCTCCGCCGCGCCGACTTGGAAGACGACGCGCGGTCGCGGCGAGAGACGTTCGCCGACCGCCGGTCGTCGATCCGCGCGGGGTTCGAAACACGCGTCGGCGCCGGCATCCGCCGACTGCCGGAACGGCTGCAAGGACCCGTTCGCGCCTGGGGCGCGGCATGCCTGCAGTTGTTGGGTGCGAGCGCTCGGGTGCTCGGTGCAATCCCCCCGACGGGAAAGCGACGCCGGAAGGCGCGCGGGACCGGGCCGTTCGCGGCCGGCGATCGCTATGTGTCGATGGGGCTGGACTGGGACCACAACGACTTCGGGCGGCTCGGCGAGATCCGGCGCAGGCTGGGCCTGAAGGTGTTCTTGATGTGCTACGACCTGATCCCCATCGATCATCCGCAGTATCTCGTGCCGGGATACCCGGCTGTCATCGCCGGCCACTTTCGATCACTCCTCGCCTGTTGCGACGCGGTGTTCGCGATCTCGGAGCACTCCGCGCGGCGCCTGGAACGATACGCCCGCGACCTCGGCGTGCCGCCCCCGCCGACCGTCGTGATCCGGCTCGGCGCGGACGTGAGCACCGCGCGCGAGGCATGTCTGCCGCACTTGGTTTCGAAGCGGTTCGTCCTCACCGTGGGCACGCTCGAGGTGCGGAAGAATCACCGGCTGCTCTACGAGTTGTGGGTGCGGATGCAGACCGATCCGGAGTTTCCCGATCCGCCGATTCTGGTCATCGTGGGGCGGCGCGGGTGGCGGGTCGATGATCTGCTCGATGAGATGGCGCAGAATCCGCACGCATCGGCGTGCGTGCACCATCTCGAACACGTGTCCGACGCCGAGCTCGCCTGGCTCTACAACCACTGCTTGTTCACCGTCTATCCGTCGTTCGCCGAAGGGCTCGGGCTGCCCGTGATCGAGAGCCTCGCCCGCGGCAAATACTGCCTCTCGTCCAACACCACCGCGCTCCCCGAGGCGGGACAGGGACTGACGAGGCTGCTCGACCCCCTCGATTTCGTGGCGTGGTACGACGCCATCAAGAAGCTCGCCGGCGACGACGCCTTGCTCGCCGAGCATGAGGCCCGGATCCGGTCGGCCTACGTGGCGACCACGTGGCGGGAAACCGCCCGGGCGCTGGACGACTCGATCCGGACGATCGGCATGTCATGATGGGTGGCGTGGACGGTCGAGCCCCGTTCCCCGCGGGGCGGCGTCAGACATCGGTCGAGGGATAACGGTGGGCGAAGAAGCACTCGTCGCGTCGAATGCCGCGCACCGCGCGACGTTCGGAGGCCTCGCGCATGCCGACTGGATGAAGGTGCTCGTGCGCTCGCAGCGGGCGAGGGTGATCGACGGCGTGCCGATGCCGGCCTTTCCACCGGTGGGCTACCAGGTCGCGACCCACGGCAGAAGCGGTCGCGGTGCGCTCGACGAGGCCGGCCGGTTCGTCGCCGAGGTTGATCGCCGCGCGGCCCATGCTGGCCGTCCCATCGACGCGGGGACCCGCGTCCTCGACTTCGGCTGCGGCTGGGGCCGCATGCTGCGAGTGTTCCTGGCCCGCGTCGATTCGCACAATCTCCATGGTGTCGACGTGCGCGAGGATTCTGTGACGCTGGCCCGTCAACTGAACCCGTTCGCCCAGTTCGCCACGGTCGGGTCGACTCCTCCCTTGCCGTTCGCCGACGGGTCGTTCGATCTGATCGTCGCCTATTCGGTGTTCTCGCACTTGAACGAGGCGGTGAGCCGCGCGTGGATCACGGAGTTCGCCCGGGTGACGACGCCCGGCGGACTGGTGATGGTGACCACCCGGGGCAGCGGGTTCATCGACTTCGTCGCGAGCCTCTCCACCCGTGCGCTCCTGTGGCGCGTGCGTCTGGCGCTGGGACGCTCGATCGGCCGGCCCTGGAACGAGGCGTGGTTGCGGACGTTGCAGGCGGGATTCAAGGATCTTCCGGCCCTGCAGCGACAACTCGCCGCTGGCCGGTTCGTGCACGTGCCCACCGGCGGCGGCGCGACGCTCGATGCGTCGTTCTACGGGGAGTCGGTGATTCCGCGCGGCTACGTCGAGCGCGAATGGACCGATTTCGAACTCGTGGACTTCATCGACGATCCCCGCCGCCTGCCGCAGGCACTGATCGTGTTGCGGAAGCCGCTGATGCCCGCCGTCGCGACGGCGCGATGCTGGCAACCGGCGACCTGACGAGGACGGCATGCCGTGACGTTCATCGACCCGCCGACCGTCGTCCCCAGCGCGGTCCTGGCGCCCACCCCGCCGAAGGTCATCGCCTTCCACCTGCCCCAGTTCCATCGGATTCCCGAGAACGACGCCTGGTGGGGGGAGGGGTTCACCGAGTGGACGAGCGTGCGCAGGGCCCGCCCCCGGTATCGCGGGCACGCGTTGCCAAGCGTGCCTCTCGGGGGCCGGTACTACGACCTCGGCGATCCCGCCGCACGCGAGTGGCAGGCGGGCCTCGCGCGGCGGTACGGGGTGGACGGGTTCTGCTACTACCACTACTGGTTCAAAGGCAGGCGGCTGCTGGAAAAACCCTGCGAGGCGATCCTCGCGTCGGGCCGCCCGGAGTTTCCCTTCTGCTTCTCGTGGGCCAACGAATCGTGGACCCGATCCTGGGACGGGACGCAGCGCAAGGTGCTGGTCGGCCAGGATTACGGCGGGCCGGCCGACTGGGAGGCGCACTTCCGGTATCTGCTGCCTTTCTTCCGCGATCGTCGTTACATCACCCACGGCGGCCGGCCGCTGTTGTTGATCTACCGGCCGACGGACTTCGCGGCGGTGGATGAATGGATCGGCCTGTGGAACGAGTGGGCGGTGGCGGAAGGGTTGCCGGGTATCTGTTTCGTCAAGACCCTGACCTGTTTCGACGCCCGGCCTGCCCGGCCTCCATTTTCGGCGAGTGCGTCCTTCGAGCCGTGGCTCACCGAGCGCCGTCACTCGCGCTTCACCGACCGGGTGACGAAACTGGCCACGAGGGCGCTCTACAGAGTCGCCCAAGCGTGCGGTTTCGACGCGTCGTTCCGCCTGTCGTACGACGTCATCTGGGAGGACATCATCCGTCGCCGCCACGGCCGTGATGATTTCCCGGGCGCGTTCGTCGGTTGGGACAACACGCCGCGGCTCGGGAGGCGATCGCGGATGGTCGCCGGCGGCACTCCGGAGAAATTCGGCGGGTTCATGCGTCGCCTGCTCGCCAACGCCGTGCGTGACG
>JBJSXB010000204.1:0-6934 GCA_046086245.1 Planctomycetaceae bacterium | reverse complement strand
GAGAGCATCGCGCACTTGGCCAGCGTGTGCGACTGCAGCCACCGCGTGCGGACGAGCACCGTGAAGCCGCCGATCGCCAGGCCGGCGAGCACGAACCAGGCGATCCACAAGGCACCCATCGTCCCTCCCGCTCACCGCTTGCGGGATTCGGGCCGCGTCCGCACGGAGATCGCCACGTGCCGCACGCCCGCGCCCCGACAGGCCTCGTAGATCTCGGCCATCCTTCCGTGGGGCACGCTGGTCTCGCCGCGGATCATCACCGCCACGTCGGGCCGTTCCTGCCGCACCGCCGCCAGCCGCGGACCGAGTTCGGCGAGCGACACCTCGTCGGGGCCCAGCCGCACCGTACCAGACGCCTCGACCTCCACGATCTCGGGCCGGGCCCCATCGACCACCGCGGCCCCGCCAACCTGCGGCAGATCGAGGTCGAACTTCCGCTCGTCGCCCGAGAACTTCGTGGCGCACATGAAAAAGATGGTGAGTACGAGGATCACGTCGATCATCGGCGCCAGGTTCGGCGCCGGATCCTCGTCGGGTTCGAGTCGCACCAGTGGCATCGGCTCACCCGGCCCTGCGTTTCGGCTCGGCCGCCCGCCCCTCGGCGAGCGCCTCCTGCGAGATCTCGTCGATCACCTGCTGGCAGGTCTCGTCGAGCCGCATCGCCAGCCGATCCACGCGGCTCGTGAACGTCCAGTGCAACACCATGGCGGGGATGGCCACGAGCAGCCCCATCGCTGTGGTGATCAGTGCCTCGCCGAAGCCGCGGGCGAGAAGGTCGGGGCGGCCCATCGCCCCGGCGGCGGCCACGTCGTTGAAGGAGCGAATCAGGCCGAACACCGTGCCCAGCAGCCCGAGCAGCGGCCCGATGGTGGACACGCCGTTGAACACCCGGCGGTAGCGCCGCAGGTGGTTGAGTTCGCGCTCGCAGGCGTCGATGGCGGCCTGCTCGATCTCCACGGCCGGCTTGCCCCAGCGGCGGACGGCGGCGGCGAACACACGGGCCGCCGGGCTGCCGTTCTCGTCGCAGGCGTCGAGGGCCGCGCCGCGGGCGAGTTCGCCGGACTGCAACTGCTCGATGAACCGCGTCACGAACAGCTTCGGGGCGACGCGGCCGGTCCGCAGGCTCACGGCCCGCTCGATGCCGAACACGGCCAGGGCGAACGAGCAGCCGAGCAGCGGCACCATGAGGATGCCGCCGTCGTGGATCGTGGCCAGCAGGTTGCCGGTGGGGATCGCCGCCTCGCCGCCGGCCGCGGCGTCGGCCTGCGCGGGCGGCACCTCGGCGACCCGCAGCGGCTCGCGGGCGGAGTCGCCGCCGGCCCAGGCCCGCGGCGCCTGCGCGTGGGCGGCGGGGAGTGCGACGGCGACCGCGCAGGCGATGCCCGCCACGATCGAACGCACGAGCCTGGAGATCCGTCTCCGCATCGCAGCCACCGGGTTTCTTCGCCGCGCGACGCCCGCCCGGTCCCTCGGGCGGCGCATCTCGAAGAGTTCATCGGCCGCGTCGGTCTCCGCCACCCGAACTTTCGCCCGTGGCGGCCGTGGCCCGCGCGACCCTCACGCCCGGCAAGGTCCACCGGCACCGCCGCTCGTGGGCCTCGCCTGGAGCGCGCCGCCGCCGCTCCGCGGCGGCCACGGTCCCCCTGAGGTGCGACCGCCCGGCCGGCTGGTCGCACCTCCGGCTGCGACCACGCCGGCCCAGGCATGCACGGGCCATGGACGGCCGTGCATGCCTAAAAATTAGCGTCGCAGCCCGTGTCCACGTCGCCCACCATGTGCAGGTGGTCGTGGTCGATGTACACGACCTCCTGGCAGTCCTCGTCGACGAGCGTGTGCGGCACCGGCCAGCCGATCCGCTTGACCTCCTGGAAGTAGATCGTGCACTTGTAGTGGGCGTGGTGCAGTTGCACCGGCCCGACGAGCGGCAGGTGCCGCGGCGGATCGACGTAGTCGGCGATCTTGCACTTCGTGATCCGGACGTGGTTCCGCTGGATCTCGTAGAGGAAGGGCCAGTTGCCCTGCACCGGACGGGCCTTTTCCAATGCCCGCATCACCTCGTCGTCGCTCGGCTCGTCGAGCGCTTCGCACGGCCCGCCGGCGACGAGCGGACCGAGACCGGCGTGCGCTCGTACCGCTCGTAGTTCCAGAACTGGTCTTCCTTCTGCTTTTGCACGTAGACCGGCACCGGGATCGGGATGGCAAGCGGACCGATGTTCGGGCCCTGGGCGGTGAGCCAGAAGCAGCCACTCTGGGTGAGCGTCGCCAGCGACACCAGGGCCACCAGGGGAACGAGGTGCGAACGGGCCATCGGGAGGACTCCTCGGGGCGGACGAACCGCATGCACCCCTTCTATCGGCACCGATCGGGGCGAACTTGCGGATTTTTCCGACGGCGCAAACCCGAACGATCCGGTGCGTTGGGCGGGCGTCACCCCGGAACGCGAAAGGCCCGCTTCCCCGGGTGGGCGAAGCGGGCCTGTTCACGCCAGCGGCGGGTGGCCGTCGGGGTTGCCGATCAGCGGTGGTGGCTGTGGATGTGGCGATCGTCGAAGTCGAGGAACCACCACCCGTCGTCCCATTCGAGCGACACCCTCCTCCATCCCAGCGGCACCTGCGGGTAGGGATAGAACGGACCGATGTACGGCCACGCGGTGGGCGAGTACTGAGTGGGGTATTGGAGCGCGGCGTAGTTGGGATAGGAGGCGTAGCTCGGCCACGCGTAGTTGGGCAGGTTCGGGCCGTCGCCCCGCATCGGCACCGGGGCCATGCCACCGCCGGCCCCCGCTCCGGCCATCGGCATCGGAGCCCCGAGGCCGCCGCCACCAGGACCTCCCGCCATCGGGCCATAGCTGCCGGGCCCGACCCCCGGAGGCACGTTGCCGACGGGACCGCCCTGCGAATAGCGCACCGACCCGGGCACCACCTGACCGTCGCCGACACCGGGGATCATGCCCTGGCCGCCGGGCACCCCGCCGTCGCCGACCATACCCCCCTCGAACGGCGCGTCGTAGCCACCCATGCCACCCCGCCGCATCATCGTGCTGCGCATCGCGACGTCCTGACGCGATCGGCCCCCGGCAGCCGGCGCCGTCGTGCCGCGGGCCACGCCCTGACGCGGGGCGGATGGTGATTGGATCGTGATCGTCGGCAGCCCGATCGCCTGGGCCAACTGCACCATCCGCGACGGACGTTCGGCGGTCTCGGCCGGCTGCGGCGTGGCGGTCTGGACGGCGGCTGTCGACGACGGTGCGGCGGCACTCGTCTTGGTCTCGGCGGCGGCGGCCAGTTTCGCCGGCTCGGCCGAGGCAGGCGCCTTCGGGGCCCCCATCAGCGACCGCACCGACCCCGGCACGGCCAGGCCGTTGAGCAACCCGCCCGAGCCCGACTCGGCGATCGAGAGGCGGTTCACGACCCGTTCCACCCCATCCACACTCTCGGCGGTGGCGACGGCGGCGTCGATCTGGCCGCGGTCGCCGACCTGACCCTCGAGCCACACCGTGCCCGATTTGGCGCGGACCGTGACGCGATGGCCCTCGACGGCGGAGGTTTCGCGGAGACGCCCGGCTACGCTGGAGGCGAGGTCGTCCGCTCCCCGGGCGGCCGACAGCGTGCCGGCGGCCAGAACCGCGAGAAGGAACGTGAACCGCGAGATGGACATGAATGACTCCTTGGATCGGCAACGCTCGGGCGTTCCGAGTGGTCGGCGGAACCTCCCAGCCGCTCCCGGCTGGCGCCCTTCGTCGGGAGAGTGATCGGCCGCCAGTCCTGCCGAAGGCGAGGATTTTTCCGATCCTCCCGACGGCACCGCGCCGACGGGGTCGGCTGGGCAAACGGGGAGGGCTGGTCGGCACCGCGGCACCGCGATGGAGCGGTCAGGGGCGCGGTGACGGCACGTCGACGATCGAGATCATCGTCATCACCATCAGGGTGACGGCGCTGGCCGCCGCCACGCCGGGCCCGATCTCCAGCGTCAACCCACACGCCGCCCCGACGAGGGCCAACGCCCCGAGGCACGAGGCCTGGCAACCACGCTCATACGGCGTGCCCTCGGCCAGACGCGCCATGGCGGCGGCGGCCAGCCCGAACAGGTGGATGGCCGTCAGGCCGCACACGAACGGGCCGCCGACGAACGCGAGCAGCGGGCTGCTTGGAGCCATCACTTCGCCCCCAGCATCGCCTCGAGCTTCTTCTCGAGGTCGGTGATCACGAGGTTGCGCTCCACCACGCGGCCGTCGGCATCGAGCAGCAACATCGTCGGCAGGGTGAGCACGCCGAGCTCCTGCGCGAGCGGACCGTCGAGGCCGCCCGATTCATGGAGTTGGGCCCAGGGAATCGGCTTCGCCGCCAGGTAGCGGTCGAGTTGCTGCTTGTCGGTGTCGAGACAGATGCCCACGACCCCGAACCGCTTCGGCCCATACTTGGCATGCAACTCCCGGATCTGGGCGATGTCCACCTTGCACGGCTCGCACCACGTCGCCCAGTAATGCACCAGCACCGGCACGCCGCGCATCTCCTTGATCGACACCGGACGGCCGTCGATCCCGACCCCCGAGAGCGACAGCGCCTTGCCGACGCTCTCCAACCGCCGGGCGGCACCGCGCGCCTTGCGGGCGGCCGGCGCGTCGGAAAATCGCGTGGTGATCGCGCCATAGCGCTCGAGGGCTTCTTTTTCGCGCCCCTCGAACTCGTCGGCGATCGCGAGCTGGAGCAGCGCCTCGGCCGCATCCGGGGCGTCTGGATGACTGGCGACGAAAGCGGCCAGTTCCTCGAGCCAGCCCCCCTGGATCTTGGCGACGTCGGCCCCCGGCTGCTGCACGGCGGCGGCGTAGCGGGACGAGGCGAGACGGAAGGCGACGAAGGCCGCCAGCGCGTCGTCGGATGCCACCGACGTCTCGATCTTTTCCAGGCGGCCGATGCCGTCGGCAAGGCTGCCGTCCTGGACCGACGCGGCGATCGTCTCCACCAACTGCCGGGTCCAGAAGCCGCGCTGCGCGGGATCGGCCTGCGCGACGACGGTTTCGAGGATCCCCACCTGTTCGGCGGCGAACGCCGCGCGCTCGGCCGGTGCGGCCGCGGCGAGCTTGCCCTCAACGTCGCGCAGTTTCGCCAGCAACGGCTTGATCCGCTCGTCGTCCGGTGGCATCGCCCCGTCGCCCACCTCGCCACCGGCGCGAGGGGTGAAGAACCCGGACGGCTCGGCGATCTCGCCGTCGGCTCCGGGCACCTGGGGAGCGTCGATCGGCCGCCAGACGTCGCCGAAACGGACGAGCGACCCGATGTAGACCTGTCCACCGCGCCCCTCGGCGCCGCCATCGACCAGCGCGACGACGTTGTCATAGGCGTGCACGTCGGCGGTGACGCCGTCCGTTCCGGCGGGGATCACCCCGGGCTGGGCGGTGAGCATGTTGTTCCACCGGGTATCGGCGCCGAGCGGCGGCTTGCCGGCCGTGAGAACGCGAAACGCCTTGTCGGCGGCGGCGGCCCGGCCGGCGAGCGTGCCCAGGAGCGGTTCGGCGAACCCGGCGGCCTCGAGGTCGGCCTTCGACGGAAGGAGCCGGGCGAACGCCGCCGCGTCACGATCGCGCAGCGCCCCCACGACCTCCGCCGTCGCCTCCTCTGCGGAGAGGGTTTTCCAGGAGTCGAGCCGCCCGTTCCCATCGGCATCGACCCCCCAACGACTGCCGCCGCCATTGAGCCAGCGTGCCTGATCGGGCTTGTTGTCGAAATCGGTGTCGATGTCGCGGTACACCTCGACACCGTCCTTGTAGTAACTCCAGCGATCGACGACGCGGTCGCCGTTGGTGTCGGCGAAGGCACGGAGGATTTCCCCCCCCGGCCCACGTACTACCCAGGCGCTGAGCCCTCCCTGGGACTCCATCTTGATGGTCGCCTTGCCAGCGACGTCGGCGGCGGGACGGTCGTAATCGATGCCCTTCTGCACCGGCGCCAGGCCCAACGCGTACTCGACGGAGGGGCCGGCGGCAGGCAGGGGGGTCGTCGGCAGCACCATCGCTCCCGCGACCGCGATGGCGCGGCCGGCGGCGCAAATGGTCGGCGCGACGCGGCGCCGACGCGGCGGTGCGACGCCGCGCGACGGCGGCAGGGCCGTGGGGATCGAACGCGGCGGGAACGACGCCGCGACGGGATGGCATTCGGCGGCACGTGGCTGACCGGGCATGGAGCGACTCCGCGACGAAACGGGGGCGGTTCAGACCCCGGCAACCCTAGCGGGAACGGGCCGCTGCGCCAGCCCCATTTTCGCCCTCCGAAGCACCGCTCCACCGGCGCGGAAGGCCGCGTGAAACCCGGCGAGAATGGGCAGCACTGCTAGGAAATCGCCCGCGGGCACCCTACACTCGATCGATTGACCGCGGATCGCCCCTGGCGGGGCCGCCGCCGCGCGCGTAGCTCAGTTGGTTAGAGCGCCACCCTGATAAGGTGGAGGTCCCAAGTTCGAATCTTGGCGCGCGCAGTTTGCCCCACTGCCCTTTCCGAGGGCCGACCGACCGCTCCGAGGGGACGTAGCTCAATTGGGAGAGCACCGCCTTTGCAAGGCGGGGGTTGAGGGTTCGATCCCCTTCGTCTCCACTCGCGTTTCACCGGCTCGGGCCGGGACCGCCGAATCGTCCGCGTCCCGTCCCCGCCGAGCCGCCCGCCGCCATGGACGCGCACCCCCCGCCGGGGCCCGACCGGAACCCGTGGCCGCCGCGCGATCATGTGACCGGACTTGCGACGCGCGCGGAGTTCGAGACCTGGCTCGGTGCCGGATGCTCCGCTGGCACCGCGCTGGCACTGTGCGACGTCATCGGTCTGAAGAAGGTGAACGAATCGACCGGGTTCCGCCGCGGGGACGAGCTGCTGCGTCGGGCTGCCGAGCGGTTGCGTGACGCCGCGGGCGACGCCGTGATCGTCGCCCGGCTCGGCGGGGATGAACT
>JBJSXB010000203.1:0-6558 GCA_046086245.1 Planctomycetaceae bacterium | reverse complement strand
TCCGCACGGTGCTCCAGACCGTGCCCGATTTCGCCGCCGCCGAGCGGGCCGCCGGCGTGCCGGTGGTTCTCGCCGTCAACGCCGCGCCGTGGGAGCCGTTCGTGCCGGGCAAGACGTTCGCCCACGCCGACCGGATGGGGTTGCTGATCGACGACGGCGTGGTGGTCTGTCCACCGGCACCCGATCGGCCGTCGCTGCTGATCGGCCACGATGGCCGCGCGGCGCTGCGCGCCGTCGCTCCGGGAGACGACCTCACCGCGATCGAGACGGCAGTCAGCGGATTCTCGTTCTGCCTCGTCGACGGCGTGCCGTCGCCCCCCGACGACGTGCTCCATCCGCGCACCGGCTTCGGCGTGTCGGCCGACGGCAAGACGCTTTTCATCCTCGTCGCCGACGGCCGGCAGGCGGCGAGCCAGAGGCTGACCGTGCGCGAGGTTGGCGAACTGCTCCGCGACATCGGTGCCGACGACGGGATCAACATGGACGGCGGCGGCTCGACGACGCTCGTCGCCCAGGTGCCCGGTGGCGACGATCTCCGCCTCGTCAACCGCCCGAGCGGCGGCCTGCGGCGCAACGGCGCCAACCTCGTGATCGGGATCGACGGCGCTCCCGCCGGCCGCGAGTGAGCGCATCACGCCGGCGCAGCGTGCCGGCCATGCCATACGGTCAGTCGAGGACCCCCGCGCGGGGGCTGCCGCGGCTTTCGATCGCCCCCCGCGCCCACTCGGCCGCGGCGAGGAAATCGGCGGGCATCGCGCGCCCCGGCTCGGGGTCGCCGATCCATGGGGCGAGCACCTCGAGCATCCGCCGCTGCGTGGCCAGCGCCGAATCGTGGCGGTCGGTCGCCGCCTCGAGCGTCGCCCGGACGGAGAGCGCCACGACGAGGCTCCGCGTCCGCCCGGCGATCGCCGGCTGCTCAGCGGCGGCGCGCGTAGCCACGGCCACCGCCTCCGCCACCATCCCCTCGGCCTCCGCCGGCCGGCCGAGCGCCATCTGGCAGACCGAGGCCTGCCCGGCGGCGCCGACCAGTTCGCCGACGAAGTGCTCGGAGTCGGGCATCTCGGCGAGCATCGCCCGGGCCACGGCAGCGCGCCGAGTCACCAGGGTCAGCGCCTCCTCGGGCTTGCCGGAGACGAGCTCCAGATCGGCCAAGGCCGTGAGCCCGAGGAGCAGGCCACGGCCGAGCGTGTCGTGTTGGTCGGTGAACCACTCCAATCCGGCGCCAGCGACCGCGACGAGCCGCTCGAGCCGCTGCCGGCGGACGGCCGCGTCGGCCAGGGCCGGAGTGATCGCGGCGTTGTAGAACACCGGCAAGGAGAGGCAGATCAGTTCCAGTTCGTGGGGGGAGGCGGCGAGGAGGCGCTCGACCAGATCGACGGCCTTGGCGTGCAGGGCGAGCGACTCGACGTGGTGGCCGGCGGTCGCCTCGGTATTGCCGAGGAGTACCCAGGCGACGGCAAGCTGCCGCTCGGCCGACGCCTCGCCGGCAGCGACGCGCCGCACCAGCCGGCCGACGACGTCGCGGGTGACGGCAACTGCTTCGTCGACCCTGCCGGTGCGGACGAGGATCTCGATCTCGAGATGGCGCGACCGCTCGCAGAGCTTCTCGTCGGCGACGGTGGGCGACTCGTGGGCGGCGATCCCGTCGAGGCATTCGATCGCTTCCCGCGTCGTCTCGAGCGCGTCGGGGAGCCACTGAAGCCGGTGGAAGAGATCCGCCACGCGGGCAAGGCCCGCGGCCTTGAACCGCAGCGCTGCCACCGGGTCGGGTGCGAGCGGCCATCCGCGCCAGGCTGCGCGGATCTCCCGAAGGTGGTCGCGATCCGATTCCTCGAGGGGAGCCCCTCGCGCGAGGAACCGCTCGGCGGTGTCATCGGTGAGGCGTTGGAACGAGCGGCGTGCCTGGTCTTGGGCGTCGACGCTCCAGCGCCGGCTGGCCGTCAGCGCCGCCGTCACCACTTGAAGCCGGAAGAAGTGGTAGACGCTGCCACCGCCTAGCGCCAGCGCCGCGACCAGGCTGGTGGCGACCAGCGCGGCGAACGCCGGCCGCCGCCGGGCCCACTTGTGGAGCCGTTCGACGGGCCCGGCGGGGCGTGCCAGGATCGGCCGGCCGGCGAGGAACCGCTCGAGATCCTCGACCATCGCGACGGCCGAGGGGTAGCGGTCCGCCGGCCGCCGTGCCAAACACTTGTCCACGATCGTGGCCAGATCGGCGGGCACGCCGGCGACGAGCGCGCCCAGCGGCCGGAACTCCCCCGCCGCGGCGCGGCGGAGCGATTCGGCCGTGCTCTCGGCATCGAACGGAGCCGAACCGGAAAGCAGCCAGTAGAGGAGACCGCCGAGGGCGTGGATATCGGCGGCGGTGCCGACCCGCCCGAGTGCCGGATCGAGGCCGGTCTGCTCCGGGGCCATGAACGAGGGGGTGCCGACGGCGATGCCGTCGCGCGTCACCGCCGGCCCGGTATCCGCGCCAGGGCGGGCGAGACCGAAGTCGACGAGCTTCGGTGTCGGTCGTCGGCCGTCGCCGGCGAGGAGGACGTTGGCGGGCTTGATGTCGCGGTGGATGATCCCGCGCGCATGCAGCGCGGCCACGCCGCGGCCGACGTCGGCGACGAGCGCCGCGGCCTCGGCCGCGGGCAGCGCCTCGATGGCGCCACGGTCGTCAAGCGACGGGCCGTCGATCCACTCCACGACGATCGCCGGCGCGCCGGCGACGTCGGTAACATAGAGGATCTGGACGACGTTGGGGTGGACGATGCGCGTCAGCAGGGCCGCCTCGCGCTCGGCGCGGGAACGACCCTCCGACGACAGCGCGGCCTTGGTCGAGAGCACCTTGACGGCGACGATGCGATCGAGCCTGGTCTCGCGGGCCCGGTACACGACCCCCATGCCGCCGCGGCCGACCTCGACGAGATCGGCGAGCCCAGGTACCGCCGGCGGGGGCGACGGCGGCAACTCCGGTTCCCGAGCCGCCAGGCGACCGACAATCGCCGCCGTGTCGGGCCCGGGCGCGCGGCGCGCGCGGAAGGCCGACTCCACCAGGGCCGCGCCGGCCGGGGGTGGCCGGCGCTCGCAACCGCCGCCGACGTCGTGCGGAAGAGGCGTCATCGGCGCCGCCTCACGACGCGCTGCCGGCGGCAGCACCGGCCGATCGAGCGAGTCGCGCGACCGTCCTTTGCAGCAGCCTGAGGACGAACTTCCGGGCGCGGTAGGTATTGTTGACGGTCATCCCCAACCGGCCGGCGACGTCAGCCGCCGGCACGCCGTCGATCGCGAGCAGCCGGAACGCCTGCCAGGTCCGCGGCTTGACGCGCGGCTCGACTTCGCGGAGGGCCAAGTCGAGCAGCTCCATGTCGAACGCCTCCTCGATCCGGTTCACGAGCCCGTCACGCGCCGGGATGCTGGCAAGCAGATCCTGGATCGCCTCGCCACCGGTGCCCATCCGGTCGGCATGCCGCGTCGCGCTCCAGTCGGACACGGCCGCGACGACGATCTTCCGGAGATAGTCGCGGAACCGTCGCGCCCGGTCGTAGCGGAAGCCGCTGGCATGGCGCCAGAATCGCACGAGCACGTTTTGTGCCACGTCGTGGGCATCGTCATGTTGGAGGCCGTGACTGCGGCACCACTGCACCACGGCGGGGCCGTAGATCGCGACGAACTCGCTCCACGCGCCGGGATCACCGGGCACGTCGCGGATTCGGGCGATCAGGCTGACGCGCGTCGTGCGCAGCGCGGGCATCGGAATGTCCTTCCCGGCGGCGGCGGGGACCCGGGGCCGCGGTGGGTCCATACCTTCCGTCAGGATATCCGTCGCCACCGGGGGGTCCAGACTCGCGCCGTGCGCCATCGCCAACGGCGGCTCGATTGCACCGTGGCACGAAGCTGTTACCTTTCCCAATCGGGGGGCGATCGAGTCGCCCGGACGGGCCTCCGGGCTCGGATCTGCGGCGCCTCCGCACGCCTCCTCCGTGACCGGAGCCGATCCGACGATGGCCGACGAGACCGTCACCCGCACCGCGGGGACCACCGTGTCGGCGGCGCCGACGGCGCGGCGCACCAACCGGCCGCGGCAACTGCTCGTCGGCGCCCTGGCGGCGGTCGTCTGCCTCGGGGCGGCCTGGAACCTGTGGCGGCAGTTCCACACCCCCGATCCCTACGCCGCCGACCTCTCCAAGCCGTTTCCGTTCCTCGACGAGGCGGAGTCGAACGTGATGCTCGACGCCGTCGGCACCGACGGCCTCGCCTTCACCACCGTCGACGGGCAGCCGTTTTCCCTCGACGGTTACGCCGGCCGCACGAACATCGTGCTCGTCGTCACCCGCGGCAATACCAGCGGGCAGCCGCCGGGGGTGTACGCGGGAAGGATCTGCCTCTACTGCGCGTCGCAGATCTCGCGCCTGATCGCCAACTACGATGCGATCCGGGCTCTCGGCGCCGAGGTGGTGGTGGTGTTCCCGGTCGATCAGGGCGACGACCGCGGCGCCGTCGACGCGCTTCATCGGGCGGTGCGCGCCGACTCCCTGAAGTTCGACGGACTGCGGGTGGACGAGGCGCCGTTCCCGGTGGTGCTCGACGTCGGACGGAAGATGGTCGACCAGCTGGGAATCCGCGGCGACCTCGCCCGGCCCGCCACCTACATCCTCGACACGCGCGGGCGGCTGCGCTTCGCCTACCTCTCGCAGTCGCTCGCCGACCGCCCGAGCGTGCGCTGCATCCTCGGCAAGCTCGAGGCGATCGCGGCCGCGCCCGCCGGCGTGCCATGACCGCCACCGCCCCCGACGAAGGGTTCACCGTCCCGGGCTACGAGATCCTCGGCGAGCTCGGCCGCGGCGGCATGGGGGTGGTCTCCCGCGCGCGGCAGGTGGCGCTCGACCGGGTCGTCGCCCTGAAGACGATCTCGGCAGCGCACTTCGCCGACCCGTCGCTCAAGGGACGTTTCATGCGCGAGGCGCGGGCCATCGGCCGGCTCGCCCATCCGCATGTCGTCGCCGCCTACGACTGCGGTGAGTGCGCCGGGCGGATGTATCTGGCGATGGAGTACGTCGACGGCGAGAACGCGCAGCAACTCCTCCGCCGTCGCGGCCGCCTCGACGAATGGACCGCCTGGGGGATCGTCCGCCAAGCGGCCCTCGGACTCGCCTCCGCGGCCGAGCAGGGGCTCGTGCACCGCGACGTGAAACCGGCCAACCTCCTGTTGGTGAAGCCGCCGGCCGGGTTCACGCTGCCCGCCGGACTGCCGCTGGTGAAGGTGGCCGACTTCGGGCTGGCGCGGCAGATCGACGCCGCCGAGGAGCAGTCGATGCTCACGGCGACGAACGTCTCGGTGGGCACGCCGTTGTACATGGCGCCGGAGCAGTTCCAGGGGGATGAGATCGGACCGGCGGCCGACATCTATTCCCTCGGCGCGACCGCCTATTGCCTCCTCACCGGCCGCGCCCCCTTCGAGGGGCGCAACGCCCCCCAGATCATCGCCGCGCAGATCCGCGGCGAGATCCCCCGCTGCCGTGTGCTGCGCCCCGACGTCTCGCCCGCGACCGAGGCGCTCCTGACGGCGATGCTCGAGACCGACGTCGCCCGGAGGATCGGCTCCTACCCGGATCTGCTGCGGCAGATCGACGCGCTGCCCACCATGCCCACCGCACCGACAGTCGCCGTCCCGGAGGCGTCCGCCGACGACGACCTCGGCGAGACGCAACCGATCGCGCGCGCGACGACCGTCGCGCCGGCCCCCACGGCGGCGGAGCACACGCCCGATCGGACGCGCCGCGGGTGGCTCGTGCCGCTGTTGGCGGTGGCCGCCGTGGCGATGGTGGCCTGGGGGGTGATCGGCACGTGGTTCGCCGCGCGTCCGCCGCGGCCCGCGCACGACTACATCGCGACCGGCCGGGCCGCCGATCTGTTCGACGGCACCGACCTGTCGGCGTGGCGCACGCTCCGCGGCAGTTGGTCGTCGGATCGCGACGAGGAGGGGGCGCTGGTGCTCCAGGGGCGCGGGGAAGTATCGCGGCGACTCGCGATCGGCGCGGCGGGCGCGGAGAGCCCCGAGTGGTATCGACTCACCTGCGTCGTCGATCGGCACGAGGCGAGCGCCGCCGAGGTGGTGTTCGACGTGCCGCGCGGGGGCGACGACGACGGGGATGCCCTGGCGGTGCGGATCGCCGCCGACGCCGTGGCCTGCGTGCGGCGCAGCCGCGATGGACGCGGCATCAAGCAACTCACCGCGCGGGCGCTGGCCGACGCCGAGCCACGGCACGCCGTCGAGGTGCGCCGCCATGGCGAGGCGTGGTACGTGACGGTGGACGGCGCGCCTGTGGCCACGTTGCCGCCATTGCGTCCGGCGCCGGCGGGGGAGATCCGTCTCGCGGCCGACGGCGGCGAGGCACGGTTTTCCGATGTCGTCGTCGAGGAGCTCGCCGTCCGTCCCGAACCGGACGACGCCGACCGCTGACCGACCGAGGCTGCGCGGGATTACGGTCCGGCGACCTTCGCCGGTGCCGCGGCATCCTCCACCGGCGCGGTGCGGGCGGGCAGCAACTCCAGTTCGTCGAACACCACCCC
>JBJSXB010000202.1:0-6703 GCA_046086245.1 Planctomycetaceae bacterium | reverse complement strand
TCGTTGGCGGCGACGGGGCCGCGTCAGGCGGCGGCCGCCGCTTCCGCCTCGCGAATCCGGGCCAGTTTCCGCAACCGCTTGCGTTCCGCCTTGCTCAATGTCCGCCCGCCATCGTCGAACGCGTCATCGTTTCCGTCAGTGTAGAGCGTCGGCGTGACGCGTGCCGCGTCCGCCTGTGCCAACTCGGCGTCGGGGATCTGCCGATCGGCGGCGACCGGCCGGGCCGTCGCTTCCGCCGGCTTCACACGGGATGGAGCGACGGCCTGGCCCGGGCCGCGGATCTCGCGAATCACCCCCCGTGCCGCCACCAGCACACCGACGAGCATCGTCATGCACCCCACGTCCCACCCGGCGGCCGCGAGCGTCGACGCAACCGGCAGGCCGGCCGGCTCCGCGGCGGCCGCCAGCGCCCAGCCCACCATCCCGGCGGTCAACCAGAGGCCGGGCGCTGCGCGGCGTGACAGCGCCATGAGCGACGACACGACGGCCGCCCCGACCGCCGCCGCCCCGATCGCAGCCACCAGCCCTGACCGGCAGGGCCGAACTCGAGGCCCGTCGCCTCGGAGAGTCCGGTCGCCACCACCTTTCCCACCGGCACCTGGCTGGCCACGGCCGCCCCCCCGAGCACCGTGGCCAGCCAGGTGAAAGCCCGCCCCGTCGAAGGCTGTCGGTGCCGGAGCATGCCGCGGATGACGCAGCACAGCCCGGCGGCCACCCAGAGCGATTGCATCGCGAACCAGTGGGCCAGCGCGTGGTCCGCGGCGAGGTCGAGGCAGGCGACGGTGGCGGCAGCGGTGCCGCGGAACCGTTCGCCACCGAGGCCGCCGATCGCCGACACCACGGCGGGCGTCCCGGCGGCGACCAAACCCCCGCCGACGACGAACATCGCCGCGACGGTCGCCACGAAGCGCGCCAGCCGGGTCGGGACCCACAGTGCCGGGGGCGTCTGCCGCTCCGGCGCGGCGGCCGGGAAATAGCGCGCGGCCGCGCGGGTGGCGGATCGAGGCAGGACGAACGAGAGACGACTGGAGGGCGTGGAGGCCCGGCTGCCGGCGGACGACATGGCTCTGGAAAGAATCCGTCCAGGAAGGGGCGAACGCGCCCCGGAGACGACGCCGGCATCCATGCCGGCGCTTCTCGCCCCCGCGGAAGAGTTCGGCCGCCGGACCGGGCCCCCTGCAACGCGGTTCGCCGCCAATTCCCAACGCGTTTTGTCGGCAGGTTCGCTACGGTCGCGCCATCCCCACGCCGCCGGCGGCGGGGCGCGGCCGATTGCCGCTGCCGAACGGTTGGGCTACGATCCCCGCACCTTCGTACACCGTCCCCCGCAAGGAGTCCGTCATGGCCTACACGCTGCCCCCCCTGCCCTACGCCTTCGACGCCCTCGAACCGCACATCGACGCGCGGACGATGGAGATCCATCACGGCAAGCACCATGCGACCTACGTCACCAACGTCAACAAGGCGCTCGAGGGGAGCGCGTTGGCCGAGTTGCCGGTGGAGAAGTTGATCGCCGACCTGGAGAAGGTTCCCGAAGCGATCCGCACGGTGGTCCGCAACAACGGCGGCGGGCACGCGAACCACTCGCTGTTCTGGCGGTCGCTCGGCAAGGGCAAGGGGGGCGAGCCGACCGGCGCGCTCGGCGAGGCGGTCCGCAGCGTGTTCGGGTCGTTCGAGAACTTCAAAGCGGAATTCACCAAGGCGGCCCTGGGCCGGTTCGGCAGCGGTTGGGCGTGGCTTTCCGCCGCGCCCGGCGGCAAGTTGGTGGTGGAGAGCACCGCCAACCAGGACAGCCCGATCATGCACGGCAACGTGCCCCTCCTCGGGCTCGACGTCTGGGAGCACGCGTATTACCTGCTCTACCAAAACCGCCGTCCCGACTACGTCACCGCGTTCTACAACGTGGTCGACTGGGATGCCGTGGGGAAGCGGTTCGCCGCGTCGCGCGAGGCGTGACCGGCGTTCGTGAGCCTCGCTGGCGACTGCCGTTGACGCGGCGTGCGCCGGGCTCCTATCTCCCCGCCCGTGGGAACTGCGCCTCGGTGGCGCTCCCGCGGCGCGAGGGAGATGCAGCATGAGGACGAATCGGACCGCTGGTGGCGTCGGCGAACGGCGGCGGCGTGGCGTCGGGGGCGATGCATCGCCCGGCGTCGTGCTGTCGTCGTTGATCGCCCTGGTGTCCCTGGCAGCGGGCTGCCGCAGCGGGGCGGGCGCCTTCACCGCGCCCAAATGGTGGTCGTTCGGCGGCGGCAAGCCGGTATCGACGTTCGCGGCGGCGCCCGTGGCCGGCCAGGACGCGGCCGGCGATCCGGTGAAGCCTTCCACGACCTCGGCCCCCTATCCTTCGACATCGACCCCCGGGGCCTACAACCTCGCCGGCGCCGGCAACACGCCGGGCGGCGCCCCGGCCGCGATTCCGGCGGCACCTTCGGCCGTCACGTACGGCTCGACGCCCCCGTCGGCCGTGGGCTCGGTGGCGACGGCCTCTGGCGCTGCGGGCAACAACGCGACTCCCGCTGCGCAGGTCGGACCCTACTCCCTGCTGCCTGGTGCGACCCCGGCAGCACCCGCCGCCGTAGCCGGCGCGCCGGCCGCGTTCCCGGAAACTGCCGGCTACGAACCTTCGCGACGGCCCGACGCGGAACCTGCGCCGGGGTCGCGGTTTGCCGCCCAGCCGGCCGCTCCCCCGCCCACCACCTTGACCTCGTCCGCCGCCGATTCTCGGTCCCAGGCTCCCGCGGCGAGCACGCCGCCAGCGGCGACGATCGAGCCCGCCGTCGTGGCCGCGACCGTCGCGGCCCCGGTGGCGGCAGCGGCCACCAACCGCTATGGCGACACGGCTGCAACGTCCGTGCCCAGCGGTTCGGCGGCCGACGGGCCGGCAGCGTCGCGGTACGCGTCCGCCACGGCCGCCAGCCGTTTCGGTGGCACCCCGCCGTCCGGCGCCGACGCCCCGCCTGCGGCGGCAGGAGCCATGGCTCCGCCCCCCGCCGTGGCCCCCCCCGTCGTTCCACCGCCGGCAGCCCCCGAGCCCCACCCTCCTGCCGGCTTTCCAGGAGAGTCCGGGCGGGGCTTCCGCCGCCCCGATCCCGCGTTCCGGCCGGCCGGCACCAGCAGCTACCAACCCTCGTCGGCGTTGCTCGCCGACGCGCCGCCGGCCGCGCCTGTCGCTCCCACGGTGCAACCCGCCACCTTCGAGACCGACGCCGCCTCGCCGCGCGACGAGTGAGCCCTTGAGCGCCCGCCGCCGATTTCACGTCGTCGCGGCGATCAGCCTCGGGCTGTTCACGGCGCCGCTCGCCGCCGGGCCTTCGGCGCCACCGGCGTCGGCGGCCGGCGAACAGCCGTGGCGTGTGGAACCGGTCGGGTCCATCGTCCCCTTCCCTCCGCTGGCTCCGTTGCGGGGCGGCGGCGAGGTGCGTGTGACGGGCGTCAGTGGCATCACGTGGCTGGGCGCCGACCGCTTCGTCGCGGTGATGGACAACAGCCGCCACCTGCTGACGTTTGCTCTCGATCTCGATCCCGGCGGCCGGCCACGTGCGGTGCGGGCCGTGGAGGGAATCGCGCTGGCAGAGGAGCACGACTTCGAGGATCTCGCCGCGTGGCCACCTCCGGCGATCGACGGCGTCACCGCCGTGACGACGCTGTTCCTCGCCGAGGAGGACACGCCCGCGGTCCGTCGTTGCCATTGGCCCGCAGCGCGGCTCGACGGTGGCCTGCGGCTGCCGCGCGTGTTCCGCCAGCGCCGTCCCAACCGGGGCGTGGAGGCGGTGGCGGCCGATCCCGACGGCCGGCACGTCTGGGCCGCCAACGAGGAGGCGCTGGAGCCCGATGGTCCGCCCCCGACCGAGACCACCGGCACGGTGGTGCGCCTCGTGCGGATCCCGATCGATCCCCCTGCGGAACCCGGTCGCCGCGCGTTCCAGACCGGATACGCCGTGGCACCGCCTCACCGCTTCACGCGCCTGCTCGATCAGCCGGTCTACGCGGGGGTCGTGGCCTTGGTGGCACTCGGCGAGGGGCGGCTGATCGTGCTCGAACGCAGCGGCTGCCCCGGCCTTCCCCCGTTCGCCAACCGGATCGTCCTGGTCGAGACGACCGGCGCACCCGACGTCGCGGCGCTCGACGGCGGGTTGGCGGCCACCAGCGGTCGACTGGCGCACACGACGACCCTCTGGACCGGTTCCATCCACGCCAACCTCGAAGGGCTGTGCCTCGGACCTCCGATCGGCGAGGGCCGCCTGCTCGTCGGAGTCACCGACGACGGCGGCCTGCCCCTGCCCTCCGGCGTGATGGGGTTCCGATTGGCGTATGGGGACGGGGCGGTCGGCAGCGATGCCGAGGAGGGGCCGATTCCGGTTCCCAGCCCCTGATCCCGGTCACCAGCCCATCACCATGGTCGACTCGATCACCTTGCGGGCACGCTCGAGATCGTCGCCGGTTTCGTGCATGTAGAGTCGGATGGCGTGGAGTTTGTCGCCCGAGGCTCGCGAGAGGCAATCCCGCGCTGTGTTGCAGGGGCTCTCGCGGGTCGATGGCAGGCCGAGCGCCGACTTCGAGATCACCCACGTGTCGCGCGGCCGCCGCGTCAGGCGGACGATGCGCTCTCCGGGATAGGCTTCGGCGACCACCGCCGTCGCGCCGGCCTCGTCGGCGGCCCACGAGATGATGATGTGCGCTTCGGTCTCGATTTCGAACAACGGCATCGGCTGTGCTCCAAACCCCTTCGCGGCCAACCTTACGGACCACGGCAGCGCCCGTCAACCACGGCGACGACGTGCCATTCGATTGTTGATCCCGGGAACGGCCGACTACCATACGACGGTCTCCGCGACGTGCCGTCGGACGTCGCCGGGGGCCGAGCGTTCGCCCGACGATGCGTTCCCCGCCGCTGCGTGTTCCCCGATCCATGGCGACCATGCGCTACGACCGCGACGGTTTTCCGGTCCCGACGGTCTTCGAACCACGCACCGATGCCGACACCGGCTTGCCGCCGCGCGCGGGGAGTCGTGCCCCGATGCCGGCGGACCACCGGACCCCGTCGATTACCCGCGGCGACGCCGTCGACTTGGGCCCGGCGCCGCACCGATCGGGCCGCGGCCTGAAGCAACTGGTGATCGTGGCGGTGCTCGCGTTCGGCCTGGTGCCGGCGATCGTCGGACCGGAGTTGATGCCGCTTGTGCGCCTCGCGGTCGTCCGCTGGTCGCTCGAGCGGGCGATGAAACTCGAGGCCAATGACGATGTCTCCGGTGCGCTCGCCGAGGTCGGCCGGGCCCTCGACTGGGGTGGCGCCGACGATCCCGACCTGCTCTGCCAGCGTGCGTGGCTGCGACTGCACGACGGCAATCCGGCTGGCGCCATCGACGATGCCCGCCGCGCCGAAACACTGGCCCCGACGTCGCTGGCACCGTTGCGGCTCCGTGGCCTGGCGGAAGTGGTGCGTGGGAACGCCGACGAGGCGCTCGCCGACGCCACCCTCGTCGTCGAACGCAGCGTTCCCGGGGATGCCGACGCGCTCAACCATCGGGCGTACATCCGGGCGCTGGTGAATCGAGAATTGCCCGCGGCGCTGGCGGATATCGAAGCCGCGATCGATCGCGTCGGCCCCGCGGTGTCCGCCGATCTGCTCGACACGCGTGGCTTCGTCCTCCATCTGCTCGGCCGGAACCAGGAAGCGCTCGAGCAGATGAACGACGCGCTCGACCGGATGCTTCAGGAGCGCCGTCGGATCCGTTTGGTCGCGTCGCGCGACGACGTCGATCCGGTGCTGGTCCAACTCAAGTTGCGCTCGATCGAGCATGCCCTGGCGGTGATGTATCAGCACCGTGGGCTCATCTGCCGCACCGTCGGTCACGAAGAGCAGGCGAAGCAGGATTTCGACGTGGCCCGGGCCAAGGGCTACGACCCGGCTCGTGGCGTCTTCTGAGCGTGGCGTTGCCGCCCGGGGGGCGCGCTCGCCGCGAGGTGGGTGAGCGCCGCCGCCCCTCCGCCGGCCCGGTCGGTCGCCGGCCGGAGGAGACCAGCGCCGTGGCCCCAGCCGCGGTGCCGCTGTCGGCGGGTCGAACGGGTGCTATACTCTGGACCTGCGAGACGAGTACCCGGTCGTGGTGTCCGCCGTGGTCTGTGGCTTCGTCGCGGCTCGCGCCGCACCGAAGGTCGACGCATGGCGGGCGGCACGACGTCCGGGGGTGTAGCTCAGTTGGTTAGAGCGCCAGCCTGTCACGTTGGAGGCCGCGGGTTCGAGTCCCGTCACCCTCGCTTCGCTCGCATGATCTGATCGACCGGCTGGTGGTCTTTCGCCGGCCGGTTTCTTTCCGGGCGATGACTTTCCGGGCGGCGGCTTTCCGGGCGGCGGCTTTCCGCGCGGCAGCGTGTCTGAATCGACCTCCCGCCGCGGGCCGTTGGCTCGTCGGTCGTCGATTCGCCGGCCGATCAGGTCAGTGGGCCGAGCCAGGCGCGGATTTCGTTTTCGTATTCGCTTGCCAAGCCGCCGACGATGAGCTGGCGATGAAAACTCGCCGCGCCCTCCTTCGCGAGATCGGCGTCCTCGGCGCCGGGAAATCGTCGGTTGGGGTCGGGAGCGATCAGGCGCCGGATGAACCCCATCAAAAGCTCGTTGCACGTGACCTCGGACGGCAGGAGCTGACCGAGGCGGTGCACGATCGATCGCTTCGCCTCGAGCAGATCGCGGTAGGAGTCGAGA
>JBJSXB010000201.1:0-8515 GCA_046086245.1 Planctomycetaceae bacterium | reverse complement strand
CAGCCTCCGCTCGGGCTCTGCAGAGGGGGACGCCCCCCGCGCCTTTGCCCTCGCATCGACCCGCAGCCAGGGTGTGACGGGCCGATGCGAGGGCGACGGCGGAGGGGGCTTCGACGGCCCTGTCATGGGAATGCCGGGATGCCGCCTCTTGTCGTCCACCCACAAAGATCCCGGATGGACCGTTGATCTCGCGGCCGATCCCGGCGAATACCGCGACCTCGCGGCGGAGCGGCCCGCACGGGCGCAGGAGCTCCAGGCGCGGCTGGCGGCATGGCGGACGGCCACCGCCGCGGCGCTGCCGACGCCGAATCCCGAGCCGGGGGATCCTTTCGGCCCAACGGGCGTGCGCAAGGCACGCTGACTTCCACGGGGGCAAGGGGTACGACTCCCGCACGCACCGTTCACGCCCCGGAAACCCCGGAGGCGTCAACTCGGAAATGGTGGTGGAGGTGCCGGCGATCGCACTATCATCTGATCGCGCAACCGGCATGGCGGCTTGGGGAAGCAAACGGATTTCGAGGATCACTGCCAAGCGGCAAGCGGTGCCGCCAGCCCCGGCCCAAACAACCACAGCCCTCCGCCGCATCGACATGAACACCATCGACCGCACCCGACTCCTCGTGGAACCAGCTTCCGCGACGCCACCCCTGCTCAGCGCCATCCTCGTCGCCCGGGATGGTTGGCATGATTTGGACAAGCTTCTCGAGCATCTCCGCAACCAGACGATTCAGGCCGAGATCGAGCTCCTGATTGTCGGAGACACCCTCGAGAAGCTCGCTGTTTCCGAGTCGAGAATTCGGGGATTTCACTCGGTGCGCTCCCTTGAACTCGCGCCCCTCATATCGGTCAGCAGTGCGCATTTTTCGGGTGTCATGTTCGCTCGGGCTCCCCTCGTGGTTTTCTGCGAGGATCACTGTTTCCCGGAGCCAGGCTGGGCTGCCGCGCTGGTCGAGGCGCACGAGGGCCCGTGGGCTGCGGTGGCTCCTTTGATGCTCAACAACAACCCTGCGCGTGCCGTCAGCCGCGCACTGATGAATGTTGAATATGGCATTTTCCGTGATCCATCGCAGGCCGGAGTGCGCGACTTCCTGCCCGGCCACAATAGTTGCTACAAGAAACGGGCACTGCTCGACTTTTCGCACCGCTTCACTTCGCTCCACGACACGGAATACCTCTTGCACCTGGAGATGCGGCAGGCGGGTTGGCAGCTCTTCCAAAGTGCCGAAGCCCGGACCGCGCACACCAACATCTCGCTCTTCTGGCCGGCGTTGATTTGTTGTTTCCACGCTGGACGCTGTTTCGCCGCCCACCGGGCAGCCGATTGGACGGTCGGCAAAAAACTCGTTTATGCGTTGGGCTCTGCGCTTCTGCCTTTCGTGCGGCAGCAGAGATATCGGCGCTACCTGCAGCGGAGTGTTGACGGACAGCAAGCGCCGCGGATCATGCCACTGACTTTCCTGCTGTTTTCGGCGAACGCTCTCGGGCAAATCATCGGAAACCTCGCAGGCCGTGGGTCTTCGTACGCGAGCCTCTGTGATCTGGAATTCCAGCGATCCCGATATGTGCCTCCCGAGGAGGCCGGTCTTTTCGAAGTTTCCGATGCGAACGAGCGTCATCATCCCCACGTTCAACCGCCCGCGCGGTTTGGAAGCCTGCCTCGATGCCCTGGCTGAGCAAACGGTGCTGTCGGGAAGCTTCGACGTCGTCGTCGTGGACGATGGCAGCGAGACTCCCCTCGCGCTTGATCCCGGGCGGTGGGCGGCGAAGTTCGATCTCACGCTCCTCCGCCAGCACAACACCGGCCCCGCCGCTGCGCGCAATCGGGGAGTCGCCGAGTCGTGTGGCGAATTGCTCGCCTTCACCGATGACGACTGCCTTCCCGCTCCGACCTGGTTGGAAAAACTCGTCGCCGCCGTGCGCGAACATCCCGAGGCGCTGGTCGGCGGCTCCACGGTCAACGGCCTGAAGGACGACCTCTTCGCCGAGACGAGCCAACTCATCGTCGAAATGGTGTATCAACACTTCAACCGCGACCCGGCCGACGCATATTTTCTCGCGAGCAACAACATGGGTTGCCACAGAAAAGCCTTCCTCGCGGTCGGAGGCTTCGACCGGCGATTCCGTGCCGCAGCCGAGGACCGGGAGTTTTGCGACCGGTGGCGCATGGCCGGCCGGAGGCTCTGGTGGATTCGGGATGCCGTGATCGAGCATCGACATGCCCAGAGTCTTCGGAGCTTCACGCAGCTCCACCTCCGCTACGGCCAAGGCGCCTACCACTATCAGCGGCTCCGCAAAAGCCGTGGATCCGGCTCGATGCGCGAGGATTTGGGGTTTCACGGAAGCCTGCCACGATCGGTGTGGGGCGCTCTTTCCGATCGGTCTCCGGGCAGGAGGCTGCAGTTGGTTTCGACGCTCATGCTGTGGCAAGTGGCCAATGCGCTCGGTTTTTTCTGGGCCGCCGGACGGGAACTCCTCTCCCGCAGATGAAGGACGGGCTTCCCAAAAGCCACCAGACCGCACGATGGATGCCAGCGACGAGCCCTCGGCGGAGGGGGCATTCTCCGGGGCGAAAAGCGGCGGGGCTGCAGTCGCTTTCGATGCGGTCGTGGTTGGTGCGGGAGCTTCCGGCGGTCTTGCCGCTGAACTGCTGACTGCGGCAGGTCTCCGCGTGCTTCTGCTCGATGCCGGATATCCCCGGGCATCTTCGCGATCCCCCCCCGGTTGCAACGTGGCGCAGGCGCTGGCTGCGCTTGCCAGTTCTTCCCGCCTGCCGTTCATGCCGGAACCGCTGCTCGCGGCCATGAGAAAGCCGTTGCCCCTGCTCGGGGCGTTCCGGCAACCGATCCAAAGCAGATGCCATGCTTGGAGCCGCAAGCCCGCCGCGTACGTCGACGACATCGACTGCCCTTTCACCGACGCCGGTGACAGCCCGTTTTACTGGATCCGCTGCCGTGGCATCGGAGGACGGCTCGCAGTCCCGGGGCACGGCGGTGTCTATGTGCGGTTCGGGGCCGAGGACTTTGCGTTCGGGGATGATCGGCGACCCTCGTGGCCATTTCCGCTCGAGGAACTCGATCCGTGGTATTCCGCCGTGGAAACGAGACTCGGCATGCCTGCGGCGGTCGCGAACGACTCGGATTCGGCAACCGGGACGAAGACCGACGAACTTCGCCATGCCGTCATGGTTCGCCTTCTCGATCGTTGGCCGAAGATGAATGTCGAGTCATGCGACCGCATCCCGCCACCCGATTGTGTGGTGACCGCCACCCGCACCGGCAGGCTGGTGCTCCGGGAGGGTGCCATCGCCCGCTCCATCGCGGTGGAGAACGGCTGCGCCAGAGGCGTGACTTGGTTCGATATGGCCACACGAAGGGAATGCAGCGCGGGGGCCAGGTTGGTTTTTCTCTGCGCCTCGCCGCTGGAATCGACGCGGATCCTGCTTTTGTCGCATGACAAAGCCAATGGCGTGCCCCTGGGGGCAAGATCGAATTCCCTGGGACACTTCCTCATGGACCACGTTGTGATGCGGGCGGATGCGTTCGGACCATGGCCGACGGGTGTCTCCGGGAAATGGGGCGCTGAACCACAGGGCGTGCTTCTCCAACGGTTCGGAACCTGCGAAGACCGAAGCCGGCAGCAGCATTCCGACTTCGGGGTGCAAATCTATGCCGCCAAAACATTTCTCGGCCGCATGGGGCTCTCCTTGTCGGCCTTCCATGAAATGCTGCCCCAGCAAGGGAATCGGGTAGCACTCGATCCTCACCGGCGTGATCGCTGGGGCATTCCCGTGCTGCGCATCGACTGCAAACATGGTTTGTCCGAGACAAAGGGGCTCGTATCCATGAAGCGTGCCTTGGAGGAACTTGCGGAAACCTTGAATGCAAAGATCCGTCGCTTCCACGACTGCCACGAAGCAGCAGGCTTGGCGTTGCACGAGTGCGGCACCGCCCGGATGGGCAACGATCCAACGAACTCGGTGCTCGATCCGAACAACGAGTGCTGGGACGCCAGAGGTTTGTTTGTCACGGACGCCGCATCATTTCCCTCCCAAGGAACGGTCAATCCCACGTTGACCGTCCTGGCCCTGACCGTACGCGCCTGTGCCCGTGCGGCGAAGCGCATCCAATCCTGAAACTCCGCCCATGCCGTGGGGATCGCGGCGGCGAGATCGAGATGGATCCGGCGGACGAAATTGGCGTCACCGCACCGGCCGCGAGCGGCCCCACCGCGGCCGCCACGACCTCTCCGTCGATGGCCCGCAGCGACCGATGCTTTGTCTACGTGAAGGACATCCTCGATCGGCTGCTTGCCGGGTGTCGCGACTACGCGGCACTGCGCTGGCCTGCATTGGAAAACTTGATCCAGGCGGTATGAAGGTCAACGCCCCCTTGGGGGAGGAGACTTTCAATGACGCCACGACGACGGAGACGGCATAGCCCGGAGCAGGTGGTCGCGAAGCTGCGAGATGCACTCGCGTCTGAACGCTGGGAAGGAACTGGCAGCGGTGCTGCAGGCCTTGGAGATCAGCGAGGCGACGCTGGCCCGCTGGCGGGCCCAGTACGGCGGGATGAAGTCCGAGGAGGCGAAGCGGCTCAAGGCCCTCGAGGATGAGAACCGTCGGCTGAAGCAGCTTGTGGCCGACCAAGCCCTCGACATCCAGATGCTCAAGCATCTCTCGGAGGGAAACTGGTGAGCCCTTCCCGGAAGCGAGCGGCGGTGACCGAGCTTCAAGCGAAGTTCGGCATCTCCGAGCGAAGGGCCTGCAAGACGATCGACCAGCCGCGCAGCAGTCAACGATTCAAGGCGACGCCGCGATCCGACGAGGCACCGCTCGTGAAGCGGATGCTTCAGTTGGCTCGCGCCCGGCCGCGGTTCGGCTACCGGAGGATCGGCGGGCTGCTCGTCCTCGAAGGATGGCGAGCGGGACTGTCCCGTGTGTTTCGACTGTGGCGACGGGAGGGGCTGAAAGTGCCGCAAAAGAAGCGGAAGAGGCGCCGTTTGGGCACGAGCAGGAACGCCTGCCATCGGCGACGCGCCGAGAGCCCGAACGACGTATGGTGCTGGGACTTCATCTTCGATCGCACGGAGAGCGGCAGCCAGCTGAAGTGGCTCTCGGTGATCGACGAGTACACGCGGGAGTGCCTCACGCTGAAGGTCGATCGCGGGATCACGAGCAGCGACGTCATCGACACGCTGGCCGAGCTGTTCGCGATGCGAGGCGTGCCAAAGCACATCCGCAGCGACAACGGCCCGGAGTTCATCGCCAACGAGCTTCGGGCCTGGCTCGGTCGTGTCGGCGTCTCGACGCTCTACATCGAGCCCGGCAGCCCATGGGAGAACGGCTACGCCGAGAGCTTCCACAGTCGATTCCGTGACGAGTGCCTGGCCCTGGAGGTCTTCGACGGCCTTCGCGATGCCAGGGCGATCACGGCGGCCTGGACGGACGACTACAACCACCGGAGGCCTCACAGCTCTCTCGGTTACCAGACCCCGGCCGGGTTCGCCGCCGCGTGTGCGGCTTCCGCCTCGGCCAAGGCCTCGGCTCCAGCCGCACACGCGGCTGTCTGCCTCGGTCAGACCCAACCCTGAGCCCTCATATCGCCTGGTACAGAGAATCCAAGCCGGTCAGCGCTGGAGAACGTTGTAGTGCATCTGGACCGCCGCGAGTGGGCAGGCCCGACGCGTACCGGCGACGAACCCAGAGGCCGCGCGGATCGATTCACCCGGCCACCTCACCCCGTCGCTCCGCCGCGAGACCGCCGCGCGGGTCGCCACAGCGCGTGGCCGGCGTCGGAAACAGCCCGCTCGCGAGGAACGCCGCCGCCAGTTCGGCGGCATCACGGCGGTAGAGGAGGCTCGAATGGAGGCAGGGCACCGTGACGTGGTCGTGGGGCACGTCGGGCCGCGTGGCGTGCGGCGCGATGAGCGCGTCGTATCCGGCGGCGATCACCCCGATCGCGACACCTTGCGGATTGGGCAGCGAATTGACGAAGCTCTCTTCCGCCGTGGTCAGTTCCGCGACCGGCTGGAAGAGCCGGCCGAACAAACCTTCCGCTGCGGTGGCCACGGCCGAACCGCGATTCGGCGGGGCGAGCATCACGAATCGCCCGAGTTTCGCGGGTCGATAGATCGTCAACGCCGCCCGGGCGATGATGCACCCCATACTGTGCGTCACGAGATGGAGACGATCGTGGTCGGGGGCGTGGTCGAGCCTCCGCAATTCCTCCGCGTAGCGGCGGGCATGCACCATGATCGAGCAACACATGTTGCGGTAGCCCCAGATCGCCGTGTGGTAACCGTGCCGACGGAACCGCAGCGCGAGCAGCGACAGCATCATCCGGTTGGCGAGGAAGCCGTGAACGAGGCTGACGCACTCGCCGCGCCACGGCCCGCCACCGGCGGATGCGGGAGCACGCGAGGTCCGGGCACTGGTCATGATGGATGCCGCGTAACGCCGGCCGGCCGGCCGGCGGGCGCCGGGCAGCAGTCGGCCGGACAGACGTCGTGACTCGCGGGGAAGCGTCCAACGGCTGACCGGTCCGGCCACGATTCATGTCGTTCGGCGATCAGATCGCGGAGCATCGCGATGAACGCCGGCGCCGTGCCAGCGGTCGCCGCCCGTGCCATGCGGATGCCGAGGGTCCGGCACAGCGCCGCCGCTTCGGTGTCGAGGTCGTAGAGCACCTCCATGTGGTCGGAGATGAAGCCGATCGGGACGAGTATCACTTCCGACGTGCCCCCGGCATGCAACGCGCGGATCGCGTCACACACGTCGGGCTCGAGCCAGGGCTGCGTGGGCGGCCCGCTGCGACTTTGGTAGACGAGGCGCCAGTCGCCCGTTCCCGCGGCCTCGGCGACGAGACGCGACGATTCCGTGAGTTGCTCGACGTACCGGCTTGTGTCCGCCATCGCGGTCGGGATGCTGTGCGCGGTAAACAACACCGGCCGCCGCCCGGCCGCCGGTCCGAGCGACTGAAACGCGGCGCGCAGATGGTCCGCCATCGTCGTGACGAACCCGGGATGGTTGAAAAACACCCGGATTTTGTCGATCTGTGGCGCACCGTCACCGATCGCGGCGGATGCCGCGGCGATGTTCTCCCGGTACTGTCGGCAGCCCGAATAACAGCTGAATCCGCTCGTGACCAAAGCGAGCGCGCGGCGCACGCCATCGGCCGTCATGCGTCTCAGCGTATCGGCGAGAAACGGATGCCAATTCCGGTTGCCCCAGTAGATCGGCAACTGCGGGCCCCGACGATCCAGTTCGTCGCGTAGCGCGGCGATCAGCGCCAGGTTCTGTTCGTTGATCGGGCTGCGCCCGCCGAAATGCTGGTAGTGCTCGGCGACCTCGAGCATCCGTTCGCGGGGCACCGGTCGGCCGCGAAGCACGTTTTCGAGAAATGGCATCACGTCGTCGGGCCCATTCGGACCACCGAACGACACGACCAGCACGGCGTCGTACTGTCCGGGCGCCGTCTGTACGGGACTATCCGAACCCGCCTTGAACGGCCCGGTCGTCATGATCAAGCCTCCGTCTGATCGAGCCTCGGAATGGTCGGGCCGTTGGATGAACAGGCGCGTGGACGAACAGGCCCGTTTACGAAGAGGGGCACGGACCAACAGGCCCTTCTATGACCAGGCTGTCGTGTGCCGTCGAACACCCGCGGAGTACGTGCGGCCTTCCCGGCCGACGACGGCGTCGGCCGGGAAGGGCTTGGTCGAGCCGCGATCGACGAATGACCCCGACGGGATTCGAACCCGTGTTGCAGGCTTGAAAGGCCCGTGTCCTAGGCCTCTAGACGACGGGGCCGACGATGAGCGGCAGCATCTCTCCGCCGCAGCATTGTCGTGCCTGGGAGTTGGCCCGGCAAGTCGGTTGCTCGTTCGCGGTGGGAAACGCGTCGGGCAACCGATGGCCGATGGCTCGGCGGGCAGGGGCCGATCATCCGCTCGCTGTCGACGCCGCCGAGTGTATCGACGAATCCGGCGCCGCGCGGTGCCCCTGATGAGCGAGCGGATACATGCCAGGGGCCGGCGGCCGAGCGTCAGGATGCCGGCGGCGACGCTTCCGGAGCTACCGGAACGTCGACGACTTCTTCCGCCATGCATCCGGTGTCGGTCCGTCGACCGTCGTCGGACAAGCGGTCGCCGACAGCCTGTTCGGCCTTCGCCTCGCCGCTCGTCGTCGGGGAGGGAGACGATACCGTGCCGACCCCGTCGCGGGCGATCGCGTCGAACACCTCACGACGATGCACCGGTACGTCCTTGGGCGCCTCGATGCCCAAACGAACCTTGTCGCCGCGGATTTCGACGACAACGATCGTGATCTCGTTGTTGATGACGATGCTCTCGTCTTTTTTTCGCGACAACACGAGCATGGAGCACCTTGTCGGGGGTGAAGGGGAGCGACCGCCGCTCCTTTGACGCCCCATCCGCCACGATCACGACCAAGCGTTTCGCACACCGGCGATCCGTTCGCACCAGCGATCGGCACCGATCGACACGCCGCGCGACTGAT
>JBJSXB010000200.1:0-15660 GCA_046086245.1 Planctomycetaceae bacterium | reverse complement strand
GGGCCTGCTCGAGGAGCGTGCGCCGCATCGCCGTCCACACCACGCGCAACCCGAGCCGTTCCTGCGCCCATTTGGCGACCAGCAGGGCCATCACCGTCTTGCCGCTGCCGGTGGGGCTCTCGACGAGCACCGACCGGGCGGTGGGGAGGTGCATGCCGTGGTCGGTGTGCGGGCGCGACAGCATCTCGATCACCCGCCCGACGACCCGTGTTTGGTAGTCGCGTGGTTCGATGCGCACCGCGGCGGCGAGTTGATCCACGAGCCGTCCGATGTCGCCGCCGCCGGCATCGCCATCCACGGCAGCCGGGCCACCGTCGGCGGCGCCGTGGGGTGGTGCGTCGCTGCCTGTCCGGGCGCCGCGGCGGCGCGGGGGGTGGTCGTCGTGGGTGCCGCTGGCCATTGGGTCGCTCCGCCCGTGTGCCGCCTCACCCCCTACTACGCGCCGTAACGCGCGCTGTTTACGTTGACGTTCGAAACCACGGCCCGCGGCCGGCCGGCGGCCGGTGGCCACGTGGGATCAAACGCGGCGGCTCGGCACGCCGCCGCCCCAGGGTGAGCCGATACCGCGACCGTCGCCCGTGCGTCGGCCCGGGACCTTCGGGCAGGATCGCTGCGATGAGCTTGTCCGACCCCCTGGCCGTGCTTCGCCGGCACTGGTTTCCCGACCTGCCCGCCGACCACGTCGGCCCGCCGCTCGGTGGCGGGTTGAGCGGATCGCCCGTGTACGCCGTGCGCGATGTCGAGGGGGTCGAACTGGTGCTCAAGGCGTTCGCCGAGCGCGCGACCGTCGAACAGGCGGTGTTCGTCCACGAGCTCGTCGATCACCTCGCCGCTGCCGGCTTGCCGTTCATTCCCCGGCTCGTGGCGGCACGTTCCCACGCCTCGACCACCGCGCCGGTCGGACGATCGGTCCGGCCGCGGACGCTCCCGGCGAGCCTCGTGCGCGACCATGGGGGGCGGTTGTGGGAGCTCGCGGTGCGGATGCCGGGCCATCCCCTGACCCACCCGGCGCCGACGCAGCTCGCGGCGGCGATGCGGGCGCTGGCGCGGATCCACGCCGCCGCGGCGCGGATGCCCGCCGCCATGTCCGGCACGATCGTCGGCGGCGCGGTGCCCGCGAGCGGCATCGGCCCGGCACCCGCCCTGATCCGACGGATCGAAGCCGCCGCGCGGATGGTGGCGTCGCCCTGGGAGGCGCTGCGCGCCATCCCCGCCGCCGGCGACACCGATCCGTTGCGGCGCACGATCGGCGATCGCCTGGAAGCGGTGGCTCCGCTCGTCGCCACACCCTCCGTGCGCCGCTGGCTCCAGTCGCTCGCCACGGCGCGGCCTCCCGTGATGGAACTGCTGCCGGCAGTCCGCGATCTGCGGGCGAGCCACGTGCTCTTCCACACGCCGGCGCCGAGCGTGGCATCGACGGGCGACTGCCGCGGGGCGATCCCTCCCGGTGGCGAGCTTGACGACACCGTCGGAGGGGTCGTCGATTTCCATGCCGCAGGCATCGATACCCCGGCCACCGACATCGCGCGACTTCTGGGGGACTGGGTTGCCGTGGCGGACTGCGAAGATCGGGGTGTTTTTTCGGCGGGGGTCGCCTCCGCGCTGGTGGCCTACCGCGAGGAGCGGCCGCTCTCGTGCGGCGAGGAGCAGCGCGTGCCCTGGCTCATCGCCACCGCGGTCGTGTTCGGACTCGATCAGTGGTTTCGCTGGATCCTCGTCGAGCAACGTCGCTTCGCCGCCGATCGGGGGATGGTGGTCGCCCGCGTCGAGCGGCTCGCGGCCCTTCTCGCTGCCGCACTCGAAACCCTGCTCGAGCGCGGGCCGCTGGTTTGACCCTGAAAAACAGGACCCGGTAGACTTTTCCCGGCCCGCGGATAGGTGACCGACCGAAGAAAAACCGATCGGACGGTCGCCTCCGCGACGGTCGCCCTCCCACGCTGCCGTATGCCCATTACCGGTCACCACCCGTCGAGCGGTCGTCTCCCGGAAGGGGGCCGCACGGCACCGCGCGGGCGGTGGGCCGCGACCGCCTGCCTGCTCGCGATCGTCGCCGGTGCCGGCTGGGGCCGCGTGCTGGCCGTCGACCCACCCGCACCGAGCCCGTTCGCCTTCGATCCGCTTGCCGGCGATTCCACGGCCGGCCCGCTCACCGTGACCGCCGCAGTCGAGACGACGCCGGCCGGGCCGGTTCTGGCGGTCACCGCCGCCCTCGAGCCGGGATGGCACCTCTATGCAATCGACCAGGCGCCGGGGGGGCCGCTCGCCACCCGGATCGACGTCGCCGGCGCGGCCGGTTGGAGGATCACCGGACCGTTCGTGCCCGACGTGCCCGCCAGCGTGCAGAAAATGGAGGCGGGCTCACCCTGGAAGGGCCTCGTGATCAAGGAGCACTCCGGACGCACCACGTGGCGCGCGCCGCTGGAGGCGCCAGCAGGCGGCGGCGATCCGCTGCGGGGCAGCATCCGCGTGCAATTGTGCCGCGACAACGCCTGTATTCCCCCCGAAACGCGCGAATTCACCGCGAAGGTCGCGGCAGGGGCGCCGGCCAGCACGATGGCCGAGACACCGGCCAAGACACCGGCGGCTCGCACGACGACCACCACCACCGCGGCTCCGTCGCCCCGCCCGGGTCCGGTCGCGGTCCCGCCGGCGGGGCGGCTCCTCGCCACCCACGTGCCCGACAAGGGGCACACCGCGGTCGAAGGGTCGTTCGCCTCTCCGGACGCTCCGTGGCGGCTGACGGTGACCCTGTTGCCGGAGGAGGGCTGGCACCTCTATGCCCCCGCCGCGTCGAGCGCCAGTGCGGTCGGACAGGGAAAGCCCACGGTCGTCTCCGCCACGCTGCCTGAAGGGATCGTGCTGCGGTCGGTGCGTGCCGTCGGGGTCCAGCCGGCGACGCAGACCGAACTCGCCGCCGCGGGCGCCGTCGAAGGGCCGGTCGAACTCGAATTGGAACTGGCCGCCGAGGGAGCGGCGCCGGCCGACGTGCCGATCGAACTGCGCGTCGGTTTCCAGACCTGCTCCGACACGTCGTGTGATCCGCCCCAGGGGATCCGCGTGACCACCGTGCTGCCACCGCCGGCCCACGGCATGGGCATCGGGTTCGCCGACATCCGTTACGCCGAAGCGGCCCGCGGAGCGGTGGCGATCGCCGCCCCGGCGCCACCGGCCACGCTCGCCACCGCGGTGCCCGCCGGCGAACCGTTGCCGACGGCGGTCGACGGTGGTTCGGGCCCGGCCCTGACGGCGGCCGGTCCCCTGCCGATCGACGCGGTAGCGGTGACGCCGGTGGCGTTGTCGCTGCCCAAGGCGCTGCTCTTCGGCCTGCTCGGCGGGCTGATCCTCAACCTCATGCCGTGCGTGCTCCCCGTGCTCGGCCTCAAACTCCTCTCCTTCGCCCAGCAGTCGGGTCGGGCGCGGCAGGAGGTGTTCCAGATGAACCTCTGGTATTGCGCGGGCGTGTTCGCCGTGTTCTTCGGCCTGGCGACGGCGAGCGTGGCGGCCAACCTCGGCCTCGGCAGTGCCAACCTCGCCTGGGGCGAGCAGTTCACCTCGACGGCGTTCAACATCGTCATGATCGGCATCGTGTTCGCCTTCGCGCTGGCGTTCCTCGGTATCTGGGAATTGCCGATCCCGGGCTTCATCGGCGAGCGGGCGGGGCACGTGCAATCGCAGGAGGGGCCGGTGGGGGCGTTCCTCAAGGGGGTGCTCTCGACGGTGCTCGCCACCCCGTGCAGCGGTCCGTTCCTCGGACCGGTCTTCGGCTTCACGCTCACCCAGTCGACGGCAGTCACCTACGCCGTGTTCGGCGCGATCGCCACCGGCATGGCGTTGCCCTACATCCTCGTCGGTGTCTTCCCCGGCCTGGTGCGCTTCCTGCCCAAGCCGGGCGCGTGGATGAATACGTTCAAGGAACTGCTCGGCTTCGTGATGCTCGGCACGGTGGCGTTCTTCTTCAGCTTCCTGGCGAAGGACTGGTTCGTGCCGACGTTCGTGCTGCTGATCGGCATCTGGATGGCCTGCTGGTGGGTGGGGCGCGCCCAGGAGCGGACCGGCACGGCCGGGTTCTCCCGGTGGGTCCAGGCGGCCGGTCTGGCCGCCGTGGTGGGGACCGTGGCGATGGGCTGGCTGGCGCCCGGCGGCCACACCGTCATCGACTGGGAGAAGCCCTTCTCGCAGGCGCGGCTGGCCGAGCTGCGCGGCCGTGGCGCGACGGTGATGATCGATTTCACCGCCGACTGGTGCCTCACCTGCAAGATGAACCTCGCTTCGGCGATCGAGACGCGCCGCGTGCGCGAGGCCGTGGAGAAGAACCGCGTCGTGCCGGTCCTCGCCGACTACACCGACGGGTCGGAGGAGATCAAGCAGATGCTCGCCAGCCTCCAGAGCCGGTCGATTCCGGTGCTGGCGATCTTCCCCGCGGCCCGACCCGACGATCCGCATCCGGCGCCGATCGTGCTGCGCGACCGGATCACCGAGCAGCAGGTGCTCGACGCGTTGGCCAGCGCCGGGCCGTCGCGCGCGGGGGGCGCCGGCATCGGCACCGCCTCGCGACCCGTCGTCGCCGGCCGCTGACGGCCGGGGGCCGTCGGCCCGCCGCGCGAGCCGTGTCAGGCGAAGCGCACCCGCTCGGTCCCGTTCGGCCCGGCGGCGGCCGCGCGGACGGTGCCGATCACCGCCGCCTCGACCCCCTGATCGGACAGTTGGGCGCGGATGCTCCCGGCGAAGTGCTCGGCGACGACGAGCACCATCCCCACCCCCATGTTGAACACGCGTTCCATCTCCGCCGCCTCGATGCCGCCGAGCCCCTGCACCCAGGGAAAGACGGCGGGCACCGGCCAACTGCCGCGTTCCAGCACCACCTCGACCCCCTCGGGGACGATCCGCGCGAGGTTTTCAGCCAACCCGCCACCGGTGATGTGGGCGATCCCGTGGACCGGTTGCTTGACGCGGTAGTGACGGAGCACCGCCCGCACCGGTCGGGCGTAGAGCCGGGTGGGGGTGAGGAGCACGTCGGCCACGGTGGCGTTTCCCAGTGCCGCCACGCGATCCTCGCAGCGCAGCCCCCCGAGCTCGAACACCGCCTTGCGCACCAGGCTGTAGCCGTTGGAATGGAGACCGCTGGAGGCGAGCCCGAGGACGCTGTCACCGGGCTGGATCTGTGTGCCGTCCACCAGTCGGTGCCGCTCGACGACGCCGACGCAGAAGCCGGCGAGATCGTACTCGCCCGGGTGGTACATCTCCGGAAGGATCGCCGTCTCGCCGCCGACCAGGGCACAGTCGCTGGCGACGCAGCCATCGGCGATGCCGGCGACGATCCGTTCGAGCAACTCCGGATCGTCCTTGGCCAACGCCACGTAGTCGAGAAAAAACAGCGGTTCGGCCCCGGTGCAGAGGGCGTCGTTGACGCTCATCGCCACCAGATCGATGCCGACGGTGTGGTGGATCCCGGCGGCGACCGCGACCTTGAGCTTCGTGCCGACCCCGTCGGTGCAGGAGACGAGGAGCGGGTCGCGGTAGCCGCGGGCGAACAGGCCGCCGAGGTCGAGTTGGAACAGCGCCGCGAAGCCCCCCTCCGGGCTGATCACGCGCGGGCACTGTGTGCGGCGCAGGTGCGCCGGCAGGCGCGCCATGCCCTCGCGGTAGAGGGCGAGATCGACGCCGGCGCTGGAGTAGGTGGCTCCGCTCACCCCCGCATCATCGCCGCGCCGGCCCCGCCCGCAAGCCCCGTCGCGGGGCGGGGCCGATCGTGTCGGCCGTGGCTCCGGTCGCCGCGAAGGTATTCTCGCCACCATGGCTTCCGCATCCCGAGCCGCGACCGGGCCCCGCGCCCGCCAGGCGTTGCCCTCGTTCCAGTTCAGCTATCCGCTTCCCTACGGCGCCGTCCTCGGCGATGGGGTCGGCGGCGGCGGGGTGCAGTTCGTCGTTTACAGCCGTTCGGCCACGGCGATGCGCGTGTTGCTCTACGACGCGGTCGATGCCCCCGAGCCGTCGGAGGTGATCGCCTTCGATCCGACCCGCGACCGCTGGGGGGATATCTGGAGCCTGTTCGTGCCGGGGCTCGGCCCGGGCTGCCTCTACCATTTCCAGGCCGACGGTCCGTTCGACCCGCAACGGGGGCAGCGCTTCGACGGGCGCGCCCGGTTGATCGATCCCTACGCGTGGGCACTGGCCGGACGCTTCCTCCCCGCCGCCGACGGCGTCGTGCGCCCGCCGAAGTGCGTCGTCGTCGACGACGCCTTCGACTGGCGTGGGGATCGCCACCTGCGGCGCGGCCTCGCCGACACCGTCATCTACGAACTCCACGTCGGCGGCTTCACCCGCAGCCCCTCCAGCGGGGTCGCCCATCCCGGCACCTACCTGGGAGTGATCGAGAAGATCCCCTATCTCCGCTCGCTCGGCGTCACGGCCGTGGAGTTGATGCCCGTCCACGACTTTCCCGACCGCCCGACGAGTGGCCACGCGGGCGGGCGGGGCAACTATTGGGGCTACGACCCGCTCGCCTTCTTCGCCCCCCACCGCGGCTATGCCGCCGGTGACGAGCCCGGATGCCAGGTCCGCGAGTTCAAGGAGATGGTACGGGCGCTCCACGCGGCCGGCATCGAGGTGATCCTCGACGTCGTCTTCAACCACACCGCCGAGGGCAACGAACTCGGCCCGACACTGTCGTTCAAGGGGTTGGAGAACCGCGTCTACTACATGCTCGGCGAGGGCGGTGGCAGCTACCGCAACTTCAGTGGCTGCGGGAACACCGTCAACGGCAACCACCCGATCGTCCGCGAGCTGATCTTTCTCTGCCTCCGTCATTGGGTGCACAACTACCACGTCGACGGCTTCCGCTTCGACCTCGCCAGCATCCTGTCGCGCGACCGCAACGGCGACATGCTCCCCAATCCGCCGGTGGTCGAGGCGATCACCGAGGACCCGATGCTCGCCGACACCAAGGTGATCGCCGAGGCGTGGGACGCGGCGGGCGCCTACCAGGTGGGATCGTTCGCCAGCCTGCGCTGGGCGGAGTGGAACGGCCGGTACCGCGACGACGTGCGCCGCTTCTGGCGGGGCGACCACGGGCAGACCGGTCACTTCGCCACCCGCCTCGCCGGCTCGAGCGATCTGTACGGCGACGACGGCCGGCAGCCCTGTCACAGCATCAACTTCGTCACCTCGCACGACGGCTTCACGCTCCACGATCTGGTGAGTTACCGCCACAAGCACAACGAGGCCAACGGCGAGGGCAATCGCGACGGCGACAACAACAACTTCTCCGACAATCACGGCGTCGAGGGACCGACCGACCGCATCGACGTGCACGCGGTGCGCGAGCGCCAGATGCGCAATCTGCTCGCCACGCTGCTGCTCTCGCAGGGGGTGCCGATGCTGCCCGCGGGCGACGAGTGCGGAAGGACCCAGGGTGGCAACAACAACGCCTGGTGCCAGGACAACGAGACCAGTTGGTTCGACTGGGATCTCGCCCGCCGCCGCGCCGATCTGGTGCGCTTCGTGCGCGAACTCCTCGCCTTTCGGCGCGGCAATCCCACGCTGCGCCGCCGCTCGTTCCTCCTCGGCGGCCGCAGTGACAGCGGCGTGCTGCCCGACGTCGAATGGTTCGCCGCCGATGGCGGGCCGGTCGACTGGTATGCCGGCGACGCGGCGCTGGCGTGTTTCCTGGGTGCCCCCGAGCCGGCCGCGCCGCGCGACGACGACGGCCTCGGCGGCATGGCGGGGATGCCGCGCCACGTCCTCCTGTTCGCCAACGCGTCGGGCGACCCCCGGGCGTTTCGCGTGCCGCGCGACGGCCCGATTCCGCGGCTCTCGTGGCGCCTGTTCATCGACACGGCGGCGGCGCCGCCGGCCGACATCCACGCCGATGGCCGCGGGCCGTTGATCGACCCAGGGGTGCCGGTCGAGGTCGCGGCCCGGGGCCTGGTCTGTCTGGTCGCCGATGCCGGCTTCGAAATGCCCCTGCTCGTTGCCGCTCCGCCGCCGTCGCCGCTATCCTCCTAGAATGTGCCGGCCGGTCGCGTCGGGACTTTCCCCGGCACCCCGCCGCCGGCCGACCGTCCACTTTCTCCGTCGCGAGGAATCTTCAATGCGCCGCCCGCAGCCGTCGATATGGTTTCCGTCGGCCTTGCCGCACGCGCTGGCCGCCCTGCCGGTTATGGCGACGGTCGTCGTCGTCGCCGCCGGCTGCGGCGAGCCGGCCACGCCGCCCCCGCCCGGGCCGCGGCCGGCGGCGGTGCGTCCCGCCGACCACGACCACGACCATGACCACGCGGCCGCCGGCCACGAACATCAGCATCCCGAATCGCTCGCGGAGGCGGTGACCGAATTGAAGGCGCTGGTCGAGAAGGTCCGCACGGCGCTCGCCGCCGGCGACAAGGACAAGGCCGATGGACCGGTGCACGCGGTCGGCCATCTGCTCGAGGACATGCAGGGATTGGTCGGGAAAGCGAAGCTTCCGGCGGAGCGCGAGGCGGCGGTGAAGCAGGCGCTGGAGCAGATTTTCGACGCCTTCGACACGCTCGACACGGCGATCCACGGTGACGGCAAGGAGGCGGTCGAGTTCGCACCGGTCGAGGAGACGATCACCAAGGCCCTCGGGGTGCTCGGCGACGGCACTTGAGCGGCAGCCCATGGAAGGAGCGACTCCGATGGCTCGGACAGGCTCGTGCGCGCTGGTGGTGGCGGCACTGGGGTTGGTGATCGCGGGGCCGGACGCGGTGCGGGCCGACGTCGATCCCGCCGCGGCGCGGGTGCGGATGCTGCTCGCCGCCGAGCCTGAAGGCGCGCTGTCGCCGACGGCGGTGAAGGCCAAACTCGCGGCGCAGGGCGCCCCGCCGGGGCCGCAGCCGATCGTCCTCGCGGGGCGGATCGGCGCGAAGGGCATGGAGCCGTTCCTCGAGGGGAAGGCGTCGTTCGTGCTCCAGGAGATCCCCGCCGACGACCACGGCGGCAAGCCGGGCCACGACGCCGACAACTGCCCGTTCTGCAAGAAGCGTGCGGCGGGCGCCCCGATGGTCGCCGTTCAGTTCGTCGGTGCCGACGGACAGGTGGTGCCGATCGACGCACGGAAGCTGTTCGGTGTCGTCAAAGGCAGCGACGTCGTCGTCGTCGGCAAGGCGGTCTTCGATCCGAAGCTGGCGATCCCCGTGATTCAGGTGACGGCCGAGCAGATCCACGTGCGCGCCCCGGCGAAGGTGGCGGGCCGCTGAGATGACCGCCGACGTGATCGGCCCCGCGGGTCCGCAGACGCCGCGCACCGCGTTCAAGGAATGGGCGGTGATCTGCCGTGCCCTCGCCACCGGCCGCCAGGACGTGATCCTTCGTAAGGGCGGCATCGTGGAGCCCGGTGGGGCGTTTCGCCCCGACCACGCGGCGTTCCTCCTGATGCCGACGTTCCTCCATCAGGCGGCCGAGAGCCTGATCCCGGCGGCCCGCGACCTGCTCGACGGGATCGACGCCGCCCGCCCCCCCGACGGGCAGGTGGTCCTCACGCATCGGGCGCGCGTCGAGGCGGTCCATCGGATCACCGCTGCCGAAGCACTGGAGCCGTTCCGTGGGCGCCACGTGTGGGCCGACGCGGTGGTGTACGAGCGGTTCCACCGCTGGCGCGACGAGCTCCATGTCCTCGAAGTGACGGTAACTCCACTGCCCGCGGCGATCGTCCTTCCCTGGCGTGAATCGTACGGGGGGTGTCGCTCGTGGGTGGAGTTGGCGGCCGACTTCCCCGCCGCGCCGTAGCCGCGCCGGGGCCGCGCGGGGGACGTGTCCGTCCGGCGGCGCGTCATGGGGGGGTCGGCACCGTCTCCGACGGTGGTACGGCACCCTTGGGCCGAAGGTCATCCGTGGCCTGTGGCTCCCGGAACAGCGATGCGGTTGACGCCAGGCGGCGGTCCGGGGCACCTCGCCGATCTGATCCGCCGGCACCCGTGGCCTTCGCCACCTGGCCGCCGAACAGGACGAACAGCGCCGGGGTCACGATCTGGTCGAGAAGCGTCGAACCGAGCATGCCGCCGAACACGACCACCGCCAGCGGGTAGAGGATCTCCTTCCCCGGTTGCCCCGCTCCGAACAACAGCGGCAGCAGGCCGAAGAACGACGTGCACGCCGTCATCAGGACCGGGGCGAGTCGTTCCAGGCTGCCCCGGATCACCATCGGTGCGCCGAACGGCTCCCCCTCGTGCTCCATGAGGTGGATGTAGTGGGAGATCATCATGATCCCGTTGCGGCTGACGATGCCGACCAGCGTGATGAATCCGACCCAGTGGGCGATCGACAGATTCGTCGCCGCCGCCCACACCGCCGGCCATTGCCACCACGGCGCGGCCGCGAGCGCCTCGGCCGGGGGGTGGTTGACGCACAGCAGTGCGACGACCGACCCGAGCGCCGCCAGCGGCACGTTGACCAGCACCTGGATGGCCGCCCGCCACGAACCCAGCGCCTTGCAGAGGAGGAGGAACACCCCGCCGAGCGCCGCGGTTCCCAGCAGCGTGAGGCGGAAGGTGGCGTCGGCCTGCGCCTCGAATTGGCCGCCGAGCTCGACGAACGAGTCGCCGGGGAGACGCCGCACCCGCTCGGCGACCGGCTCGATGGCCGACCGGATGTCGCGGACGACTCCGGCAAGGTCGCGGCCCGCGACGTTGCAGGACACCACGATCCGCCGCTGGACGTGCTCGCGGTTGATCGTGTTGGGGCCGGTCGTCTCCAGCACCTCGGCGACCTGGCCGAGGGCGACACGGCGGCCCGAGGGGGTGTCGAGGATGGTCTCGTCGATGATCGCCGGGCTGTTCCGCGCCTCCTCGTCGTACCACACCACCAGCGCGAAGGCGCGTTCCTCGTCGAACAGGTGCGACACCACCCGTCCCTTGTAGGCGGTTTCGAGCAACTCGGCGACGTCCCCCGGTGCCAGCCCGTATCGCGCCGCTTCGCGGTGGTTCACCCGGAGACGCACCTGCGGGATCTCCACCTGCGGCTCGACCTGCAAATCGACGACGCCGGCGACGCCGTGGATCCGGCTCTCGATGTCGGCGGCCGCCTCGCGGAGGTCGGCCAGGTCGGTGCCGAACACCTTCACCACCACCTGGGCGCGGACGCCGGAGAGGATGTGGTCGAGCCGGTGCGAGATCGGCTGCCCGACGTTGAGGCGGACCGAGGGGATGTTCGTGATCCGGTCGCGGATGTCGGCCACCACCTCGTCGCGCGGCCGTCCCTGACGCTCCACGCCGAAACCGTGGAGCCCCGGCACCAGCCGCAGCGCCGCCGCCAGCATCCCCGGCGCGCGTTGCTCGTGCGGCCGCAGGCGGACGTCGATCTCCGACGCATGGACCCCCTCGGCGTGTTCGTCGAGCTCCGCCCGACCGGTCCGCCGCGACAGGCTCGCCACCTCCGGCACGTCGAGCACGAGCGCTTCCACCAGACCCGCGACCCGGCTGCTCTCGGCGAGGCTGGTGCCCGGCTCCGTCTGCACCCCGATCGTCAGCGTTCCCTCGTTGAAGGCGGGGAGGAACTCGCCCCCCATCCCGGCGAGCATCGCCAGGCTCGCCGCCACCGCCAGTGTGACGGCGACGAGCACGGCGTGCGCGTGGCGGAGGGTGAACCGCAACAGCGCGGCGTCGAGCCGCTTGAGCGACACGAGCAGGAACGAGTCGTCGGCGTCGTCGAGCAGCCGGGCGTGGCCGAGGAGCTGGTAGCCGAGCACCGGAGTGACGGTGAGGGAAACCGCCAGGGAGCAGAACAGCGCGATGACGTAGGCGAGGCCGAGCGGCGCGAACAGCCGTCCTTCGATCCCGCCGAGCGCGAACAGCGGCATCGCCACGAGCGAGACGATGAGCGTCGCGTAGACGATCGAGTTGCGCACCTCGGTCGAGGCGCGGAACACGACCCGGAGCGGGTGGTCGGGACGCGCCGCCCGGCGGTTCTCGCGCAGCCGCCGGTGGATGTTCTCGATGTCGACGATCGAGTCGTCGACGAGGTCGCCGATGGCGACGGCGATACCGCCGAGTGTCATCGTGTTGATCGTGATCCCGAGGGCGCGAAACGCGAGCAGCGTCGCGAGGATCGACAGCGGCATCGCGATCAGCGACGCGACGCTCACGCGGAGGTTCCACATGAACAGGAAGAGGATGACGACCACCCACAGCGCGCCGTCACGGACCGCCTCGACGACGTTGTCGACCGCCGCGCGGATGAAGTCGGCCTGGCGGAAGATGCGGCGCTCGATCACCACGCCCTCCGGGAGATCGGGGGCGAGGCGGTCGAGGGTGGCGTCGATCCGCCGGTCGAGCGCCAGCGTGTCGGCATCGGGCTGCTTCTGGATGGCGAGGATGACCGCCGAGCCGCCGTCGACGGCCGCGCCGGTCTTCACGCGTACGGCGCCGTCGCCGCGCGGAACCGGTCCGCCGTACTCGACGTCGGCCACGTCGCGCACGAGCACGGGGCGCGGATCGCGCCACACGACGGGGGTGGCGCCCACTTCCTCGAGTGTGTACGACTGGCCGCTGATGCGGATCAGCGCCTCGCGCCCCACCTGCTCCATGACGCCGCCGCCGGCGATCGCGTTGGCTTTCGCGGCGGCGTCGACCAACTGCCGGAGCGTGACGTCCTGCGCCGCCAGCCGGGCCGGCGAGGTGATGATCTGATACTGCTTGAGGATGCCCCCCATCACCGTCACCTGCGCCACCCCGTCGAGGGCCAGGAGCCGGTTGCGGATCGTGAACTCGGCGAGCGTGCGCAGCGCGAGTCCCTGGTCACGGGCCCGTGCGGCGGTGTCGGCAGGACGGACGTCGCGCAGTCCGAGGAGCATGATCTCCCCCATGATCGACGAGACGGGTGCCAGGATGGGCGTGACGTCGGGCGGCAGCCGCTCCCGGGCGAGTTGCAGCTTCTCGGCGACGATCTGCCGGTCGCGGAAGATGTCGGTTCCCCAATCGAACTCCACCCACACGATCGACAGGCCGATGCCGGAGGCCGACCGCACGCGCCGCACGCCGGTGGCCCCGTTGACGAGGTATTCCAGCTGCTGCGTGACGAGGGTTTCCACCTCCTCGGGGGCCAGCCCGGGCGCCTCGGTCATCACGGTCACGGTCGGGCGATTGAGGTCGGGAAAGACGTCGATCGGCATCGTGTCGAGCGCGAGGGCCCCCGCCACGGCGACCACCGTCGCGGCGACGGCGATCAGCAGTCGGTTGCGGAGCGAGAAGGCGATGATGGCGTCGAGCACGGCGGCGGTCCCTCGGTCTCAACGGATCGACGCGAAGGCGGTCTGCAGGTCGGCCGCGCCGGCCACCGCGACCATCTCGCCCGGTTTCAACCCCGACGTGACGGTCACCAGCCGGTCGTCGGCGGCACCGAGGGAGACGGCACGGCGTTGGTAGGTGCCGGTGAACCGTCGCACGAACAGATAGGCCCGCGTGCCCTGGTGGACGATCGCCGATCGGGGCACGGCCAGTGCGGGCGCGCGGCGCTCCACCGGCAGCGTCACCCGCGCGAACATGCCGTGCTGGAGCACGACGCCGGGGGGCACGTCGAGTTCCACCCAGATCGGCACCGTGCGATCGTCGGCATCGATCACGGTGCCGCGCCGGACCACCCGTCCGGTGAAGACCCGCTCGGGCAACGACGTGAAGCGGACCCGCACCGGACCGGAAGGATCCCCCGCGGCATGGAGCCGGCCCAGCTCCCGCTCGGTGAGATGACCGCGGATCCAGGCGTGCCGCGGATCGTGGATCTCCGCGACCGGCTGGTCGGGTCGGATGACCTGGCCGACGACGGCGTCGACCCGCACCACGGCACCGTCTGTCGGGCTGCGGATGGCGAGTGCCGGGAGCACCGCGCCCGACCGGGCGACGCGCTCGATTTCCGCGGCGGCGAAACCGATGCCGCGGAGTTGGCGGCCGAGCGTCTCGACACGCTCGGCGAGGGCGAGCGCCGCGGTCTGTTGCTCCCACACGCGCCGCCCCGGCACGCTCTGCGTGTCCGCCAAGGCACGGAGCCGCTCCAGGTTCTCGTCGGCGAGCCGCCGCTGGGATGCCGCCTGGATGAGCTGCAGTTGGAGGTCGAGGCCGTCGAGGCTCGTCACCTCGGCGAGCACCTCGCCCGCGGCGACGACCTGCCCGGGGCGGCACCGCAGCCGCGCGATCCGCCCCGCTACCTGGGCGGCCGCGACCGACCGCGAACCGGGAGGCACGTCGACCGCCGCGTCGAATTCGAGCACCTCGTCGACGACCGCGACGGTGGCGCGATCGACGCGCAGCCCCATGTTGGCGATCGCCTCGGGTCCGGGGCTCAGCGTGGTTCCGACGAAGAACGTGCCCAGTTCGTGACTTCCCTTGGTGACCACGCGGTCGCCGGGGAATACGCCGCCATCCTCGAGCAGCACGCGGCCGCCGGCGACCGCGGCGACGACCACGTTCTGCTTGCGGTACTCGTGGCCACGGGCCGTCGCCGCCTCCTCGACGAGGACGAACTTGTCGATCCCGTTGCCGACGAGCGCCTCGGCCGGAACGGCGACGCGCCGGGCACCGCTGCCCGTGACGATCCGCGCCTGGGCCGTCATTCCCGGCAGGAACCGCGGGGCACGCTGGTCGCCGTTGGCGACGGCCGCCCAGGCGGTGCCCAGGCGGGTCGTCGGGTCGAGCGTCATCCCGGTGGTGTGGATCGTGGTGACGATCGCCTCGTCGGGCCAGGCAGGCACCGTCAGCTCCACCTCCTGCCCGACCGCGACGGCGTGCAGGTCGTGCTCGAGGACGCTGATCCGCGCCGCCACCTCGGCGAGATCGACCACCTCGAACAGGTGGTCGTCGGCCGTCACGACGTCGCCGGCGGTCACGTCGACGTGCACGACGGTGCCGGCGATCGGGCTCACGATGTCGACCGAGCGGATCAGCGGCCGATCGGCATCGCGCAGCAACGCGGCGACGACCTCCTCGGGCACGTCGAGGCCGCGCAGTTTCATCACGGCGACGTCCACCGCGCCGCGGGTCTGCTCGAGCCGTGCGCGGGCCTCCGACTGCTCGCGGACCGCGATCGCCTGCGCCGTGGTGAGCACGCGCATGCGCTCGAAGGTCTGCGCGGCGAGCGCCTGTTCGACACGGGCGGTGAGCAGTTCGAGTTGGATCGCCTCGAGTGCGAGGCTCTCGATCGTCGCCAGCGGCTGGCCGACGCGCACGACGTCGCCGGCGCGCACGTGGATCGCCGACACGCGGCCGTCGATGCCGGTCGCTGCGAACGCCTGCCGGTTCCATGCCGGATCGAACCGCGCGTAGGCGAGCGTCCGCGGCCGATGGTCGTGCATCTCCGCTTCCGCCGTCTCGACACCGAGCGCGGCGTGCGTCGCCGGGGCGAGGGCGATCGTGCCGCGCGCCCCGTCGGTCACGACTCCCTTGGACGGGAGCGGCGCGTGCCCTTCGTGGCCCGGCGCGACCGCGGTGTGGAGGGCGCCACATGCCACGGCGGCGCGGAGCACCGCGGCCAGCGGCACCGGCCGGGCACGTCGCGGGACGGCGGGCGCGGGGCGCTGCCGGGTGATCATGGCGTCGCTCCGGGGGCGGCGCGCTTGACGTAGAAGTCGGGATCGCGGATCGCGTCGGGGGTCTCCTTCGCCATCCGCACGAACTCCTCCACGCACGGCGGGCAGCAGAACTCGTACTTCTTGCCGGCGAC
>JBJSXB010000199.1:0-9749 GCA_046086245.1 Planctomycetaceae bacterium | reverse complement strand
CCGTTGAGATCGACCGACGGGTCGGTCTCGTCCACCCGGCCATTGCCGTTGTCGTCGAGGCCGTTGGCTCCCTGATCGACCGTCGCGTCCCCGAGCCAGCCGTCGTCGTTGCGGCCGTTGGTCTCGTAGTGGGTGCTCCAGGAATCCCAGACCCGGGCCCTGGCAGCCGAGCCGCGGAGAGCGCTTCGCGGTTGGCCGAATCCGGAAAACCGCGACACCGGCTGCTGCGAGCCGGGCACCGGCGTGCCGTTGCCCAGATCGACGTAGGCGCCGTAGGCGAATGACGGAGGATTCGCTCCCGCCGCCGCGATATACGCCGCCCCATAGCCCGGATCGCCCGGCACCACCGCAGTGGCCGCCCCCGACGCCAGTGGGATCGGGGCCTCGGGGTCAAAGACGCGGACGTCGAAGGCGATGACGTTGGTGAGGATCACGTCCTCCCCCAGTCGGTTGCCCGTGTAGACGAGGCCATCGGGGATGACGTTGGGATCGAGGTGTCCGCCGTCGAGGAGGCCGTTGGCCGGGTTCTGCGCGTCTTCCGCCTGTTGGAGCACTCCGTCGAAGTTGTGATCCTCCCAGGCCACGCAGAATCCGCTGCCATAGTTGGGATTGCTGGGAGTATCGCGGGAAAACCGCCCGCCGCCGGTGTCGCCGACGACGTTGTGCAGGAACCGCGCCTCCCGGCGGGTGAGGTCGGCGAGCGTGTTGGGGATGAGGCGGCCGGGCGACACCGTGTCGGTGCGGTTGGGGATGAAGGCGCCCGCGTTCCGCTCGAACCGCGCCGAGATGTCGTAGCGGTTGAAGAACTGCGTCCAGGGAAAGAAGGCATGCGGCATCGCCACCGTGTTGGGGGGAACCTGGGCTCCCGCGGCGATCGTCGTCTGGGGGGTGCACACGGAAGTGCCGGCGACGAACGGATCGATCCCCACGTAGCCGACGACGAGCAACTGCTTGCGATGGAGGGTGTAGGTCACCGGCCCGGCGCTGTCGGGATTGGGCCTGAGAAACCAGGCCACCTCCGCCACGGGGCTCTCGATCGTGCGCTGGGCGACCGGATTGCCGGCGGCATCGCAGACGGTGTATCGCCCTTGAAAGAGCGGGTCGGTGCTCCGGGTCGTGAACAAGAGCACGTCGTCCACGTCGGTGGCCTCGAGCGGCACCGAGCGCGTGCCGGTGCCGGAGTTGGCGAGGTTGATCGGGTTCCCCGTGACCGTGGTGAAGTCGTTGAGCGGCCCCTCGATCAGCTCGAAGTAGCCGTCGCCCGTCTCGGGATCGAGCGGCGGCACCGTGCGGGCGGTGGCCCCGGCAAGGTCGCTCCGCAGGCGCCAGGCGGCGGTACGGATTCGCCCGTCGAGCTCGATCATCGCCCGGCTGTCGGAGACGGCCGTGCCGAACGCCCCGAACACCTGCGCGATCGCCGCCATGAGCAGCAGCGTCGCCGCGGTGGCGACGAGCATCTCGACGAGCGTCATGCCGGCCCGGGAGGCAGCCTGGCGCGGGGGAGTGCGGCGGGTCATTCGATGATCCTCCGCAGCACGACGGCGTCGCGCACGTTGTGGGGCTTGCCCGGCTCGAAGGCCACCGGGATCGAGCGGTCGATCACGTAGAAGGCGCGGTGGGTGCGGACGCTGTCGGGATCCCCCTCCACCATCTCGCGGAGGGTGATCCAGACGCCGAAGAGGTGCGATCGGGTGGTCGCGGTGTTCGCCAGCCGCGTGGCGGTGTAGAGGCCGTGCACCGGATTGAGGTCGATCGATGCCTTGAGGCCCGGTTCCTGGTTCTTGTAGTCGTCGGGGGCGGGGCGCGGCACGTTCGCGCCGCCGGTCGGCGTGTTCGGCAGCGCGGGATCGATCGCTTGGTTGTTGTCGAGGGCGAGGAGCTGGGCCATCGACCGGGCGGGGCGGGCGGCGAAGTCGGCCACCTCCGTCGCCTGGAGACCGGGTGCCATGAGCCGTTTCTTGAGCGGCGCGGGGGTGGCCTGCTGGTTGCCGTTGACCTTGGTCACCAGCGGGCCGGCGACGACGGCGTCCCAAACGTCGTCGGCGGGCACGGTGTTGAGGTTGACCCGCGCCGGCTCGCGGAACGCCGAGAACTGGTTGACGGGTGTCGTGAGGCTGCCGATGCCGCCGTGCGTCCAGAGTGTGGCCGAGGCGCTGGCAGGGACCGTGGTGTGGATCCCCGAGAACCGCGTCGGCACGTGAACGGCGTCGAACAGCAGCAGCGTCGGCAGATCGTTGGTCTTGCCGTCGAGACGGCGGTAGGAATCGAGGAGCTGCCACGGCCCCTTGTCGTGCAATTTGTCGCCGGGCACGAACACCAACTCCGCCGCCGACACGAACGGCCGATTCGGCCAGTGGAACCAGGCCGGAGCGTTGCTGCCCGATCCCACCGGATCGAGCGGCTTGAATTGGAGCGTGTCACCGGGCGTCGGAGTGAAATCGGCCTTTTGATTGCGCCAAAAGGCGGTCGCGCCGGTGGCGGTGCGGCTCTTCTTCTCCTGCGGCGGCGGCGGGATCACGCCGCCCCCGGTGGAGCGGTTGACCACCGTCACCTCCACCTTGTCCACCACCCGGTAGAGCGGCGCCTTTTGGTCGCGCGGCGGCACCGTTTCCGGGTCGGTCTGCCACACCTCGGCGCTCACCGAGGCGCTCGGGTCGGTGAGCCGTTCGAGATAGATCGTGGCGTCGCGGTTGGTGCCGACCTGGCCCACCATACCGGGCACCTTGAAGTCCTTGAGCGTAACGGTGCCGGTGGCGGTGATCGTGTTGCCCGCGACGTTGGTGCCCTGGAGCAGCAGCCAGGAGTCGGCCGCCATCTTCGGGCTGTTGGCGGCGCTGGTGAATCCCTGCACCGCGCACTCGTCGTCGGCGAGCCGGGCGGCGGTGGCGCCGATGTCGAGCCGGGCGAAGGTGGTCTGCTGCGTCGCCTTGTCGACGATCCGTAGCCGCCACACCGGTTTGGTCGCCCCCTGCGTCGGATCGACCGGGGCGTTGTTCGACTTGCGGGCCAACTCGATCCGATTGGTCGGCTTGCCGTTGGTGAGCGCGTCGAGCTTGAGGTCGCAGGGCTCCGCCGCGATCGCGTCGTCGTTGCTGCCGTAGGCGAGGGCGTTCCACGGCCGGTGCAGCATCACGAACAATTCCGCCTGGTTCTGGTCGTCCTCCCAGGCGCTCACCTCGGTGATCACGATCTCCGGTCGCTCGCAGCCCCACACCAGCCGGCGGTCGGCCACGCCCCCTTCGACGTTGGCGGCGTCGCCATCGACGCTCCACCCGTCCTCCGGTCGGAGGTCGCACTCGAACGGGGTCATCGTCGAATCGGCGTCGCGGAAGTCGCAGGCGTTGACCACCCACTGCGCGTAGCGCTCGCGGGTGGCGGTGTCGGCGGCGGGATCGAGGGCCACCAGCGCCACGAACAGGTCCTTGCACCACACCTGCCGCTGCACGTAATAGGGGTCGGTCGCCATGTAGCCGGAGGGCTGCACGCCGCTGAGCGGGCGATTGAGGTCGAAACGCTCCCCCCGCGCCAGTTCGCCACCGAGCAGCTGCTTGACGAGCGTGCCGCCGCCGCCGATCCGGCCGCCGTCGGTGGCGGCCGCGAACCAGCCGACGATACGCCGCGCCGCCTCGCCGGTGATCGCCGTCGTGTCCCAGCTCGCGGTGGTGAGCCGCAGCCGTGCCTCCTCGGCGACGCTGCCGAGCATCGCCTCGAGCCGGGCGGGCAGACGGGCCGCGTCGATGTCGTAGGGACGCAGCAGCTTCTCGAGCTCGGCTGCGGTGAACGGGTTGCCGGTGGTGAGGCTCGTGCCGGTATTGGCGAGCCAGCCGTTGCGGGGAGCGCGGCTGCCCAGCGGGATCTCGTAGGGATCGTCGGTCGTCTCCACGTCGTCGATCACGGCTGCGGCCGCCGAGGCCTTCGCCTTCCACTCCGCCTTCGTGAAGATCAATCCCGGCACGATCGACCGCGTGGCGTCGTTGGCCTTCGCGTTGGCGGTGCCGGTGGTGAACTTCATCCGCCCGTGGAGATCGGGGGGTGAGTTGTAGACGCCGCGCGGGTCGGGTTTGCCCTGCGGGTGCCGCGACCAGTCGAAGGCGGGATCGCCGTCCCACCACAGCGGCGGGATTCCGTAATTGGTCTTCGGGCTGTTCTGGGCCGTGGCGGCATCGACCTTGCGGTCGTTGATCTGGCTGACCGCGTCGTCGGTGAACGGCTGGCCGGAACGCACGAAGGGATAGTTGGCGACGTTCGTGTCGCCGAGCTGCGCCGTGGTGGAGAAGGCCAGCGTGGGGTCGAGCTGGAAGACCTGCCCGTTGGGACCGACCGCCTGGCCATTGCGACCCTCGCAGTTGGGGAGCTGCGGCGTCGGCGCCCCGTTCGAGAACCGGCTGCCACTGGCGCCCGCCCGCTTGCCGCCGTTGGACTTGAGGATCGTCCAATTCACGCCGGTGAGGAGTTGCAGTGTCGGCGATTCGTTTTGCTGCTTCCGCACCTTGCCGTAGCCGTTGCCGTTCTTCGCCCCGGTGAGATCGAACAGCGCCTGGTGGTTGATCTCCGCGGGGCCGTAGCCCAAGCCCATCGGGATCGCCTCTTTCGGCGTGCCCATGCGGTGGATCTGGGTCGCCTGGCCCGCCGGTGGATTCTTCGGCGGATTGGGCCAGTAGGCGTGCGACCCGGAGTAGGTCAGCTCCATGAGCGACCCGTGCGCGTTGACGTTGAAACGGCCGTCGAGATCGACCATCAGCACCGACGCGTCGAGGCGGATCGTGTTGCCGTCGGCGTCGGTGGTGCGCGGCAGGCCGAAGTCGAGGAAGAAGCCGTCGTTGATCCCGTCGTTGTCGTTGTCGGCCACGGGCGACACGCCGAACGACGCCAGTTGCGATGGCAACCAACTGCCGGCGGGGTCGAGGAAGCCCTGTGCCTGCGGTGCGCTGCCCGCGGGCACGTACGACGGCTTGAAGACCACGGCGCCGGCCACCGACGGGTTGGCGTCGTTGTCGAGCGACTCGGGCTCGATCCGCGCGAGGAACGGATTGCGGTCGTCGAAGCCGTCCCACGGTTCGTGGAGATCGGTGGCACCGGCCTGGCTGTCGCCGACGAATTCCCGGCCGTTGATCACCACCGGCAGCGGCGTGGCGGGGTCGAGGGGCGGAGCGAAGGCGCGGGTCCGCGAGCCGTTGTCGACGATCAGGCGGTAGCGATACGCCTTCGTGGCATTGTGCATGCCGAGATACTCGGCGCGGACGATTCGGTGGCTCGTGGCTGCCTGACCGACCCCGAGGAGCGTGACCACGCGGCCGGGGAGATCCTGCCAGGCGGCGTTGTCGGGAGTTTGCGGCGAACCGGAACCGCCGAGCGTGGGATCGAACGTGTGGAACTCGGGGATCTCGATGAGCGGCGCCCCGGCGACGACCCCGACGGTGGTCTGCACGCTCGGATTGCTCGCCAGCGCGGCCTGATACGCGATGCCGGTGATCGTCGTCGCCACCTGCACGGTATTCGATCCGCCCCCCGCCTGCGGCAGCTTGATACTCATCCGGCCGACGCCGTACTTGTCGGCGAGCAACGACTCGAACGGAAACGCGGTGCCGGAGGGCAGCGGATTCGACGGATAGCCGCCGACACCCGTGGCGAACGTCGCGCCCGGCCAGCGGAGCACGACGTTCGTGCCACCGGCGACGACGGTCATCATCACGCGGTCGAGCATGTCGGCCGGCTGGACACGCCGCGCCTCCGACTGCATCGCCATCCGGGAGAACGCCCGGGCGGTTTCTTTCGCCCGGGTGGCGACGACCAGATACGCGGTGCCGAGCATCATGAACAGCGTCAGCATGCTGAGCACGACCAGCAGCAGCACGCCGCGGCGCGCGGGCTGCCTATCGGCGCGGTCGAAGTTGGTGTTCATGCGATCGCCTTCCGGTTGTCCGGCCGACCCTTGCCCGGTCGTCGGAGCACCTTCCCCACCGCCATCGATCCCCTCACCCTCATCGACCGTACGCTCCCGCACCCTCCAAGACCACCGTCTGTTCCGCCAGACCGACCGAATCGACGAGGATCTGCACGGTGCCCGGCATCGGCGTGGCGCCGGCGAACGAGACGTAGACCTTGTGCGCGCCGGTGGCGTCCGGCTGGCTCTCGACGCTCGCCATCGTCACCAGGGCGAAACGCTCGTGTTGGTTGCTGGCATAGACCTTTTTCCCGTCGTAGATGACGACGCCGGGCTTGATCAGGTCCTTGATGGTGCGACCGGTGGGCAAGTCGATGCCTCGCACAGTCAACGAGCCGTCGGCAGCGAATTCAGCCGGCACCAGCGCCTCGGAGGCATCGCCTGTTCGGTTGTGAAAGACCACCGCCGACAGTTTCGCCAACTCACCCGGCAGCAGCGGTGGTGAGACGCGGGGGGTCGAGTATGGAGTCGTATCCATGCGTGCCAGGGCGAACAGGCATGTGGTACGGCCCTCGAAACTCCGCACCCCGGCGGCATCGAGTCGGTTGAGCGGGGGATCGTCGGTGCCGGCGTTGCCGACGTCGAAGGCCACGTCGTCGCGGCCGCGCGTGATCAGTTCCATCCGCGTGGTCGCTCCACCAACACCGGGGAACGGACACACCCAGCGTCCCGTGCCCGGAAGTGGAATCGGTTGAGGATCACCAGGTTGAGGGCGTGGATTGCGACTCGGCGGTGAAAGGGCGCCACGCTGTTTGATCGCGACATGAAGCACTGGTAGTCGACCGACGTTGGGGAATGGCCCTTCCACGTACATGGGGCCGAGTGGATCGCAGATGACGAAGGCGAAATTCTCCACGAGGCCGTTGCCGTTCCTGTCATCCACCGCAAGATCGGAGCCGTCGAGCTTGAAATCCTCACTGAGCGACTCGTACTTGTCGGCGGTGTCGTTGCCATTGATATCGAACTCACCGAGATTCACGTCGAGGGTGCCGTTTTCGTCGTAGTCCTCCGAGACGGGTGTCAGCGAATCGAACCGCGTGAATCCGGCGGTGATCGCGTCTGCCAGGGCGTTGGCCCCCACCGTGGCTGCCCGGTCGAGCACGATCCCGCGGGCCGCCTGCGAGCGGCCGGCCGGCACGAGCGCCACGACGCTCGTCAGTCCGATGGCGAGGATCCCGATCGAGATCAGCACCTCCATCAGGGTGATCCCGCGCCGCGTGGCGGATGGCCCAGGTGCGCGCGGCATGTCAGCGCCCTCCCGCCACGAGTTGGGAGCGGATGAAGGCCAGCGACCCGGCGACATCGCCGGAGGCATTGGCCGTGCCGACGGCGCATTCGGCCGTCTTGGCGACGCCGCTCGAGGGATCGATGGCGATCCAGTAGGAGTCGCCGTACTGCCAGTTGGCGCCGGTGGAATCGTCGTTGCTCGCCGCCGGGTTGGGCACGGAGACCTGCCCGGCTCGATCGACACGCCCGATGAGCAGGAAGATGGTGCCCTCGACCGCCAACCGGCTGCCTTGGTGAAACAACTCCCGCACTCGCCCCGAGGCGTCGAAGAGGATGGCGATCGGCATCGCCGCGGTGAACGGCACGTTGGCCTGATTGACACCGAAGGCCTGATATCCGACCGGGTTGCCGGTCGACGCATAGCCCGACCAGTAGAGATCGATGCAGCGACCGTCGCCGAACGAATAGGTCGCGCCGCTGCGGACGGGTTGGCGGAGGATCTCGTAGGAGTGGGGAACTGCCTCGAGCGGCCACGGGGTGTTGAGCGGATTCTGGCCCGACGTGCCCTGGGTCGAACCAATCCCGCGGAACTGGATGCCGAACTGGATGGGATTGCTCGTCGTGAGCGGCAGCAATTCGAACCACGGACCGGTACCGTCGAACCGGACCAGATCTGCCTTGTTGATGGAGCGGCCATTCGATCCCGCCGCAGTGTCTGGCAGGACGATCGAAGGCGTGCCCGCGATGGCGGGAAACGCGAGTTCGCGATACGCCCACGTCGCGGGGACCGGAAGAGTCGGATTGATCGAACCGGGTGCCGTGACCAACGCCCGTGAATTGAGCCCCTCGCCCCGGTAGACCTCCGGCACGTCGGCCAGTTGGAGATCGATCGCCGCGGCATACGGTGCGCTCGTGTTCACCGGAATGATCCAGAACCCCGCCCACTCGGTGCGGCCGATCGCCCGGCTCTGCGCCTTGCTCACCCAGGTGGAGACCGCCCGGGCCGTCTCGCGCGTGCGCCGGGCTTCGGCGGTGTTCGAGAGATTGGGCAGCACCGTCACCGCGAGCAGACCGATGATCGCCACCACGACGAGCAGCTCGACGAGCGTCATGCCGGCGCGGCGATCGATGGGGCGGTGCATGGCGGTCACGGATGCCGGGGAGGTCACTTGGTGATCAGATCGTGGTTGGTGATCGAGTCTTGAAACACCCTCGGGTTGAACACGGCTCCCGGCGGCACGTTGTTGGCGAAGGCGGGCTGCGGCGTGACGATCGACCCCAATCCGGGGCCGCCCTGGGGCAGCCACCCATTCATCACGACGGCGCCCGTGGCGGTGATGCCGAACCAGTCCTGGCTGTTGTCGGGGCTGGCAGCATCGAGGCCGTCGCCATCCGGGCCACCGGAAAAAATCAACGGAATCAGCCGGTAATCGTTGGGAGCGATCTTCATCGGGTCGAATGGGTCGTGATCGGCCACCGCGTCGCCGGTGAGCAGCGTGCGCGACACCGATGGACGGGTTCCGGGGTTCGTGATCGTGAAACCCGCGGGCCACCGGATGAACTGGATCGGCTTGCCCCACGCGTCGAGAAACTCCGCGGCGCCGTCCTTGTCGACGTCGCCGATCTCATCCGTCCGGAATTGCTCGGTCGCATCCCCGGCGAAGCCACCGCGCATCACGATCATCGCCAGGCATTCGGCAGACTCCCACTGGTCGGTCAAACCGGTGGTTCCCAAGCGAAACTGCATGTAGCGCCTTGCGGCGGCGGACATCACCGGGTTCACCGCAGCGTTTTGCCAACTCGGCTGGCCGATTTGGGCGACGACATCGTCCCACTGGTCGGGCATGTCGAGGAGTTGCTGGAGACGGACCGTGAGCAACTTTCCCTGGGCCGTCGTCTTGCGGGTGTCGGTCGATGGGCCTGCCCAGCCAGCCGCGGTCTTGGCATCGCGGATCCAGGCCTTCGGCGGTGTGGCCGAGGTGTCGATCCAGGTCGTGTAAAGCGGCAACACATCGGTCGCGTTGGGCGGACGTGCCACGAATCGCGCCCCGGCCACCCGCTTCTCACCGAAGCTCTCGTAATACGGAACCACGATCTCGTGGATCTTCCGGATCGTCGACTTCGTCTTGTCGATCTTCGACCGGGTCCGTGCCCCGGCCAGGCCGGCGAGTGCCAGCGACGAGAGAATCGACAGGATCACCATCACCACCAGCAACTCGACGAGCGTGAACCCCGACCGTCGCCCGACGGGGTTCGGCATCGCGACGGTTGCAACGCGGTGGGCGGGCATGGAATTCACCTCTGACGGCTTATTTGACGCCGTCCTGGAAGTCCTTCCGTGTGCCGGGCCAGAAGTTGGAAAGGTCGTCATCGGTGCCGTACTTCTCGTCCCGCCCGGCACAGAGGATTTGGAACGTATCGGGGTTGAAGAAGGTGGTGCTCGAATCCTTCTCGGGGACATACGACCCGGTCAGCCCGGCGAACGTCATCGGAGCGGTGACCAGGCCGTATTGGCTCGCCGGGATGTAGATGTACGGGCTTTTGGGTTTCTCGCGCGGGGAGTAGCGGAATGTCGTGG
>JBJSXB010000198.1:0-3606 GCA_046086245.1 Planctomycetaceae bacterium | reverse complement strand
GGCACCTCGAGCGAGTCGTTCTTCACGTCCTCGCCGGCCCGGCCGAAAATCGCGTGGAGGAGCTTTTCCTCCGGGGTCAGTTCGGTCTTGCTCTTCGGTGACACCTTGCCGACGAGGATGTCGCCCGGCCGCACGTAGGTGCCGATCCGGACGATGCCTCCTTCGTCGAGATTGTGCAGCGCACGTTCACCGACGTTGGGGATGTCGCGCGTGAACTCCTCGCGGCCCAATTTCGTGTCACGGATCTCGATGTCGTACTCCTCGATGTGGATCGAGGTGTAGACGTCGTCCTCCACCAACTCCTCGCTGATGATGATGGCGTCCTCGAAATTGAATCCGTCCCACGCCATGAAGCCGACGAGCACGTTGCGTCCCAGTGCCAACTCACCGCGGTAGATCGCGGCGCCATCGGCGAGCACGTCACCCTTGTCCACCTTCTGGCCGAGGACGACGATCGGGCGCTGGTTTTGGCAGGTGCGCTCGTTGAGACCGACGTATTTCCGCAGGCGGTGGATTTCGACCGGTCCCGACGAGGGGGTGATCTCGATGCGATCGGCATCGACGTATGTCACCGTGCCCTTGCGCCCCGCGCGAACGATGAGGCCCGAGTTGGCCGCGACGTCGCGTTCCATGCCGGTGGCGACGATCGGAGGCTCCGTCACCAACAGCGGAACCGCCTGGCGCTGCATGTTCGATCCCATCAGCGCCCGGTTGGCGTCGTCGTGTTCGAGGAATGGAATCAGACCCGCCGAGACGCCGACCATCTGGCTCGGGGCCACGTCGATGTATTGAATGTCGGCGGCCGGGACGAGCACGAAGTCGCCGCGGTAGCGAGCGATGATCGAATCACCCTCGAGTTTGTTGTCGACGACGTGGGCGTCCGCCGGGGCGAGATAGGCATCGTGCTCCTCGTCGGCCCGCAACCAGACGACGTCGTCGGTGAGCCGTCCTTTGGTGATCTTTCGGTACGGCGTCACGAGGAAACCGTAGGAATCGACCCCCGAATAGATCGCGAGGCTGGAGATCAGGCCGATGTTGGTGCCTTCAGGCGTTTCGATGGGACAGATCCGCCCGTAATGCGAGATGTGAACGTCACGGACCTCGAACCCGGCACGCTTGCGATTGAGACCGCCGGGGCCGAGGGCGGACAGTCGCCGCTCGTGGGTGAGCATCGACAGCGGATTGGTCTGGTCCACGACCTGCGACAACTCTCCCCGACCGAAGAAGTACTCGATCGCCGCCGAGATGCTCTTCGGATTGATGAGCGACCGCGGAGACATCTCCGTGACGTCCTTGAGGCTCATCCGCTCCTGGACGGTACGGCGCAGCTTGAGGAAGCCTTTGCGCAACTCGTCACTGGCCAATTCGTCGATCGTGCGCAGGCGGCGGTTGCCGAGGTGGTCGATGTCGTCGACCTCGCTCTGACCGTCCCCCTCGGTCAACTGGAGCATGTATTTGATGGCGGCGATCAGGTCGTCGGGGCGGAGCGTCATCTCCGTCTCGGGCACCGACAAACCGAGCTTCCGGTTGATCCGGAACCGTCCGACGCGGCCAAGGCGGTATCGATTGGTGTCCTTGAATTTCTCATCGAACAGGGCCCGAGCCTTGTCGACGGCGGGAGGGTTGCCGGGACGCAGCCGCTGGTAGATTCGGACGAGGGCATCCTCGTGGCTCGGCGCGACCGCCGTGCGACGTTTCGACTCGTCGGCGTCTTCACGCAGGCTGTTGAGGATCAGCGGAAGCTTCTGCTCCTGCATCAGCTCCACGCCGGTCAGGCCGGAGGTGCAAATCAACTCCGCCTGATCATGCGAGATCTTGCAGCCCGCTTCGACGATGATCTCGCCGGCCCGCTCGCTGCCCTTGGGGTAGACGATGTCGTCGACGGCAACCCGACCCTCGAGTTTCACGACGCTGCGGCCGCCCGACACCTTCTCCTTGGTGGTCTTGTAGAACAACTTGAGGATTTCGGCGTCGGAGGTGTATTTCGGGTCCATGGCCCGCAGCAGCGTCAGCGCGGAGAACTTTCCGCTCTGGTCGATGCGAACCTGCAGCGTGTCCTTCTTCGAGATGTTGAGCTCGATCCAGCTGCCTCGCTCGGGAATGATGCGGCAGTTGTAGGTTTTGCGGTCGGTCGACTCGGTGTCGGCGACGAAGTCGATGCCGGGAGAACGATGCAACTGGCTGACGACGACGCGTTCCGCACCGTTGATGATGAATTCACCACCGCCGAGCATGATGGGGATGTCGCCGAGATACACCTCCTCCTCGATCGGCTGTTCACGAGTGAGCCGCAGCCAGACCCGCAGAGGCCGGCCGTAGGTCAGCCGCAGTTGGCGGCATTCATCCGGCTCGTACCGCGGCTTTCCGAGTTCGTAGCGCACGTACTCGAGGCGGACCGTACGGTCGTAGCTCTCGATCGGGAAGATCTCGCGCAGCACCCCCTCGATGCCCTCGTCTTTTCGCTTCGACGCCGGCACCTCGTACTGCAGGAACCGATCGTAGAAGCGCGTTTGGATTTCCGTCAGATCGGGCATGTCATGGCTCGCCCGACGGCTCCCGAAGTGTCGAACCTCGGTCGGCTGGAGACGGCGGACGGCGTGCGTGGCCATGGTTCAGATCACTCCCGGAACGGCAGGAACGGACGCTGGGGCGACGTGATCGCAGTCGGATCGGCGACGGCGAACCGGTACAGAAAGGCTGTGGATCCCGATGCAGCAGCCTCACGGCGCAGAGGGACGGTCAAGGTCGATCGGGGAGCCGGCGCGCCCAAGCCGTCGGCGCCGGACAACGCGGCGCCGACAGATCGCACGTGCGACGACTCCTACGGGGGCGAGAGACCGAACCTCCGCTGGGTTACCGACGCTGCTTCGCCATCGATCGCTTCGAGCAGCCATGGGGCCGAACGAACACGATCAAGCCGAAAATGCAACACCAGACCGCGGACGCGGGGGCTCGACCAAACAGGCAAGGGGGGCGATGAACGAAGCAGTGGGAAGGGCTGACGGCGAAAGGAAAGACGGCAGCAAAAATGATACCGCAATCCTGTCGAACTACCAAAAAAATCACGAACGAGCGAAATCAGCCGCGAAACGGCGTCATCACTTGATCGCGACCTTGGCCTTGGCGTCCTCCAACTCCTTCTTCAGTTTCTCCGCATCAGCCTTGGAAATACCTTCCTTGACCTTCGCGGGTGCCCCTTCGACCAGGTCCTTGGCTTCCTTGAGGCCAAGCCCCGTCGCGGCACGAACGACCTTGATAATGCCGATCTTGGCGTCGGCCGGGAAGCTTTCCAGCACGACATCGAACTCGGTCTTCTCGGCGGCAGCCTCAGCCGCACCGCCGCCGCCGCCAGCACCCGGGGCGGCCATGACCACGGCGCCACCAGCCGCCGGCTTGATACCGTGAACCTCGTCGAGATAGTCGGAAAGTTCCTTCGCGGCTTTCAGCGTGAGCCCAACGATCCGGTCGCCCAGTTCCTTGGTTTCCTTGGAAAACTCACGTGTTGCTTCAGCGGTCGACATGCCGAACGATCCTTTCGCTGCGATGGGTCACGGAGCCGAGCTCCGACGACTGTGACAAGTGGTGAATGAACGTGTGCGATTACCG
>JBJSXB010000197.1:0-15263 GCA_046086245.1 Planctomycetaceae bacterium | reverse complement strand
AGTCAGACGGTCGATGTCAACGACGCGACGCTCGTCCTCGAGTCGAACCTGGTCGTGCAGAACGTCATCCAGTTGACCGGTTCGACCGCGGCGATCACCGGGGCGGGCAGCTATACGACGCCGTCGTTGATCCTCAGCAATCGGGCGACGCTCGACTACGACCCGGGCGATTCGATCACCGGCGCCGTCACGCTCTTTGATTCCGTGCTCACGCTCAACCGCGACCTGACGCTGGCCGGCACGCTGAACCTGACCGGTGCGGCGGCGGCCATCTCGGGAACGGGTGCTTACATGATCCAGAACCTGTTCCTCGACAACGCCAACCTCACCTTCAGCCCCGGTGACGCGATCGCCAACACCGTGACCCTCGTCAACGGGGTGCTCACGCTCGACACGGCCCTGTCGATCGGCGGACAATTGTCGCTCAATGGATCCAACGCGGCGATCGCCGGCTCCGCTGGCCTGGCAGTGAACGGCGTACAGGTCGCCAACGGTGCCCTGCTCACCGCCCGTGCGGGCGACTCGATCACAGGCGACGTCTTCCTGCAGAATGGCGGCGACCTCATCGCCCAGACGCCGCTGAGTCTCAAGTCGCTGATCATCGACGCGGGGGTCGGGAGCGTGCTGTCGCTCCAGGCCTTCTCCGGCACCGGACCGGTGAACGGCTGGGGGCTGGCGCTCGACGGCGACAAGACGAGCGACATCACGTCGTTCCTCGCCGACGGGCGGATCCTCACCCCCGGCGCTCCCGACGGCGTGTTCACCGTCTTCGACGTCGGCAGCAACCGCACGTTCCTGGTCGCCGTTCCCGAGCCGACGACGCTGGTGATGGCGGCGATCGCGGCGACCGCGGCCCTCGTCCGCCGCCGGCGGCGCGCGGGTGGCACGCGCTGAGGACCCGCGGGCGCTGGCAGCGGTAAGGGCACTCCGCTAGACTTCCCGCAACGCAATTGCAACGAGGTCGTGTCGGACCCACCGGGGTGGCTTCGTCGCCGGAGGGACGGTGCCCGTGCCCCCAGTTCCAGCACCGCTTCAGCGCCCTGCGGCCGCGGACGGCCCGCGCCGCCGACGCCCCCCGATCCGGTCGGCCGCCCCGCGATCGCCTGCCGGGATGGTCGCCGGAATGATCGCCGCGGGCACGTTGGCGATGGCGGTCGCCGGCTGCAGGTCGGACGCCACGACCGACGCCGCCATGGAGCACGCCCACGAGCGGCCGCCGCACCATCCGCTCCGGTTCCGCGCCGCCGCACCGGCGATTCGGACGCGCGCCTTGGCGCTTACCGGCCCGGCCGACACCGTCGTGCGGACACGCGTCGAGCTGCTCGATATTCTCCGCTGGCTTCCCCAACTCGCCGCCGACACCGATCTTTGCCGAAAGGATTGGGACGAGGTCGCGGCGCTGGCGGCGGCGAACACGGCACGGCTCGCGGCCGGCCGACCCGAAGACGCCGCGGCCGTGGCCGACGACCTCACCGCTACCGCCCTGCGGATCGAGGCGCTGGCGGCGACGTGCGACGACGGGCGCGGCGACGAGGAACCGTGAACGATGGCGATCGTCTGGGGCATCGTCCTGCGGATCGTCCAGGCGTTCCTCCAGGGGGCGCCGTTCATCCTTACGGGGTTGTGCATCGCCGCCGTGTTCGACCGCCTGCTCGGCCAGGCGCACACCCGCCGCCTGTTCGGATCGAATTCGCTTGCGTCGCTGGTCCAGTCGTGGCTCATCGGCATGCTCCTGCCCGGGTGCTCGCTGGGGGTGATCCCGGTGTGCCGCCGGCTCCGCGCCAGCGGTATCGCGGTCGGCACGATTTTCGCCTTCGCGCTGTCGAGCCCGCTGTTCGATCCGCTGTCGTTGCTCTACGGGCTGACACTCTCGAAGCCGCTGATGATCCTCGCCTTCGCCGCCTGCTCCCTCGCGGTGGTCACCGCGAGCGGCTGGCTGTTCGACCGGATCTTCCCCGACGCCGTCGCGCCGCTCGACGAGGCGCCGCCGCCCCCCCGGGGATCAAGCGGATGCTCGCCATCCTCGTGGCGATGGCGCGCGAAACGATCGGTCCGAGTGCCCCGCTCATCGGCATCGGATTGCTCGGCGTCGGCTTGCTGGCCGCCCTGCTCCCGGCCGGTTCGCTGCAGACCGTCCTCGCCCACGACGACGCCGCGGCGCCGCTGCTGATGACCGCCGTCGCCCTGCCCGCCTACGCCACCCCGATGACGGTGATGGGGCAGTTGGGATCGATGTTCCAACACGGCAACTCCGTCGGCGCGGCGTTCGTTCTGCTCACCTTCGGCGCCGGCATGAACCTCGGCCTCGTCGCCTGGATGGGGATCACCTACGGCTGGCGCAAGCTGGTCGTCTGGTTCGTGCTCGTGATCGCGGCGGTGCTCGCCCTCTCCTACGGCATCGAGCGGCCGCTCTATCCCGCCGACGCCGAGTATGCCGGGCACACCCACGCCTTCGACCGCTTCTGCGCCCCGTACGCGGCGGGGGAGTCGCCGAGCGGCGGGTTCGTCGCCGACATGGTGCGCCGCCTCCGCGTCGAGACGCTGGCCCACGAGTGGGTCGGCGCGGCGGGGCTGGTGGTGCTGTCCGCGCTCGGACTCGCGCTGCGACGTTGGGACCGGACCGGCAGGCTCGACGCCTGGATCGCCCGCGCGCCGGCACGTCGGCGGGGAGTGGGCCGCTACGACATCATCCTCCCCCCGTGGGTCCTGGCGCTGGCGGCGCTCGGGGGGATCGTCGCCGGAAGCATCGTCGGGTGCTTCGCCTATTATCCCCCGGCGACCACGGCGCTCGACGAACTGTCGACGGCCAACGCCGAGGCGGTGACCGCCGCCTTCAGCGGCGACACCCAGCGGGCGCTGGAATGGATTCCGATCTGCGAGAGTTGGAATCGACGCCTCGTGGTGGGCAGCTATCTCCGCCACCGGCGGGTCAGCGACTACCATCTCGCCAAGTCGCGGCTCCTCCAGGATCGGCTCGAGGAACTGGAGCACGCCCTCGAGGACGGCGATCCCGTGGCCGAGGTGCGGCGCCACAGCCTCGACGTCAGCCGCGCCTTCCGCTTCCTGTCGGCGGCGTTCCGAGCGGTGCCGCTCGATTGACGAGAGCGCCCCGCCCGAGGGCGACGGTCACGGCGCCACCGCGGCGCCCGCGGCACCGTCCACGACAGGCGCCGCGGCAGGGCCGTCGATCCGCGCCTCGAGCCGTCGGGCACGGGCATCGGCATCCTCGCGCAGTTTCCGCTGCTCGTCGGCGAGACGGCGCACCTCGCCGCGCAGCTCCTTCACCTCCTGCGGCACCGCCGGCTGGCGCTGGCGGAGCTTTTCCAGCGCCTCGACCGCCACCTTGCCGACGCGGTCGTCGGCGCCGAGCTGCGCGAACCCCTCGAGCACCGGCCGGGCGCGCGGATCCCCGAGTTCGCCGAGCGCGGCCACCGCCGCCGAACGCACGGGAAGGCGCTGGTCGGCGGTGTGGGCGAAGAGGAACTCGCGGACGGTCTCCTTCTCGGTCCGCTCGCTGCCGAGCCGGCCGGCCGTCTCCAGTGCCCGGGCGAGGACCCGCGGCGGGAAGACGTCGCCCCGGGCCTTGACCGTGCGCACCAGCGCCTCGAGGAGCGACTCGTCGTGGGTCGCGGCGAGGGCGGCGATCGCCCCGGCAGCCACCTCCTGGCGGAACGACTCGCTCCGCAGCCCGTCGAGGAGGGCATCACGCGCCTGCGGGTCGCCGTATTTGGCCAACCCCTCCAGCGCCGTGGCGCGGATCGCCGGATTGGCTTCGTCGCGGGCGACGGCGACGAGGCGCTCCATCACCCGCGGCCGGTAGAAGGCGGCCAGCGCCTCGACGACCCGGCGCCTCACGCGCGCGTCGGGCTGGGTGAGCGACCGTTCCAGTTCATCGAGCGCCTCGTCGCTCCCGACCCCCTGCAGCGCCGCCGCCGCCTGTTCGCGGACGCCGCGGAACGGATCCTCGCGGAGCACCCGTCCGAGCCGCTCGACCGCCCCGCGCGTCTTTTTCGCGCCCAGCGCCCTGACCGCGCGGATGCGTCCGATCGGGTCGTCGGCGCGCTGCAGTTGCACGAGCTGCATCGCCTCGGGAAGGTCGAAGTCGACGCGCGCCAGCAACGTGCACTCCGGATCGAAGCGCACGAGCACGGGTTGCGCGGGAAGCGCGAAGTCGAACTCATGGGCCGCGCCGTCGACGGCCACGGTCCGATCGACGGCCGTGCCGTCGGGGAGCACGAAGCGGAACGTCGCCGGGAAGGCGAACAGGAGCACATCGGCCGACAGCGGCTGGGTCTGCCGGATCGTGACGTGCGCGAGCTTCTCCTCCGGCTGCCAGCGGTAGTCGATCTTCAAGTCGGGATGGCGCCCGTGGTACAGCCACTGGTCGAAGAACCGGTCGAGCGGCCGGCCGCTCGTCTCTTCGAGCACCTGGCGGAAGTCGTCGCTGGTCACCGTGCCGTAGGCGTGGCGGGCGAGGTAGGTGCGGACCGCCTGGCGGTAGAGATCGGCGCCGAGCGTGTGGCGGAGCATGTGGAGGATCCAGCTCCCCTTCGGATAGGCCCGCCAGTCGAACTGCTCCCGCGCGTCGCGGTAACCCTTGAAGACGATCGGCCGCGGGTCGTCGGCGTTGGGAAGGATCTTGTTCTCGGCATCGAGCCACAGTCCGTAGAGCAGTTCGTCGCGGCCGAGGAGATGGCCGGCATGGAGATGCGAGTAATAGGTGGCGAACCCCTCGTTGAGCCACAGGTGGCTCCAGTCCTTGCAGGTCACCAGGTCGCCAAACCACTGGTGGGCCATCTCGTGGGCGTCGAGCGACCGGGTGGTGCGGATGTTCTCGGTCTCGCCGGAGAACAGCGTCTGGTCGGTGAGCGTGGTGAGACTGGTGTTCTCCATCCCGCCGGCGACGAAATCCTGGATCGTCACCTGGTCGTACTTGACCCACGGATAGGGAACACCGATCTCCTCCTCGAAGAACGCCATGATCCCCGGGGTGTCGCGGAACGAATTGGCGGCGACCGCGGCCGTCGACGGCTGCGTCCAGAACGCCAGCGGCACGTCGCGGTGCTTCCCCTCGAGCTTCGCCAGGTGCCCGGCGACGAGGCACACCAGATAGCTGACGTGGGGCTTGTCCTGGAGCCAGCGCACCGCCTTGAGTCCGGTGGCGGCGTCGGTCTCCTCCCCGACCAGACGGCCGTTGGAGAGCACGGTCATCGCGGCGGGCACGTGGCAGATCATCTCCGTGGTGCATTTTTCGTTGGGGTAGTCGTGGCACGGGAACCAATGCCGCGCCTCGTGCGACTCCCCCTGCGTCCAGACGTGCGTGTCGCCGGCGGGATAGCCCATGTCGGGGGTGCGGAAATAGAGCCCGCGGCGCGGCTCGGCCGAGTGATCGACGTGGAGCGTGACCTCGCGGCCGGGGGGTATCGCCTCGGGAAAGGCGACGGTGATCGAGTCGCGCGCGACGACGACGTCGCCGACCGGCACGGCGGCGCCGGCCGCTTCGGCGCGGACGGAGTGGACGGTGAGATCGACCGCGTCGAGCCGCAGCGTGGAAAGCGGCCGGGCGATCGGCGTGAACGACAGCGACGTCGTCGCCCGTACCGTGTGGCGGGCGAAATCGGGGGTGCAGTCGATCTTCATGTGGATCATGTCGACGGCCCGATCGGGGGCGTACTGCCGCGGCGCGGGCTCTCCCCTGGCCGGCGCGGCGGCGGCGTGATCGACCCGCGCGTGGAACGCGCCGTGGTGGCAGCGGCAGAGGATCTCCTCCTCGGCGGCACCGAGGGCGCCGGCGCAGGCGACCACGAGGGGCAGAAGCAGCGCGAGGGGGAGTTGCGACGACGGGTGGATGGACCGGGCCATGCCTGCCTCCTGCGGGGAATCCGGGACGCGAACCCGGCAAGTATAGTTCGCGCGGAGAGCCCTTCCGCCGCCACGGTCGTTTCCGATACGTGGCTCATTCCGGGCCCGGGGCGGGCAGCAGCTGGCCGGTCGACTCGAAGCAGCGGCCGGCCGGCCAGCGGACGTCGACCTCGTCGGGCGGCAGCGGAAACGGCGGGGCGACGATGATCCCCACCCCTTGGCCACGGCCCCAGGAGTCGAAGGCGTTCGGCCGCCACGTGGCGGGGTTACCGATCACCCGGTCGCCGACGGCGAAACGCCGGGGTCCTTCGCTGGTCGGTTCGCTCATGCTCGCGATCGCGCCGGAGGGTTCGGTGTTTATCATAGCTCGCCGCGGTGGTGGGCCCGCACGGCCAGTCGGGCTCTCACCACTCCCTCCCGATCCCCGAGGCCCAGCCCCATGCGCGCGTTCGTCACGATTGTCTGCCTGACGGCCGGCACCGCCCTGTGCCTGGCGGCCGACCCCGCGGCCCGCTGGGACCAGGCTGCCGAGGTGATGCCGACGATCCTTCCCGGCACCGCCGTGCCTGCCGACGCCGCCACGCCCCCGTTCGCCGTGCCCGCCGGCTTCCGGGTAGAGCGGCTATTCGTCGTCCCCAAGGACGAACTGGGCAGTTGGGTCTGCCTCGGGACCGACGGCAAGGGGCGCCTCCTCGCCTCCGATCAGGGAGACAAGGGGCTGGTGCGGATCACCCCCGCCGCGGCCGACGGCTCGCGGCCGACGGTCGTGGAAAAGATTCCGGTGCCGCTCACGGGCGCCCAAGGACTCCTCTGGGCCTTCGACAGCCTGTACGTCGTCTGCAACGGCGGCCCCGGCAGCGGCCTCTACCGGGTGCGCGACGGCGACGGCGACGACACGCTCGACTCCGTCGAGAAGCTCCGCGACTTCGAAGGTGGGGGCGAACACGGCCCCCACGCGATCCGCCTGTCGCCCGACGGCACGCGGCTGTTCATCGTCTGCGGCAACCACACCAAGGTGCCCTTCGCGGTCACCGACGTCACCGCGCCGCAAACGATGGGCGGAATCCGCCCCGATCAGCGGCGCGTGACGCTGGCTCCGGAGGCATCGAGCCGGTTGCCCGCCAACTGGGACGAGGACGTCGTCATCCGTCGGATGTGGGACGCCAACGGCCACGCCACCGGCATCCTCGCCCCGGGCGGTTTCGTCGTCTCGACCGACCCCGATGGTAAGACCTGGGAGGTGTGGACCGCCGGCTACCGCAACGCCTACGACTTCGACTTCAACGCCGATGGCGAATTGTTCGTCTACGACTCCGACATGGAGTGGGATTTCGGCACGCCGTGGTATCGCCCGACGCGCGTCAACCACGCCACCAGTGGCAGCGAACTCGGCTGGCGGAGCGGGTCGTCGAACTGGCCCGCCTGGTATCCCGACAGCCTCCCGCCGGTCGTCGACATCGGGCCGGGCTCGCCCGTCGGCGTCACGTTCGGCACGGGGGCCGCGTTTCCGGCGGCGTACCAGCGGGCGCTGTTTATCTGCGACTGGACATTCGGCACGGTGTATGCGATCCACCTCGAGCCCGACGGCTCGACCTATTCCGCCAAAAAAGAGGAGTTCCTCGCGCGGACGCCATTGCCCCTCACCGACGTGACGATCGGCCGCGACGGCGCGATGTACCTCGCCGTCGGCGGCCGCGGCGGGCAATCGGAGCTGTATCGCGTCAGCTACACCGGCTCCGAGCCGACCGCGCCGGTGAGCGCCGGCGATCCGCGCGGCGCCGAGGCGCGGTCGCTGCGCCGGCGGCTCGAGGCCTTCCACCGCGCCGGGGCCGACGCCGCCGCCGTGCCCGCGGCGCTGGAGTGCCTCGCCCATCCCGATCGTTTCATCCGCTATGCCGCACGGGTGGCGCTCGAGCATCAGCCGGTCGATCGCTGGCAGCGGCAGGTGCTCGCGGCTGGCGACCCGCTGGCGGTGATCGAGGGGGCGATCGCGCTGGCGCACCAGGCCGATCCGCCCGCCCAGGAGGCGATCCTCGCCGCCCTCGACCGCATCGACGCGGCGGCGCTGCCGGTCGATCGGCAGCTCGACCTCGGCCGGGCCTACGAGTTGGCGATCGTGCGCCTCGGCATGCCCTCCGCCGACGCCACGGCGCGGATCGCGGCCCGGCTCCGACCGCTGTTCCCGTCGGGACACTTCGAGCTCGATCGGCAGCTGTCGAGCGTGCTGGTCGCCGTGGACGCCCCGGGCATCGTCGGCGAACTTGTGGGATTGCTCGCCGCCCCGTCGCGTTCGGCGGGGGCCACCAATCTCGCCCCGCGCGAGGACGATCTCGCCCGGCTCATCGAGCGCAACGCCAATTACGGCGGTGCCGTTCGGGCAGCGCTCGAAAAGCGTGCCGATCTGCTGCAGATCCACTATGCCTACGTGCTGCGCACGGCCGACGACAAGGGAGCGTGGACCGCCGCCGACCGCAAGGGCTACTACGAGTGGTTCGCCCGGGCGCGGCAGTGGGCCGGCGGCAACAGCTTCCGCAAGTTCCTCGCCAACATCGAGGCCGAAAGCCTGGCGACGCTCAACGAGAACGAGCGGATGGCGCTGGAGACCCTCGGCATCCGCAAGCCGTGGGTGGCGCCTCCGATGCCGGCAGCGGAGGGTCCGGGCCGGGTCTGGACCAGCGAGGCGGTGCTCGCCGCGGCGGCCGCGAAACTCGATGCCGGTCGTGATTTCGAACACGGCAAGAAGGCGTTCGCGGCGGCGCGGTGCATCGTCTGCCATCGCTTCGGCGAGGAGGGGGGTTCGACCGGACCCGATCTCACCCAGGCGGCGGGCCGCTTCCAGGTGAAGGACCTGGTCGAGGCGATCGTCGAACCGAGCAAGGTGATCTCCGACCAGTACAAGGCGAGCATCGTGCTCACCGCGGGCGGCCGGGCATACACCGGGCGGATCGTCGCCGAGTCGCCCGACTCGCTGACGGTCGTCACCGATCCCGAGGACGCCACCAAGGCGGTGACGATCCCGCGGAGCGACGTCGAGGAAATCCAGACGTCGTCGCAGTCGCTGATGCCCAAGGGGCTCATCGACACGCTCAACGAGGAGGAGGTGCTCGATCTCCTCGCCTATACGCTGTCGCGCGACAAGGGCAACGGCGGACGATTTCGCAAGAAGAAGTGACGCGACGGGAGGGGCGATGCCTGGCAGACGACGGGACGCCTGGGGGGCCGCCGCGGCGTGGCTCGCGCCGCTGGTGGCGTTCGCCGCGCCGGTCGACTTCGCCCACGAGATCGTGCCGTTGCTCCGCACCCACTGCGGGCGCTGCCACACCGGCGGCGCCCGGCAGGGGGGCTACGCCTTCGACACGCACGAGACGGCGCTCGCCGGCGGCGACGGCGGCCGCCCCGCGGTGGTGCCGGGCCGGCCGGAGACGAGCGAACTGGTGCGGCGGATCACCAGCGCCGACCCCGACGAGCGGATGCCGGCGGAGGGTGCGGCGCTGCCGCCGGAGGCGGTGGCGCTGCTGACGCGGTGGATCGACGAGGGCGCGGCCTGGGAACCGGGCTTCTCCTTCCGCGGCCGGGCGTACGAGCCGCCGCTGGCGCTGGCCCCCGTGACCCTGCCCGCGCCGGTCGCCGGGCGCACCCATCCGGTCGACCGGATCCTCGACGCCACGCTGGGGGCACGGGGCATCGACCCGCTCCCGCCGTGCGACGACGCCACCTTCGTCCGCCGCGCCAGCCTCGACTTCGTCGGACTGTTGCCGGCTCCGGAGCGTGTGGCGGCGTTCGTCGCCGATACCGATCCCGACAAGCGGCGGCGTCTGGTCGACGAACTGCTGGCCGACGATCTCGGCCGCGCCGAACACTGGATGACGTTCTGGAACGACCTGTTGCGCAACGACTACACCGGCACCGGGTTCATCACCGGTGGGCGGCGGCAGATCACCACCTGGCTGCACCGGGCGCTGGTCGACGCCATGCCGTTCGACCGCTTCGTGCGCGAACTCATCGCTCCCGACGACACCTCACGCGGGTTCGCCGACGGGATCGTGTGGCGCGGCACGGTCAACGCCAGCCAGACGGTGCCGATCCAGTTCGCGCAGAACCTCGGCCAGACGTTTCTCGGTATCAACCTCAAATGCGCCAGCTGCCACGACAGCTTCGTCGATCGCTGGACGCTGCGGCAGACGTACGATCTGGCGGCGATCGTCGCCAGCGGGCCGCTCGAGTTGGAACGCTGCGACGTGAAGACCGGGATCGCCGCCACGCCCGCCTGGCCGTTCGCCGAACTCGGGCAGGTCGATCCGGCCGCGCCGCCGGAGGAACGCCGCCGGCAACTGGCGGCCCTGGTCACCGATCCGGGCAACGGGTGGCTGTCGCGCACGCTGGTCAACCGCGTCTGGGCGCGGACCATGGGCCGTGGCATCGTCCATCCGGTCGATGCACTGCGCACGCCGCCGTTCAGCGCCGACCTGCTCGACTGGCTGGCGGCCGATTTCGTCGCCCACGGCTGGGACGTGAACCACCTGCTGCGCACCATCGGCACCTCCGCCGCATACGGGGCCGCCACGCCGCCGGCGCCCGACCCGACGGCCGGCGACGCGCCGTTCCGCGGTCCGCTGCCCCGGCGCCTCACCGCCGAGCAGTTCACCGACGCCCTCTGGCAACTCACCGGCACGGCCCCCGACACGCCCGACGCCGAGGTGACGAGAGTGCGCGACACCCCCGGCGGCGGTGAGCGACCTCCGCCGATGGTGCGCGCGGCACTCGTGAAGTGCACGCCGCTGCAACGCGCGCTGGGTCGTCCCAACCGCGATCAGGTGGTGACCAGCCGCCCCACCGACCTCTCCACGCTCGAGGCGATCCAGCTGGCCAATGCCCAGCCGTTGGCCGACACCCTCGCCGCCGGAGGCGCACGGATTCTCGCCGCCCACGGCCCCGACGGCCGCGGGATCACACGCTGGCTGTTCGCGGCCGCCCTCGCGCGGCCGCCGACGCCGGCCGAGGAGGAGGAGTCGCTGGCGATCGTGGGTCCGGAGCCGGACGCCGCACGGGTCGCCGATCTGCTCTGGACGGTGCTGCTGCTGCCGGAGTTCCAGTTCGTCCGCTGACGCGCTCACGCCTCGGAGCCGGTGACGATCCCGACGACGCGCCAGTCGAGCCAGCGCGTGTCAGGGTCGCTGCCCCGACGTCCCACGAAGCCGACGTGGCCGCCATGGTCGGTGGCCACCAGCCGCACGCACGCGGGATAGGCGACGCGGTCGGCGGCGAACATCTCGAACGGCACCAGCGGGTCGTCGCGCGAGGTGATGATCGTCGTCGGGGTGCCGATCGCGGGGATGAACCGGGCGGCGCTCGCCTGACGGTAGTAGTCGAACGCGTCGTGGTAGCCGATCGCCGGAGCAGTGAACCAATCGTCGAACTCCTTGAGCGTGCGCGGCCGCGGCCCGCCGGCGGGGCGCGCCGCGTCGGGGCGCAGCGCCCACCACGCCTCAAGGTGCTTGACGAGCACGCCGGTGAAATGGCGGTCGTAGACGCGGTTGACGCGGGTACCGATCGAGGCGACGCCGGTCAGCAGATCGATCGGCGGATTGACCGCGATCGCCCGGCGGACGGCCGCGGGAACGCGCTGCGGCGCCTCGCCGAGATACTTGAGGAGCACGTTTCCGGAGAGCGACACCCCGAACAGCGTGACGTCGGGACGCGCGGCGTCGGCACCGCACCACCCGAGGACCGCCGACACCACCGCCGCCAGATCCTCCGAGCAACCGGCGTGGTAGGGGCGCTTGGCCCACGCCATCCCCGCGCCGCATCCGCGCATGTCCCAGCGGAACACGCGCACGCCACGGGCGGTGAGTTTCGCCGTGAGGCGCACCAGCAGCGGGGTCCGATGATGGTCGGCGAGCCCGTGGGAGAGGATCGCTACCCTCCCCCCGGGCTCCCAGCCGGCCGGAAGGTCGTCGTGGACCGCCAGGGCATCCCCGTCGGGGAGTTCGACACGCCGCAGCAGGGCGGTGTGATCGTCGCCGGGGGCGGGGAAGAAACTCGGCAGGATCGTCTGCGCGTGCCGGTTGCGGAGCCACCAGGGGGGCTCGAATGCGGCCGGTTCGCCGGCGGGAGTCGATTCGTCGGGCATGGCCGATCCTCGGGAGCTACGCTCAATCTACCCGGCCGCCGGCGCCGCCGCGGCGCGACGGCTGGTGTACCCTGGAAGCAGAATCGCCTGCTCGGGGAGACCCTTCGATGGCCCGCACGCCCATGCCATCCACGCGTTGCGCCCTGGCGCGCCGCCGGTTCATCCGCGACCTGTCGGCCGCCGCCGCCGCCACCCTGGCCCTCCCGGAACCGCGACGGCTCGTCGCCGCCGACGCCCCGGCACCGGTCCCCCGCGCCGACGCGATGATCCTGCTGTGGATGGCGGGGGGGATGGCAGCCCCCGACACGTTCGACCCGAAGCGCTACAAGCCGTTCGAGCCAGGCTTGGCGGTCGCCGACGTGATCAGCACCTTCCCGGCGATTCCCACGGCGATCGACGGGGTGCACGTCTGCCAGGGACTCGGGGAGATCGCCGCGGTCCTCGACCGTGGCACACTCCTGCGCTCCCACGTGCAGCCCGACCTCGGGAGCATCCTCCACTCGCGCCACCAGTACCACTGGCACACCGGCTACGTGCCCCCGCAGACGGTCGCCTGCCCGCACATCGGTGCCTGGATGGCACGCGTGCTCGGGCCGCGCAACCCGGCCATGCCGCCGTTCATCACCATCGGGCAGCGCCTCGAGGGGATCGGCGAGAACGAGGAGATCAAGGCGTTCACCACCGGCGGATTCTTCGGAAGCGAGTTCGCTCCGATGAACCTGCCGTTCCCCGAGGAGGCGGCCCTCGCCGTGCGCCCCCCGCAGGGCATGGATGGCGATCGGTTCGCGGCCCGCTACCGTCACTTCCGGCGGTTGCTCGCCGCCTCCCCCCGCCGTGAGTTCGTCGGCGACTTCCACCAGGAGTCGCTGCTCCGCTCCGTCGACAACGCCCACCGCCTGCTGGGCGCCAAGGAACGCGCGGCGTTCGACATCACGCTCGAACCGAAGGAGGTGCAGGAACGCTACGACACCGGACGCTTCGGCCGCGGCTGCCTGCTCGCCCGTCGCCTCGTCGAGCAGGGGGCCCGGTACGTCGAGGTCACCACCGAGTACGTCCCGTTCCTCCACTGGGACACCCACGAGCGCGGGCACGAGACGGTGGCGCGGATGCACGCCGAGATCGACCGGCCGATCGCGGCGCTGGTGCGCGATCTCGAGGAGCGCGGCCTGCTCGATCGCACCCTGGTGGTGATCGCCAGCGAGTTCAGCCGCGACATGATCACCGAGGGCCGGCCCGGCTCCACCGCGACCGACCAGGCGAAAAGCCCCAAAGACTTCCTCCTCGAGCCGGCACATTACGGCCAGCACCGGCATTTCACCGGTGGCTCGACGGTGGTCTTGTTCGGCGGCGGCATGAAACGCGGCGCGGTCTACGGCCGCACCGCCGACGAGCGCCCCTGCCTGGCGGTCGAGCATCCGGTGACGATCACCGACCTCCACGCGACGCTGTTCACGGCACTGGGCGTCAGTCCGACAACCGCCTTCGAGATCGAGGGACGCCCCTTCTACGCGACCGCCGACGGCAAGGGCGTGGCCGTCGAGGGACTGTTCGCCTGACGGTCTCGACGCCGAGGGGTCCTGCGGCGGATGGCGGCTGATGCCTTCCCCAGCTTGCCCCCCTCGCCGCGTCACGTGGCGCAGTGGACCGCCGAGCGCGGTTCCGTTGACCCGGCGATCGCCAGCGGGATACCACCCCCCGCCACGCTCGCGGGCACGCCCCGGGGCCGGTCCCCGACGGGTGCGGCGCGGTGGCGGACGGAGAGCGTGACGCGTGCGGATCGGCATCTGGTGCGACTACGGATTCACGCTCGAGCCGAGCGAGGGCATCGGCGTCTTCGTCGACAACCTCGTCCGCGGCCTGCTGGCGGCCGACCCCGGTTGCCACGTCACGCTCAAGGCCAATCCCCGTGACCGTCAGGTGCTCGACGGCGTGGTCGCCGGCGGCGGCGGCCGGATCGCCGTGGCGGCCGAATCGCGCCCCGGCCGTTGGACGCGCGCGCAGCTCAAGGGTTGGCGCAAGCTTCGCCGGCTCGTCGGCCATCCCGGCACCGGGCGACCATTGGCCCATCGCGTCGACCGGCTCCTCGACGACTGGATCACGCGCGCCGACCGCGCGGGAGCGGAGGCGCGGAGCGCGATCATCGCCGGGTGCGACGTGTGGCTGCTGCCGTACGTCGGCGTGGAGCAGTCGTTCGACCGCCCCACGCTGCCGGTGGTTCACGATCTGGTGAGCTACCACTTTCCCGGGGTGATGTCGCCGGCGCGGCTCCGCGAATTCCGCGCGATCGTCGATCGGCAGGTGGGGCGGGCGCGCCTCGTCGCCTGCATGTCGGAATTCATCCGTCACCACGACCTCGTCGGCACGCTCGGTCTGCCGGCGGAGCGCACCCGTGTAATCCCGCCGGCGATTCCCGCCGACATCCTCGCCACGGCCGACGACGATGCCGGAGAGCGCGACGGCCCGCTGCCCGACGGGGTACGGCCGCCGTATCTCCTCTATCCGGCCCGCTTCAAGACCTACAAGAACCACGCGTTTCTCGTCGACGCGCTGGCACTGCTCCACGGCCGCGGCCAACGGAACTGGCAGGTGGTCTTCACCGGCATCCGCGGCTGCCCCGCCGACCTCGCCCGACGGATCGCACGCCATCGTCTCGACGGACACGTGCGCGTGCTCCGCAAGGTGTCGCGCGGCACGCTCCGCGATCTCTATCGCCGGGCCTTCGCCACCGTCGTGCCGTCGTTGTACGAACAGGGTTCGTTCCCGTTGATGGAGGCGATCGCCTGCGGCTGCCCGGCCGTCGCCTCCGGCATCCCCCCGCTCGTCGAGCAGTTCGCCTCACTGGGGACGGCGATGCCGTTCTTCGATCCCGCCGATCCCGCCACGCTGCTGCCGATCCTCGCACGGATCGGCCGCGACCGCGGCGGATTCGTCGCCGCCCAAATCGACCGCTTCCGCGCGATGCGCGCCTACGGCTGGAGCGATGCGGCCACGCGTTGGCTCGCGGTGCTCCACGAGGTGGCGGCCGACGGTGGGGCGGCAACGAGCGCCGGAGCCGCGGCATGATCGGTTCCGGCGAATCCGAATCGCGACCGCTGCGCGTGCTCGTCTACGCGGCCTGCGTGAGCGGCGGCGGCGTCCACCGGCTCGTCGATCGGTTGCTGCCCATCTGGCTCGCCACCACCGCGCCGACGCGGTGGGAGTTTCGCGTCGTCTCCCAACCGGTCGATGCAGACGGTCGGGAAATCGCCTGGCCCGCGGGAATCTACCGGCC